>CAYTGC010000873.1:0-2015 GCA_964437195.1 uncultured Myxococcales bacterium | reverse complement strand
CCGGTGCGCTCGCGGTCAAACTCGCCATCGGTCGAAAACCAGCTATAGCGCAGCGTTTCGTCGCGCGGCCCCCGACCCGTATCGTCTTGGGGTGTGTAGTTCTGCACCGAGCCAGCCTGCGCGCCAGCCACAAGGAACAGATCCGCGCCGCGCTTCACTTTGTTGCGAGGACAGCTCATCGCGGTACACGGCAAAAGCGGCATCTTTTGGCCATCTTTGTCGGCCCCGGCCTGCAAGTTCCCGAGCGCTGGATTTTGGTTCACCGGCGGCAGCGTCATCCCCGGAAGTGCAATCCACGTCCGCAGATAGGTCACGCCGACCTCACTGTCTCGGATGTCGCTGGGATCGCCGCTTGGCGCCCGCACCCGCATGATCAGCGGAAGCAGTATCGATACGGGCTTTTCCGGCAGCTTGACGGAACCACCGCCGCCGCCCGATCCGCCAAACACCAGCGCCTGGAGCACACCTCCGACGATGTCTTTTAGAACTGCTGTCGGCAGGCTGAGCGTCTGCCCGTTTCCGACAAAGCGCAGCGCTGTGTTTTTCATCGGGTCGGGGTCGCTCGGAAGCCACTTGCGACAGCCCGGATCGAGCGTTCCCGGACTGAACAGCGACGCAGGGCCGATGCACAGATACCACTCATAGACGAGTGTCCGCGGCGCCAAAATCCGTCGTCCGGGACCGACCGGCGCAGCAACATTGGCGACAAGGTCGATGTGATCGCTTGTAAAGACCAGATCGAGTCCACCGGGACCAGGCTTGACCTCGGCCTGCGCCTCCGCCGCGCTCCACTTGTCCACCCCGCCAATCCGCAGCGACAGCACGCGCAGATCTCGCACCAACGAGTCGGGGTCGATGTCATTTTCACAGCCAGGCAGAAGCAGAAGGACAAGCGCCAACACCGTCGCCCACCGGGTTCGATTTGCTTTCGTCATGTGCCTCGCTCCCTAGAAATCGGCGCGCAGTCCGAGGTTCGGGAAAAACGGAATACCAGTAACGAGCGTGGTTTGGTAGAGCTGCCGTCCACCGTAGGCAAGCTGTTCGGCATTTTCGCGGTTGTAGAGATTCTGGATGTCCAGATACAGACCCAGCTTCCAGCGGTTGAAGGTCCAGGTCTTGTCGAAGCGCAGGTCCAGCTGGTGGAAGTCCGGCAGCCGCGCCGAAAAGACATCGCCCTGCGTCCCGACCCACGTCTGGGTCAGCGTGTCGCGAATCCCGCCCAGGGTCGGGGTGTAAAGACCGCCAGTGACGTAGCGGAAGCGAACGCCGACCTCAATGCCCCACCATGGCAGCTTGTACGACGCAACCGCCGTCAAAATGTGCGTCTGGTCATAGCGGAACAGTCGCCACGGCTGCTCGGGATTGCTGCGCCGCTCCGACTGCGAAATGGTGTACGCCAGCCAGCCGAACAGACCCTTCCACAGCTTCTGCCGCAGCAGAAAGTCCCCACCGATGACCCTTCCGAGCCCCGCGTTTGTGTACTTGAGCACCGGATCCGCGACGATCAGCGAGCGCAAGTCCTTGTAGAAAAACTGCCCTTGGACAAACAGCGTCCCCGTCGGTTCACTCTCAAACCCGGCAACGTAGGTGGTGCCACGCTGCGGGTCGAGGTTGGGATTGCCAAACACCCGGTTTAGCTCTTGCGGCTGGCCAAGCTGCGAGTACGACCCGACGCCAAACTTGAGCATGAGGTACTTGGGAACGATCTGGCCGCTAATCACCAGCCGCGGCTCTGGTGAAAATACCGTCCGCGACACCTCGCCTTCGTACGAACGAACGTAGGCTGTTTCCAGTCGAAGCTGTGGCGACACCGTCAGCCGTCGGTCGAGAAAATCAAAGCGAGCGATCGCATAGGGTGCCGTGCGAACGATGTGCAGCACCGACTGATCGCGCACCGATCCCAGCTGGGTAATGGCCGATCCGCTCGTCTGGTTGTTGGTCTCACCGCTCGATCCACCACCACCGGGCGGAATCGGCGGCACCACGATGTCAAATGAGCTGCGCGTGCCTTCAAA
>CAYTGC010000872.1:0-2018 GCA_964437195.1 uncultured Myxococcales bacterium | reverse complement strand
AGTGTGTGCAGATAGCGGGCGACTTCTTGCGGGGTCTTGCCAGCTGCTTTGCGACTCTGGAACGTCTCGACCCAACGATCGTAGCGCGGCTCGTCGCCAAACTTTGCCGCAATGGCCACAAATGGTCCCGCCAGATTTGGGTCGACTGCGCGCGGATTCACCATTTCGGCCTGGGCAAGCAGCTCGACCTCGCGAATTACATTCTGCACTCGTGCCGTCGCGGCCAGTGTGCCGATACAGATTGCCCGTCGCTGGACATCGTTCTGGGGCTCACCCTCGCGGGGGACAAAGCCCAGCTCTGAAAGGTGCGACGAAAAGCGCTGCTCGGCCAGCCTGCGCAGCTTGAGCCGCGCTGGACGATCGCCAGAGTCCTTGACCAGCAGGTCGAGTGCATCCATCCGCTCGGCGATGACGCGCAGCACGTTGTGGTCACGCGCCGCCGAGCAGGCCGACAGCACCGCCAAGAAGCTCGTGATCGCGATGCTGCCGTTGCGCACCATGGCCCAGTGATCTTCGAGCAAACCAACCAGCTCGACGGGCGAGAGCACTTCAACGGCGAGTGGCAAGAGCTTGGCAAGCGTGTGCTGGCTGAGACGCTGACGATAAAAACCAATCTCGTCCTGATTGGCGTAGACCCAGCGCACATTGCCCGAGGACGGAAGCTGCACCGTGTGGGCGCGCGAGTCGAAGATAAAGCGATGCGCCTTGACTCCCTCGTCGTCAGCGAAGCGGACGGTCATGGGAATGCACCAAAGCTGTTCGCTCGGTCGGCTCTGTGCGTCGGAAAAGAACCGCTCTTGGCGCAGGTTCAAGCGGGCTCCGTCCTCGGTCTGTACGAGATCGATGTCGACGACGGGATAGCCAGACTGCGTGACCCAGCTCTGCATCAGTGTATGGACCGGCTGGGCGCTGGTCTTTTCGAGTGCTTGCCACAGGTCAGGTCCACACGCGTTGCCGTACTGAAATTCCTTCATATACGCGCGAAGCCCGTCCCGGAAGTTGTCTTCGCCGAGAAAGTTTTCGAGCATTCGCATCACCGCGCAGCCTTTTTGGTAGGTGATCGAATCGAACATCTCGAGCGCTTCATCCGGCGTCTCGACGGCAGTCCAGATCGGGTGTGTGCTGTGCAGCGCGTCGTCGTGGAGGACGCGAATCTTGTCCTCAATAAAGTCGTTCCAGACTTCGTAGCTGGGCTCGATGGCGTGGCAGACCTTGTGTGCCATCCACTCGGCAAACGCTTCGTTGAGCCAGAGGTCGTCCCACCAGCGCATGGTCACCACGTTGCCAAACCACATGTGCGCCATCTCGTGGGCGATCACGAGCGCGATGATTTTTTCTTGCCGCCAGCTTGCACTGCCCGGTTCCATCAGCAGAAGGTTCTGACGGAACAAGACCAGGCCGATGTTCTCCATCGCGCCTGCGTCGAATCCTGGCACCGCGACTTGGTCGTACTTGCCAAACGGGTAGGGGAAGTCAAAGTACTGCTCGAACCAGGGCAGAAGCCGCGACGTAAATCCCTTGGCGAACTGCGTCTGCTTGGTTTTTCCCGTCGGTGCATAGACCTTCATCGGGATGTCGCGCAGGTAATCAGGAGTGCCTGCTTCAAAGTCCCCGACGACCACTGCTGCAAGGTACGACGACACCGGCTTTGTCTCGGCAAACTCGAACACCTGCTCCCCGTGGCCCGAGTGGTGTTCCGTCAGCATGCCGTTGGTGAGCGCGGTCACGCCTGGACCCGTGCGCAGCGTCCAGCGAAGTGCCGCTTTGAACGCCGGTTCGTCGAAGCACGGGAAAATCGCCCGCGCATCGGTTGCTTCACACTGCGAACACACGGCGCTGTGCACTCCGTCGGTGCCCAGATAAAGTCCGTGCATGCTCGGCGCGAGCCGTCCTGAAAACACCAGCAGTGCCCGGGCGCGTCCGACGGGAAGTGGTCGACCAAGCAAGAGCGTGATCGTCTCGCGCTCTGGCTGATACGAGATGAGAGCGCTATCGGTCTCGCCGAACATCGCGCTGAC
>CAYTGC010000871.1:0-2030 GCA_964437195.1 uncultured Myxococcales bacterium | reverse complement strand
CGTCGTGGTCGTCGAGCACAAGTCCAGCTAGGAGCGAGTGTGGCGGGACGGCGCAGCAGACCGCAAGCGGACCAGCCCCTTTCTGCCCATGACACTCCCTCACCCTCGATAAAGAAGAGCTCGCTTTCGCCAATTCGTGTATCGCTGCTCGATTGGTTTCGACAGGGACATCGCGACTTGCCATGGCGCAAAGAGCGCGATCCATACGCGATCTGGATTTCGGAGATCATGCTCCAGCAGACGCGAACCGAAACGGTGAAGGGCTATTTCGCGCGGTTTATGGCGCGGTTTCCGACGGTGCGGGATCTCGCGTGTGCGCCGCTAGACGACGTGCTGACGCTGTGGAGCGGGCTTGGCTACTACTCGCGGGCGCGCAACTTGCACAAAGCGGCGCAGCGAATTGCGGACGTCCACGATGGCGTGTTCCCGACGGAGCCGGCTTCAATCGAGGCGCTACCGGGCATCGGGCCGTATACCGCCGGGGCGATTCGTTCGATCGCGCTTGGTCAATCCGCCCCGATTCTCGACGGGAATGTGATCCGGGTGCTGAGTCGACTGTTTCTGCTCGCCGAGCGGCCCGAAACCGCCGTCGGGAAGCGGCTCTATTGGTCTCTGGCAGATTCGCTGCTGCCCGCGCCGACGCTGACTGCTCCTGAGAATGATCCCGGGGACCTGAATCAAGCGCTGATGGAGCTGGGCGCGACGGTGTGCCTGCCGCGACGACCGCTCTGTCTGAGCTGTCCGGTGGCGACACACTGCGCGGCGCGACGGCTTGGTAGTGCGGAAGAGTATCCACCCGCAAAAGCGCAGCGCATCGTCCCGACGGTGCGCAACGTAACGCTGCTGCTTTTGTGCGATGGCAATGTGCTACTTCTCCGCCGTCCGGAGTCGGGCTTGTGGGGCGGCCTGTGGGAGCCTCCGACGCTGTCTCTCGACGAAACTGAATCCGAGCACAGCGGACTTGGCCGCTTGGCCAACCAGCAGCTCGATCAGAATGTTTCCGTCGAGAGCGCGAGACCACTGCCAGCGTTTACGCACATCCTGACACACCGGGTCATGCGCTTTTCGCCGTATGTGCTGTCGGTGCATGCTCTTCCGCCTTGTCGGCTGGATGGCTATACGGCGCAGCGCTGGTTTGAGCTGGGACATCCGCTTGCAATCGGTCTATCGGCGTGGGTGTCATCGCTGCTTGGGCGCCTGACTGAGGACGAGAGCCAGCCGCCTTTGTTCTAGCGCCGCTTCTGACTACATCCGCTCGGGCACTTCGATTCCTAAAAGCGACAGACCGTGCCTGAGCGTCTCTGCGACGAGTGCCAGGAGCTTGAGCCGCGAAGCCCGCGAAGCAGGATCGGCTTTTAGGACGGGCACTTCTGTGTAAAACGCGCTGACTGCTCCGGCGAGATCGAACAGATACTCGCACAGGTGATGGGGACGCGCCGTTCGGGCCACCGTCTCGACCGCCGCCGCATAGTCGAGCAGCCGTCGCGCCAGCCGCCGCTCGGCTGGTTCGACGATGGTCACCGCGTCCGCCGTCGCCATGCTTTCGCTCTGCGCTTTGCGGGCAATCGACCGAAGCCGCGCATAAGCATACTGCATGTACGGTGCGGTATTCCCCTCGAGAGACAGCGCTTTGTCGATATCAAAGTGGATGTCTTGCTGTCGGTCCCGCGAAAGATCGTTGTACTTGACCGCGCCGATTCCGACGACCCGTGCAACCTCGGCAAGCTCCGCCGCGCCAAGATCCTCGTTCTTCTGCTTGGCGGTCTGAGCCGCACGCTCCGTCGCCATGTCAAGGAACTCATCGAGCAGCGGCACGTTGCCTTTTCGCGTCGAGCCCGTCGTGTAGTTGCCGTCCTTGTCCTTGAATCGCATCGAGCCGAAGCTGATGTGTTCGAGAGAACAGGTCACTCCCATCTTGCGGGCGACGAAGAACACCTGTTGAAAGTGAAGCTGTTGCGGAATACCGACGACGTAAAGGACTCGCTCGGGATTGTAGTCGCGGACGCGCTGCTCAATCGTCGCCAGGTCGG
>CAYTGC010000870.1:0-2030 GCA_964437195.1 uncultured Myxococcales bacterium | reverse complement strand
GAGACATTTTCTTGGGGCTTGGCGCTCGGTGTGCTACCTATCGAAGACAGCCATCGCTGCCATCGATATCGGTGTCGCGATCGAATTTTGTGTATTTAGCTACATGACTCGCGCTAAAGTAGCGGACAAACTCACCTCTGGTCGTCTGAGGCACGCGGTCTTCCTGACCGATGCCCACGGGCCCGCAGTCGAGCTTGCAATGGTCTAACCAGCATGTCGAACGCCGAACATCGTCCCGTTTCCGACACCCTCTTTGCGCGCCTGCGCTTTCGCTTGGCCACGCTGCTCTGCGCAGCGGGACTGTGCGTTTCTCAGGTGGCGAGTGCCCAGGACGCCTCGCGCAATGCCCTGGACATCAACCGCTTCCAACCGGCCTTCGGTACGGGCCGCTTGGTTACGCAAGACTTGGCAGAGCTGCTGCCGCGCTTCGAGATTGCGCCGCAGCTGTTTCTCCATTACTCGAAAAATCCCCTGTACCTTTACATGGGGGATCAGCCGAAGTTTCCCCTCGTTGGTGATCGTCTCACCGGCGACCTGGGAATTTCGGTTGGGATTCCGATTCGTGGCACGGGTCGTTTTCAATTCGGCCTGAGCCTGCCGGTTACGTTCTGGCAGACCGGCGAAGTCGGCCGGATTGGGCAGGAGTTCCAGGACCCAAAGCTTCGCGAGAGCCTGCCGAACCAGGAGCCAAACTCGATCGGTCAGGAAGATCTTCGCTTCCAAGCGAAGGTCGTGTTCTTGAACGGCAAGTGGGGCGGTCTCGGCTTTGCTGGCGATCTAAAGCTGCCGACGGGCGACAAGCAGAGCTTTTTGGGCTCGCCGCTGCCTACTGGCAACCTGAAGCTGCTGTTCCACCTGAACCTTTGGCGCTTCACCCTGGTGCTAAACCCTGGTGTGTACCTTGCGCAGGCTCAGCAGATCGCATTCACCAGCGTCGGCAATTCGCTGTCGGTTGGCGCTGGCTTGAACCTACGTCTTTACAACTGGAATCACGGCTCACTCGATGTGATGACCGAAGTGTTCGGCCTCGCGAACTGGAACTTCCGGTCGCTCGGCGAGACTCCGCTGGAATCGACCGTGGCGGGCCGTGTGAACATCGAGACCCAGACAGCCGGTGACTTCCACATCTATTTGGGTGGTGGACCGGGCGTCCCGGCGACTGGCGGAGCCAAGGGCATCGGTTCTCCAGACTTCCGAGTCTACGCTGGCCTTGTCTGGTCGTGGAACAAGAAGCCGACGCCGCCACCGCCGCCGCCGCCGCCGCCTGCACCTGACTGCCGCTGCCGTGGCGCAAACTGCCCGTGCATTCCGGGTGTCAACTGCCAGTGCACTCCGGGAGTCAACTGCCCCTGCACCCCAGGCGTCGATTGTCCGTGCACGCCGGGCAAAGACTGCGTCTGCGAGGAAGGCAAGACCTGCGGTTGCACGCCGGGCGTCAACTGTCCGTGCACGCCGGGCGTCAACTGCGCTTGCAAGCCGGGCGTCGACTGCCCGAAGAAGAACATCAAGATCTCTGGCTCGCTGTTCGAGTTCGACAGCCCCGTGCTGACGCCAGATGGTCTGGAGACGATCCGCCGCTCGATTGATGCGATCGCCGATCACATCAACAAGGGCAACCGCATCCGCATCGAAGGCCATACCGACAACGTTGGCGGTCTCGAATACAACACGCGTCTGTCGCGGGCTCGTTCCGAGAGCGTTGCAGACTTCATTCGGTCAGAGCTCGGTCTGAAGGGAATTCCTGCTGACGTGACGCAGCGCACGGTGCTGGTTGGCTGGTATGCCTTCAACTGCAAGTTTGTTGTGGACTCGCCGTTGTCGGCACAGCGCAGGCTGACGCCGGACAAGACCAAGCAGCGCGATCGGGAAAATGAGCCGAACCGTCGCGTCGAAATCAACCTGTGGCCCGACGACAGCATCAAGTGCTTCGTCCCGCTGCCCCCGCAGTGAGCGCAGTGAGAGAGGACGCGATGAAAGGGAATCGGAGAGAAATAGCCATGCGGCAAGTCCGTGAACACTCGCCGGTCGGC
>CAYTGC010000869.1:0-2032 GCA_964437195.1 uncultured Myxococcales bacterium | reverse complement strand
CGGAACTCAAACTTGTTGCCAGTAAAGGCCATTGGGCTCGTGCGGTTGCGGTCGGTGTAGTCCTTGGCCAAGACCGGCAGCGCTGGAATCCCGAGGTCGAGGTGCTTCCGCTCAGACGAAGAGAGGACGGTGCCGCTCTCCACCTGATCGAGAATGCGGTTGAGCTGTTCTCCGAGGAACACCGACATGATCGCCGGCGGGGCTTCGTTGGCACCGAGGCGGTGATCGTTGCTCGCCGATGCCACTGACGCGCGCAGCACCGCTCCGTGTCGCCACACGCCCAAAAGGACCGACGACAAAAAGTACAGGAACTGCAGGTTTTCCTCGGGCGAATGACCCGGATCAAACAGGTTCTGTCCGTCGTCACTCCCGAGGCTGAAGTTGACGTGCTTGCCCGATCCATTGACGCCCGCGAACGGCTTTTCGCCGAGCAGAACCGCCAGCTCGTGCCGCTCGCCCACTTTCTTCATCACCTCCATGAGGAGCTGGTTGTGGTCAGCTGCGACGTTGGCAGGCTCGTAGATCGGCGCCAGCTCGAACTGGTTTGGTGCGACCTCGTTGTGGCGGGTCTTGGCCGGAATCCCCAGCCGGAACAGTTCCAGCTCCAGATCCTGCATAAACCGCAGCACACGCTCTTTGATCGCCCCAAAATAGTGGTCTTCCAGTTCCTGACCCTTCGGCGGCCGCGCGCCTTGGAGCGTGCGGTTGCAGAACATCAGGTCGGGACGGGCCTTGTACAGCTCGAGGTCAACGAGGAAATACTCCTGCTCGGCCCCGCACTGCGCCGTCACCACTGCACCGGCATGCCCAAATAGCGAGAGCGCCTGGGTCGCCTGCTGTCCGACATACTCCATCGCGCGCAGCAGCGGCACTTTGTGATCGAGCGCTTCGCCGTGATAGCCGATAAACGCGGTCGGAATGCACAGCGTCTTGCCGAGCGGCCCCGCCATCAAAAACGCCGGGCTCACCGGATCCCACGCCGTGTAGCCACGCGCCTCGAACGTCGTCCGCAGACCGCCCGAGGGGAAGCTGGACGCATCGGGCTCGCCCTGGATCAGCTGTGCCCCCGAAAACGACTCGATCAGCCCGCCGTGCTCATCCCACGTGATGAAGGCATCATGTTTTTCCGCCGTCGCGCCGGTCATCGGCTGGAACCAGTGCGTAAAGTGGGTCGCACCGCGCTCAATCGCCCAGTCCTTCATGGCTTGGGCAACGACATGTGCGACTTCAGCGGACAAACGCTCACCTTTGCGGATGCACTTGCGCAGCGAGCGGAAGACTTCCTTTGGCAGCCGTTCTTGCATGGTGCGCCAGCCGAACGTATCGCAGCCAAAGTACGAGGAGACTTTCAGTTGATCGAGACGGGAGATGCTCTCAGAGCGGCCAATGCTTGACATGGGCGGCGACCTTAGCACGGCTGCGCATCCGTGGCAGGGCTACCGACATGTTTGGACTAGCAATGCTCACTCCTTTTGTAAAAATGGTGTCCCATGACACGAAAACAAGAAAAACAGCGTACTTCTGCACAGCCTTCCCGCCGCTCGTTTCTGTATACCGTCGTCGCGACAACGGCCACGGCGCTGCTTCTGCCCCAAGCGGGCTGCTCGAATACGCCCCAAGCCCCGGAACTACTCGATGGAAAGCGCTTCTTTCCACAGTCGGTCGCATCTGGCGATCCGCGCCCCGACAGTGTCATTTTGTGGACCCGCGCGCTCAATCCAGCTTCCCCCGCTGAGCCGTGCCGCATCAAGCTGCAGGTCTCGACAGACAGCGAGTTTGGCACCGTGGTCTACGACGGGCAGCAGATCACCGCCAGCGCCGAATCGGATCACACGGTACGCATCAAAGTGACTGGCCTTCAGCCTGGCACAGTCTACTACTACCGATTTCTGGTGCTACGCGACGACGCGCTCTATCTGTCACAGCGAGGGCGAACCAAGACGGCACCCGGCGCCGATGCCAAGACCCCGATCAAGTTCGCGTTCTGGTCATGTCAGGACTTTGAAGGTCGCTACTACAACACCTGGCAGCG
>CAYTGC010000868.1:0-2034 GCA_964437195.1 uncultured Myxococcales bacterium | reverse complement strand
CGCTTCATCGGTGCCGATTCTGGGCTGACGATCGCGACCACTCGCTCGGCGACGACCGCGTTGCCGTAGCCAATGTTGACTAGCCGCACGAGGGCACCGCAAAGCGAAGGCTGTTCTTGGTGTTGTTTGTCGAGGCTGGGCTATTCCACATTTTGAACCTGCTCGCGGAGCCGCTCTAGCTCCGCCTTCATCGCGACCACGCGCGCTGCCACCTCTGCAGACTGGGCTTTCGACGTCAGGGTGTTGGCCTCGCGGTTCATCTCTTGCATCAGGAAGTCGAGCTGCCGACCGACAGGTGCCTGGCTTTCGCACAGCCTGACAAACTCGTCAAGGTGGGCGCGCAGCCGGGTCAGTTCTTCGGTGACATCGACGCGATCGGCAAACAGGGCGACCTCCTGGGCCAGTCGCTGCTGATCAATCGGGACTTGACCGTCCACCAGTCGCTGCAGCCTTTCGGTCAGGCGGCGCTTCTGCTGCTCGGGCGCAAGCGCGGTCATCTTGGACACCTCGTCCCGCAGCCGACTCACGGTTTGAAGTCTCCCGAGCAGATCTGCCTTCAGCGCTTCGCCTTCCCGCGTCCGGCTCTTGTCGAGCTTTTCGATCGCCGTCTCAAGCAGTGGCGCAAACTGGGACAGATACTCTTCGGCGCTCTGAATGTGTCCTTCGGCGGCAACCATCACCCCTGGCTGCGACAGCACGAACTGGAGAAGCTGCGGCTCACCACCGATGGCCAGCTCTGGGTTGCCACCGAGGCGTTTGGCGGCTTCACGCAGCGTTTGGGCATACACATCGAGCAGCTCGTGATCGAGCCGTACCGACGGCGCGTTTGCCTTGGCAGTCGTCTCGCTCAGGGTGATGACCAGGCTGCCGCGATGCACTTTCTTGCGCACCACTTCGCGCAGCAGTTGATCGAGGAGCGGATCGGCAAAGCCAGACGGCAGGCGCAGCTTCACCTCGAGAAAGCGGTGGTTGAAGCTGCGAATTTCGACGGAGAAATGGCGGCCCAGGACTTCTCCCTTGGCCCCTCCAAAGCCGGTCATGCTGTTCATGCGGCATCCTTGTCTTGCGCAAACCAGCGTAGTGTACGCGCAAGCCCCTCGGGGAAGCGAACGTCCGGCGAATACCCGAGGAGATCCTGGGCCCGCGAAATGTCCGCAAACGAGTGCCGCACTTCGCCTTCTCGGGCCGGTAGAAACTCAGGCTCGATCGGACGACCGGAGAGTCGCGATAGCTCGGTGAGAAGGTCGAGCAGCGTCACTTGCTCTCCGCAGCCCACGTTGATGACCTTGCCAGCGACGCGATCTGCCTTGGCACTGCACGAAAGCGTTACCGCCCGGACGATGTTGTCGACGAAGACGAAGTCACGCGACTGCTTGCCATCGCCGAAGATGCGCGGACGGCGGTTTTGCACCACGGCCCGAACGAAGTTTGGCACCACTGCGGCGTACTGCGAGGTCGGGTCTTGGCGCGGACCAAAGACGTTGAAAAATCGCAAGCTTACCGTCGGAACGCCGTAAATTTGGCTATAGACCGATCCGTGATGTTCACTCGCCAGCTTGGCCGCAGCGTAAGGCGACATCGGAGCCACTTCGTCGGTCTCGCGCTTGGGCTCGGTTGGCCTCAGATCGCCGTACGCCGCGCACGAGGCTGCGATCACCACGCGCTTTACCTTGCCCTGACGCCTTGACGCCTCGAGCACCTGCAGCGTTCCACCCGAGTTTATGCGGTCGCACCAAAACGGCTGCTCGACGGACCACGTCACCGATGGCATGGCCGCCAAGTGCGCCACGTAATCGACTCCGCACAGCACGCGGTCGAGCAGCGGTCCGTCGAGGATGTCGCCGCGCCACAGCGAGACTTGCTTGGGATAGCGGGCCAAAAGCTCGGCGACATTGCGATATCGTCCAGTGCTCAGATTGTCGAGGATGCGCACCTCCTCGCCGCGTTGCAAAAGCGAATCCACAAGGTTGCTGCCAATGAAGCCGCAGCCTCCTGTGACCAAGTAAATCGACATCGCTCGCAGATAACCCAAAT
>CAYTGC010000867.1:0-2037 GCA_964437195.1 uncultured Myxococcales bacterium | reverse complement strand
GGAGGTCTAGACCACCCCAAGGAGAATTTCGCAGGGGGTCGCGGAGGTCTAGACCACCCCAAGGGGATGTGCTGCAGGGGGTTGGATGGGTCCTAGCCGTTGGCTTGGGTCTGCTGCTGGGCTTTGCGGCGGCGGCGCATGATGAGAAGGGGAATGCCGATGAGCTGACTCAAGATAAAGATGTCGGCGGCGAGCAGACCGGGCGCTTTTTCCGGCGCTGTGATGTTCTGCGGCGGATCGGCCAGATACTGCGCCAGCCTCGCCTCGCTATCGCCCAGCATCTTGAGCTGCCGCTCGACCATGCGTCGGGTGATTTCGTTGCGCAGCGCTTCCTTTTGCTCCGGGGTCGTCGCTGATGCGAGGAGTTTCTGCTTGAGCTGCACCCAGCGCCGTTTCGCGGTGCCGACGCGACGGAACGCTTGCTCTTGCAGGGCCCAGAACTCGCGGTACGCGGCATCGCCGACTTCGCTAGCTGGACGGACAAACTTCTCGGGGTCGTCGCGTTCTTCGTCGAAGGTCTTGTGCCGGGTGCGCAGCGCCGGATCAGCAATCGCGGCGGTCGCACGGTAGACGTCATCGCCCTGATCCGATGAGGTGTCAATCATCGTCCGGGTTAGCACCAGGGCAAACTCACCACGCTCGGGGTTTGGACCTAGCTTGGCCAGCGCAGCATCGAGCTTCTTGGCGAACTCGGCGTCGTCCTCGGTGGGCGCTTTGAGAAGTCGCTCGGTCTCAGGGGTCGCCTTGCCGTCGATCGCAGCCTTGAACCGGCGGTAGGTGAATTCCTCGCTGAGCGTGTGGTGGCTCGACAAGATATCGATGCCGATCGACCCGAGTGAGCGCATCTTGCCCAGGTAGCCGCCGCCGCTGAGCAGTCCCATCTTGAGCCGCTCGAGCGCGGCGTCAACGAAGAAGTCGTACAGTCCGACTTGCACGGTGTGGATCTGGTTGCCGACGTCGCCCATGTAGTGGAAGCCCTCGCCGGTAAACTGCCAAGACAGCTCGCGCGCCGTCGGGACATCGCTCAAGGCGGCAATCAGCGCCATGTCGAGATGAATCTGTGCCATCTCGGCGGCCAGCGTCAGGATCGGGCCTTTTTCCCAGCCGACCGGACGGGCGAACCGCCTCGGCTCCTTCTTCAGCACGTCGGCATCACCGGAAAACTCGACCTGCGCCAGTCCATAGTGGGCGTGGGCTTGGCTCGACAGAGCGCCGAGTCGTCCCATGTTGAGCAGCGCAGGGTCGGCGGGCACCGGCTGGCCAAATTTGTCCTTCAGCGGCTGCCGCTTGTCATCGTAGGCGAGCCGCTCACGATTGCGCCAGTCGTCGTCTGGCTGTCCCGCACCCCACATCACCACATCGAGCAGCGTCGAGCCGGGCGTAAGCCGCTCATCCACCGAGTCGATGCCAAAGACCTTGCTCGATGCGGCAAGCTGCAGGAACTGCTTTTCGGCGAAGGAATCAAAGCTCGCGGCGGTTGGATAGCGCTTCTGCCATGCGTCGCGCAGCGTCGGATCGTTTCGGGCGTAGCTGTCAATGATTGTGCGCAGCTTCTCAAATGCGACGGGATCGATCGGCGTGGCCGGGTCGCCAAGACCACTTTGCAGCAGTGCCCGACGGGCCAGCTCGTTGTGAATTTGGATCGCGTAACCCGACGAGGTAGCCGGTGCAAGCGAGGCCAAAAAGAGCGCGAGCGAACCTACGGAACGGCAGACACGCGAGGCGAGGGCAGGGCGTTTCATCGGCATGCGCCCATGGTATCGCGCAAAGGCGATGTGGTGGCGGAAGTTTGACGCCGCAGAAACGCGGAAAAAGGACTACTGAGGCGGGGCGTTCTCTGTCGCTCTGCAGGTGACGAGCTGTTGCCGTTCCTGCGGCGTCATGATGCCCGTCAGGATCGACTCGGCCAGGGTACAGAGCCGAAACTCGGGGCTCATGTAGCGGGTGGCCCGAGCGTGGCGATCGGCGACCTGCTTGTGTCGTTCGCGGAAGTTGCACTCTTCTTGGAGCACACCCAGGCGATTGTCGACGAGGTCC
>CAYTGC010000866.1:0-2039 GCA_964437195.1 uncultured Myxococcales bacterium | reverse complement strand
AAGCCGCCACCGCCGAGCAGCGCGGTGGTGGTCAGCACTCCGATGAGCCACTTCTTGGCTGTAGTCACGCGGGACCTCCGACGATATACGCGAGATGCTGACCGATACCGGCACCGTCGCGACGGAATGAGTAAAAGCGTGTGTCGTCGCAGCGGGTGCAGGGCGGGCGGGCACCGATGTTTTCGGGTAGTAGACCTGCACGAATCAGCAACTTTTGATTGTAGCTCCACAAATCGACGAACAAACGACCGTCTCGGTGAAGCACGACGTCTTCATCTTGGGCCGCAAACACGCTGGCCACGTCCTGTTGTACCTCGAAGCAGCAGGGGCCAATCGACGGTCCCAGGACGGCGCGAATGCGCCTTACGTCCGACCCCAGTGTGGCCAGTGCGGCGACTGTCTCGGTTGCAATCCCAGCTACCGTGCCACGCCAGCCAGCATGGGTGGCGGCGACACGGCCCTCCCCATCGGCACAAAGCAGCGATACGCAGTCAGCGGACAAGACCCCCAGCACGAGGTCGTGCGGCGTGACCATGCCATCGGCTTCGCGCTGCGCAACCTCGGGGCTTTCGACTCGCACCACCTTCGCGCTGTGGACCTGACGGACCTGCGAGAGCCGTTCGAGCGAAAAACCACCCAGCTCAGCCACCAGCGCGTGGTTCCGTTCCACGGTGGAGTGGTCGTCTCCCCAGTTTCGGCCCATGTTCAAAGCGCCAAAGCGCCCTTGTGAAAAACCGCCCCGGCGGGTGGTGAAGCCGTGCCGTATCCCGATCGCTGACAGCAGCGGAGCAACCAGCACGCTGTCTTGCGTGGTCTGGGTCACCCACGTCTCAGGTGCGCCGGGTCGAATTGGCTTGTTGGCAGTCTGGGCGAGGGGGGCCGCTTGCATGGCCTGCGACTTTATCACGGGTGCGCCGCCGTGAAGCGTCGGGGATCGGGATTCCAGGGCAGGACCGGACTTTCGGCTTGGCCTCGAAGCGTGGCGAGTGCAGAGAGGAAGTCGGGTGGCGGCGGCGACGCGAAGCAGAGCTTTTCCTGGGTGATCGGGTGGACAAAGCCGAGGAGCCTGGCGTGCAGTGCTTGATGGTGGAGCTGCGAAGCGACAAGCTGGACGCTGCGCTGCCGCGAGGGCTTCCCGTAGAGCGGATCGCCGAGGATCGGAAACCCCAGCTCGCTGAGGTGGACGCGGATTTGATGGGTTCGCCCGGTCTCTAGCCGCAGCTCGACGAGAGTTGCGCCAGGCAGCCGTTCCAGCACCTGATAGTGCGTCACCGCTTTCTTGCTGCCGCCGCGAGACGTGAAGCGTTTTCGATCACGAGGATGCCGACCGTAGCGCGTCGATACGGTGCCGCGATCGTTCATCACACCATCGACCAGCGCGACGTAGCGACGATCGATCGAGTGGGCATGGAACTGGACCTGAAGGCCCACGAGCGTCGGTTCGTCCTTGGCGCAGACGAGGACACCCGAGGTGCCGCTGTCGAGCCGATGGACGATGCCGGGACGGCGCTCGCCACCGATTGAAAGCGTGGCGTGGGTGGGGGCCGAAGGTTCATTTTCGCCGTCGTCATCCTCGCTGTCTTCATCGACCAGGGGACGGCCCTTGGGCAGTGGTAGCTCGCCGCAGTGATGAAGCAGCGCATTTACAAGTGTCCCGGTTTCGTGACCCGGCGCCGGATGCACCACCATGCCTGCTGGCTTGTCGATGACGATGAGGTGGCGGTCTTCGAACAGCACGTGAAGCGGGATGTCTTCGGGTTCATCACTGGTAGGCGTGGGCGGGGACGGGACAAAACACAGCCTCTGCCCGGCGCGCAGCTTTTGCCCAGGTCGACAGGCCCTGCCATCGAGAGTTACCTCTCCGGCTTCGATGCGCCTGGCGAGCTGGGATCGTGAAAACGGAAGCTCCTGCTGCGCAAGATACACGTCGAGACGCAGGCCAGAAGCGGACGGCGGGACTGTAAAAACGACCGGATCTTGGGGGTTTGTCACCAGATCCGCGACTTTACATGGCCTTTGGACTTGAGCATCACATCAAC
>CAYTGC010000865.1:0-2042 GCA_964437195.1 uncultured Myxococcales bacterium | reverse complement strand
AAACTTCGCTTCATGACTTCAATCAACGCATATTCTGCTGATTCGGTCTAGGCGAACGCGGCTTTCTTCCGTCGCTGACAAAGAAAAATGAGAGCTCAATTAAGATGACCTTCGGTCCTGCAAAGCTGCGGGTGAAAAAAGCCGTTGCCGATCTGAGATCGCCATCTGGAATCCTGCTGTGGGACGGTGGCATTGGAACGGCACTTATCGCCCGCGGTCTCCGGCTTGGCGAGGAATCACCCGAGTCATGGCTCCTGTCTCGTGCCGATGAGGTCGCGGCGGTGCATCGTGGCTTTGCCGAAGCTGGCGTTGACGTCCTGCAAACCAATACGTTCGGCTTGGTTCGGCTCTTCGCGACCGACCACTTGCCGGTTCATCCTGCGACGGGGAAACGGTCGACCTTGCGCGAAATCGTTGAAACCGGCGTTGCGCTTGCCAGAAGCGCGGTCGATTTTGCGGTCGACCGAATCCCGGTCGTTGTTGGTTCGATCGGGCCAACAGGCGATCAGACGCTCGATGAGGCACGGCTGGTCCTCGCTTATCGTGAGGTGGCGGCTGCTTTGGTTCAAAGTGGGGTCGCCGCACTGCACCTCGAAACCTGCTTCGATCCGCGCGAGCTACACATTGCGCTGTCGGCTTTGCGCTCGGTGGCATACGAAATCCCGGTGCTGGTGTCCGTCACGGTGACGCATGGTCAACTCGGCCTTGAGACACCGCTCGGTGTCCCGCTGGATCGGCTGCTGCGAGAGCTTGCGGATGATCCACCCACGATGATTGGGGTCAACTGCTCGCAGAATGCCGATCGGATGCGGGGTGCGGTGGCGGCGCTGGCCGAGTGGGCTAGCGCGGGCGGACGGAGGCTTCCGGTTTTGGCCCGACCTCAATTGCACAGCGGTTCACCGGACTGCAAGCGACCCGCCAAGGAGGTTCCGCCGGACCTGTTTGCGCGTCAGCTCCTGTTGCTTCTCGACGAAGGAGCGACGGCGATCGGAGGCTGTTGTGGCGTGACCGCAGCGCACTTGCAGGCCGTTCGGCACGCGATTGAGGGTTTCCTTTCGCCTTCGACCACGTTATGAAGGCGCAATCTACATAAGGAGGCCTGGATGCTGACCCTCATGGCGGCATGCCATATCCTGCTCCTGGCTCTGTCTGCGACCCCAGATGTAGCGACTGAAGCGGGGCAAGCGGCAGTGTTTGGTTACGAAGGAGATGAGCTGGCTGGGGGGCCACTGGCGTGTACTGGGAAGCAGCTGCGTCCCGGGCAGATGGTCTGTGCGCACCGGACGCTGCCGTGTGGAACGCGGCTCGTGGTGCAAAATTTGTCGAGCCAGCGGCTGGCAACGTGTCGCGTGCTCGACCGTGGGCCGTTTGGCGCGAAACTTCCCGGTGGTCGGTTCGTGATCAAGCGGACGGCAGCGGCGCGCGGCACTTGGCGTGGCGTCGTGGATGTGTCACCAGCGGTTGCGGCGCGGCTGGGCATGCACCGAAGCGTGACGCGCGTTCGGCTGATTTACCTGAAAGACAAGCGGGAAACTGCGCGGTACCGGCGTGATGTGCCGCTCGGATAACCCGAGCGGCGCGGGGAATGGAAATCGACCGAGCTATTCGTAGAGCTGCGGAGCGGCCTTGCCTGGGAAGCCTTGTGGCGCTTGGCCGGGGGCCAGGGCTGCGTTGATGCCGCCATTGCCGGCGTTACCGCCCGCGCCGTTGTTGGCTTTCATGGCGTTGGTGACGACATTGCCACCCTTGACGTATAGACCAATGCTCGGGCCACCATTGCCGCCTGCCCCTGCTCCCGAGTGACCGCCGGCACCACCGGCACCACCACTACCACCGCCGGATGCATCGTCGGCGCCGCCACTCGATGCACCACCTGCCCCTGATGTGCCACCGCGCGCGCCATCGCCACCCTTGCCGCCATTGCCGGCCTGGCCGCTCGTGACGGTGCTGTCATCAATGTTCACGGTGGAAAGATAGGAGTAAACGCCAAACGAACCGCCGCCACCGCCGCCGCCCGCCCCTGCCGCGGCACCGCAGCCACC
>CAYTGC010000864.1:0-2055 GCA_964437195.1 uncultured Myxococcales bacterium | reverse complement strand
GTCCGGTAAGTCGTTGAGAGGAGCGGAATTTTCTGGGTAACGAAAGGGCTGTGCCGGAGTGGTTTGTGCGGCGGTGCTCGATCGATGGCGAGTGGGGTAACCTGAGAATCATGGGCACTCCATCTTCGCTTTGGGACCTTCCTTCCAGACGGATTTCGCGATCCACACTTGCCTTGGGCATTGCGCTGCTCTTCGCTCGCTGCGACCAGAGCGGCGTGAGCAATGGACCCAGCGACGGTGGCAACAACACGGAAACCGCCAGCGTACGATTCTCGTCGACCGACCTGCACTTCGGCAGCGTCACGGTTGGGTCAAGCGCCACACAGACCGTCACGCTGACCAACTCCGGCACCGCAGCCGCATCGCTGACGTTTGGGACGCCCGCCGCGCCGTTTTCAAAGGCTGACACCGGAACTTGCGGAGCAACGCTGGCTGCCGGTGGAAGCTGCACCTGGATCGTCAAGATGGCCCCCTCCGCGACGGGTCTGCGCTCGAGTTCGGCAACGATTGCCTATGGCGGCGGCGGATCGAGCGCGCAGTCCACAACGATCACGATGGATGGCACAGGCGCAAACGGAGCAGTGCTCACGTTGCTTCCCGGCGCAACGTTGCACTTTGGTCTCAAGCCCACCTCGTCTTCGACCTCGCTCTGGGTCAGCCTCATCAACTCCACGGCCTTCAGCGCGAGCGCGCTGTCGCTTACCGCATCGGGCGCGCACTTCACCCTGGGTACAAACAACTGTGCAACGACGTTGGGTGCTGCGACTTCGTGCACGTTTCAGGTGACCTTTGCTCCGACGGCACCGACCCCAGTGGGCAGCCCAGCGATGGGGACGGTGACCGCTTCGTTCCATGACGGAAACATGCCGCACCAGCTCGCCTTGAGTGTGGACGGATCGGCCACCGCAACCCCGCACTATTACGTTTACGCTCCGTCGACATCCGGAATCTTTGGCTTTGGGTTGGCAAACCCGGCAAGCGGGGTGCTAAGCGCTCTCAACGGCGGAGCGGCCTATGGCGCCGGAGCCGGAACGTTCACGCAGGTCGCGATCGATCCGACGGGCAGCTACCTGTACGCCGCCAATAGCAGCGACAACAAGATCTACGTCTACGCGATCACGTCCGCCACTGGCACGCTCACTCCGATTTCGGGCTCACCATTCGCAGGTGCCTCCGCTCCACCTCTCGGTGGACTTGCCATTCACCCGAGTGGCAAAGCGCTCTACGTTTACAACAACAACAACGGCGCGCCGACCGTTCAAGTCTATGCCATCAATTCCTCGACGGGCGCAGTCACTGCGGGAAGTGCATATGCAGCGACCAATGGCGGACTTGGCAACCCCGCCTTTGTGGCCATCGAGCCTACCGGACGGTTCCTCTATTACGTCGATGGCAACGGCAACTCGACGACCACGATGTCCGCTCGCGTCATCAATTCCGACTATTCGCTCTCTGCTGCCAGCGCCAATGGCAGCTCGTCCACTGCCCTCGGAATTGGTCAAACCGTCGTCGATCCTTCGGGCCGCTTCCTGTATGTGGGCTCGGGCTCGGTCTGCGGCGCAAGCTGCAATGTCTACAAGTTCGCCATCAACTCCGATGGCTCGCTTGGTACTGCGACTTCCTCGATGGTCAGCACATCCTATTATTTCACTTCCACGGCGATGGATCCCTTGGGGCGATTCGTACTCATGAGCAGCTCGAGCACGACAGGCCAGCTTGGATTCTTCCCGATCGCGAGCCAAACGGGAGCCTTGGGAGCCATGGTCTCCAATGTCGGGCCCGCCGCAAGCTACGGTCTAACGATCGATCCCAGCGGTCAGTCGGCATTCGCCTCTGCAGGCGGCAACCTAAACAGCTACAAGGTCAACGCTGCGACCGGAGCCGTCTCGTATGTTAACAGCTACGCCGCTGCTGCCAACCGAAACCCCATCGCGGTCATCACTCCCTAATCCCCCTTGGCCTACGATTCCGTTCCTCTTCGACTGCCGATGGCCCAAAGTCCCCACACTGCAGCAGCAGTATCTCGTGCAGATCAAGTCTGAGCGGCAACCCACC
>CAYTGC010000863.1:0-2056 GCA_964437195.1 uncultured Myxococcales bacterium | reverse complement strand
GCCAGCAGCGTGACAAGATCAATCTGTCCCCCGCGCAGCGACAGCTCCAGAAGCTGCTCATGTTCAGCCAAAACCGGCAGCACCTCGCGTTCATAGCGGAGCAGGACATTGCGTCGCACCTGAAGTGCTGCGACGGCATTCCACACCGTCTGTTTGATGATCAGAAACTGTGCTTCCGCAAGGCCAAGCGCGAGATCGACCTGCGCGGACGCTTCTTTGATCGGCCCCTGATTCTGGTTCAGGATCGGCAGCGGCAGCTCGATGCCAAGCAGCACTTCGTTCGGATAATTCGACGAAGAAGTATTCCGATAGCGGGCGCTTATCTCGAACCAAGGCCAGGCCTTCGCTTTTTCCATCCGGAGCGCGTGCTGCTTTTGGATGATTTGGGAGTGCGCCGCTTTGAGCGCCGGCCTTGCCGCCAGCGCTTGTTCTGCCAGTGCATCGCCATCCGGAATCGCAACGTGTTCGAACTGGACCGGAAATGCACCCCGCAGACGAAGTGGATCGGGGGTGACCACACCGATCTGTGTGCGCAAGTCCGACTGTGCATCCACTTGGCGCAGAAGCAGCGCATCACGATCGCGCTCAATTGCCAGCAGCGAAAGCTGGACTTGATTCAGCTCGATTCGGGTCGCGCCGCCATGCGCAAGTCGGGTCTTATACAGCTCGAGCACTCGGCGACGAAGCGCGATCATCTGTCCGCACACCTGAAGCTGCTTTTTCAGCATCAAAAGGAGTGAAAACGTATTCCGTACCTGGGCTTGAACCTGCCACTCCTGTTCGGCGATCTCGTGTTCGATCTGTTCCAAGTGCGCCCGAGCGAGCGAGCGACCGGCGGCATAGATGATCGGCTGCGGTGGCATCCACTTGAGCGTCACCGCAGCGCCCATGTCCGCCCCGGTCTGAACGTGGACGAGCTGAAGCTGGAGCGACGGGTTTTGGATCATTGATGCGGTCACGATCTGACCTTCCGCCACGCCGCGCTGGCGACGGAACGCTCGCAGACTGGGGTTTAGCTTGAGCGCCCGCAGCACCGCTTCGTCTTCCGAAAGTCCGTCTGAATCGGATTCTGTCTCTGCGGAAACGGAGTCCGAAGGCTTTGCCGACACGTCGGTTTTGGTACGTTCGGCAGGCGTTGCTTGCACCTGTGCCGTCGCAGTTTTTTTCGCAGCTTTGGCGGCTGCAAAACCCTGCGCGCAGCAAATAAGTAGGAAGACAAGGACAGCCCTAAGCCACATGGCGAACCTAGCTGCTCACAATGACCGATCGTCCCCCCAGACCTGGATCGGCCACCGACTGAGTCAAAGCGTTCACATTATACAGGTAACAAATTGGTGACATCCAGACGGTTCTTGAGAGTGAGAACCGAAACTGGTGTTTGATTGCCTGCGAAGCGCGAGCAATCTTTCGCGCCGGTGTTCTTACATTGGGCGCAGCCGGTTGGTGGGGATGATCTGCTTGTAGACAGATGGGCTCTGCCACAGCAGTTTCGCCGCTGCGTTGTTCGTTCCCTCGAAGTACTCGAGCGTGATGGTGACGGGCGTTCCAGCGGTCAGCGCGATGGTGCCGCTGGACTCGGTCGTGCCGGTCTGCACCGCCCAGCGATCGATGACGAGTGTTCCATTGACCCAGAGCCGCACACCGTCGTCCGCTTGGGTATAGAACGTGTATGTCTCGCTGTACCGTGGCACCACTTTTCCGGTCCAGCGGATCTGGAAGTTGTCAGCCGGAACCAGCGGATCAGGCGTACCCGTGAACCAGTCGAAGTTCACCGTCGGGGAGATCTTGCTGGTCCGCAGCGTGGCTTTGGCAAAGTCTCGCGTCGTGTCGCCCACTGCCGTCTGGTACATGTCAGCCTTCAGACCGCAGGTCGCTGCGCTGCAGGCCGCGTCGTCGTTCAAGTCGAGCACGTCGTTGTGACGATAAACAGAGTAGGTCTGCATTCCTTGCAGCTCGGTGTAGAAGTTGCAGATCGACGCTGCCGCTGGCGATGCCACGTAGTCCGAGATGCTAAACGTCGTCGCGGCTTGCAACACCTTGGCGTTGTAGGTGGTTG
>CAYTGC010000862.1:0-2058 GCA_964437195.1 uncultured Myxococcales bacterium | reverse complement strand
AGATGGCGTGGAATCGCACCGTCGAGCGCCCAGCCAGAAAGCGCGGCATCATTCCGGTCTAAACAGTCTCTGCTGTGAGCAGGTCCCGCTCCGTCCTGGTTTTGGATTCCCGACCATCTTTGCGAAATCCTTCCGAAACCGCATCGCGCCGCGTATTACACTAAGAGCCAAGACTTCGCGGGGGCGAGGTCGCCTGGCTTTGTGAATGTGCTTGAGGGGGACGGCTGATGCAGAAGACTTCGCTTGGCTTTTTGCTTTCGCTTGCGCTATCGGGTCCGGGCTGCGGAGACACTTTTGCTGGCGGGACAACCATCGGTCCAGCAGGTCCGGTGGGTCCAGCGGGTCCAGCGGGAAATCAGGCTCCGGCGCTTACACTGCTGACTCCGGCGATGCTGTTTGCCGGACGCTCTGTCGATTTGCAGATCAGTGGCGGTGGAACCAACTTTTCCGGGGCCGAGGTTGTCGATTTCGATGATTCTGCGATCATCGTGGACGCTGTGGAGCGCGGGAGTGTCAACAACCTGCGCGTCTCGGTCACGGTTTTGCCGTCAGCAAGGATCGGTCCCCATGATGTGAAGGTCTCTTGGGGAATGGATGAGCTGAGACTTGCGGGTGGACTGACCGTTGCTGCTTCCCTGCGACCGAATACGTCGCGTGCTGCGTCAGTGGTCCAAGGTGGACTGGTTCCCTATGATGTCCTGAACTTGGACTATCAAAGCAGTCCGTTTTTCACCGGTTTTCGCATGAACGAGGGACTCAACACCGTTTCCCAGCCAACGCTGTTTTCGAATCGAGCCGCTGGCGTTGCGATCGCAGATGCGCTGATTCCTCCAGGGGTCGTTGGATTTTCAGCGAGCTTTGTCGATCCGGCGGCGCGAGCCATCACGTACACAAGCGATCCTGCCGATCCCGTCTCACCGAAGGCGACTGCACGCACGGCAACCGCGCTGACGTTGGGCGTCGCACTCCCCGGCCAGACCTTTGCGGCGGCGCTTTCAGACAACCTGTATCAGCTTTCGACGCCTGCAAATGATCAGATTCTGTTTGGTCAGTTTACCGGGCTAGGAACGGCGTATGCCGGGGGCAATGTGTCGATTGCCGCCGCGTACGCAGGCAGCGACGGAAAGTTTGGTGGTGGACAAGTGATGCCGACCTCCGCAAATGTGGCTGCCAATTCGCGGACGATGCTCGCCTATGCGCCGCAGCTCGGAGCCGGATACCTTGCCGCTTGGCCAACAGATTTTGGTGGTGGGGCGACGTACGGACACTCCCTAAACGTGATGGCCCTGAATGGAACCAAGCTGGCGTTGACCGAGCCAGTGACCCCAGACACGCCGACGGCTCCGCTTGCGACGATTGCGAGCTTGGCAGCCGCCTCGCCAAACTTTGCCACCGATGGACAGACAGACTTCCCCGCAGACAGCGACTTTGTTCGCTTCACCGCAGCAGCCGGGACGACGCGACTGTACGTTCAGGTCTTCGCACCTGGGGCGACCGTTCAGCTTGTCGAGCACAGCAATGGATCGTGTGCAGCGACCCTCACAAACAACGCAGCGCAGCATGCACTCGCCTATGAGAACACGGCCACGCCTGGGACGCAGCGCTGTCTGCAAGTCACGCTGACGAGTGCGCCGAAGTTCCCTTGGCCGTATCGATTGATCGTCGCTGCGCGCTAGGTCTTCCCTTCCGAGAGATTTTGGGATATGCGGCAGCTACATTCCCAAACCCTCAAAGGAAGGACATCCCATGAAGTCTGGCACCCTGATTCAATCGCTTCGTATGCCGTCGCTGCTCTTGTCGACGCTGGCCCTCTTTGCCTGTGGTCAGCCAGAGAGCGAAGTGACGGAAACGGAAGGACTCCCCGAGCCGATCGCCACCCTGCCCGAGGACGGTGAGCGTTCTGCCCAAGCCGTTGATCCGGCGCAGCTTGCCAAGTTCCGCGCCGACATGCTGATCGCGGTGAACAAGGCGCGTGCGGTGGCGAGAACCTGCGGTACGACCAGCTATGCGGCGGCGCCTCCGCTCAAGGCCAACAGCAAGCTGGACACCTCGTCGCAG
>CAYTGC010000861.1:0-2060 GCA_964437195.1 uncultured Myxococcales bacterium | reverse complement strand
CGCGGCTCTCGCTCTGTCCGGACAGCAGCGCTACGCACAGCGCTGCGAGTCCAAAGATCCCTGCGTACTGCTTTCGTTTCATGGACATACCTCCTAGAGGTTTGGGGGACATGGTGTGTGGGTGGCTATGGCGCTGTGCTCTTGGTGCTCGCCGATGGAACAGACTTGGGGCCCAGCTTTTCCCGCTTCAGAAGCGACCATTCCTGAAAGCCCGATCGCAGCGCCCGCAGCCACGCATCGACTTCGCCATCCAGGCTGGGGTCTACTCCTCGCAGGGACTCGAGGTGTGGTTGCGCGCCCGTCATGGTCAGCCGAACCAGCGCTTCGAGAATCGCCGTGCGCACTTCTTTGGCGGCGTCTTTCCGATACTGCTCGACCAATCGGTTGACCACTGCGGCGGCTTCCGAGCTTGGAACCCCAGACAGCGCGGTCACTGCGGCGGCACGGAGTCCGGCGTCAGCGGGGTCCATGGGTCCAGCCAGCAGCGAGAGCAGCGCTTCCACCGTTTCATGGCCTACTGCTTCGGTCGAGATCTCGGACAAAATGCGCGTCGCTTGGCCGGGATCGGCATGAGGTCCGCTCCTTGCCGACAGCGCTGCCGCAATCGCTTTTTCCGACACGGCGCGATCGTGGCCAAAGTAGATCTCTGCACTCTCGGTGAGCAGGTTCGAGGCGACGGCTTCGCGTACGGAAGGCGAAGGATCGCGGATCAGCCGGTCGTAGGTGTTTTGCCCGAGCTTGTTCATCCCTTCGATCGCTGCGGTGCCACGCAGACCGCGCACAGCGGCGGCTCTGGCTTCGGGGCTTGGGTCACTTGTCGCCCGGGACAGCGGACCACGCAGCGCTTCTGGCTCGCTCAGTCGCGCCATCCTGGCCGCCAGTGCGCCACTCAGCTCTTCGATCATCGCTGGATCGCTTTCGTGATCGAGTGCGGCGCGCAGCTCTGCTTCAGGAACGGACGGGGCCAGCTCCCGCAGCTGGCGGCGCAAGAACTTCCGCAGGGCGGGCGAGCCACGCCTTAGCCCACTGCGAAGCGCTTCAAGCTGGACCGGCAGCGAGCACTGTACCTGGGTCAGCTTCTTCGGCAGCAGCGACTGATTGCTCCCCGGCTCCGCTTGTCCGAGCGAAAGCGGGGCGCAGAGCAAAAGCGACGCAAGGATCACGCGATGACGCATCGGCTAGCCCTCCTCATCGAGGCACTGGATGCGCTCGCGCTTTTCCTGCCAGACCCGGGCGAAATCGACGACGCCGCGCGCATAAATCGCCACAAAGTCGTCATAGTCGGGACGCAGGCGCGGATCGGTCGTGGACATCTTGTCGAGCACGGGCAGCGACTTGGGTCCAGCAGCGCGCACCGCAAAGCGGAAGATCGCCCACCGCACGCACAGATCTCGCTCTTCCTCAAATGCCGCCGCGAGCAGCGTGAGCGCTTGGTTCGGATCGCGCGAAAGACCCATGCGGAAGGCGGCCATCTCGCGGACCGAGCGGTCGGGATCGCGTGACAGCACCTGCGCCAGCGCTGCCAGCGCCGACTTTTCCACGGGAACGTTCGCATAGGAAGGCATCTCCAGCGCGAGCGACCGCACAGCCGCCTCGCCCGAGTGCTGGCCAATGTCGAGCAGCTCCTTGAGATAGGAAGCCGCACTCCCTCCGCGCTGAAAATCCTCCGTCATCACCTTGCCGATGGTTCGCGCTGCAAGCCACGCTGCCTCATCGCTGTGTTCATCCATCGCAATGCTGTGCAGCCGCGACAGCATCGGTTGGGACAGGCTGTGCTGGGTTTCCAGCGCTTCGAGCGCTGCCTTGCGCAGCTCTTGCGATTGTTTGCCGTCAGCCCCCAGCGCCAGCAGCTTCTCTGCGACTTGGGTCTTTTGTGCCGCCGCCGACTTTTGCAGCGCGGCCAGCAGATGCGTTGAGAGCGGTGGCCCGGCGTCTTTCGCCGATTCCAGCACCCGCAGCGCGGCCTGCGTATCCGCACCAATCACTTCAGAGAGCCGCGCTTCCAGATACTCGAGAATCAGCGGATCGTGCAGTCCGGCCAGCATCGCCTCGCGCAGAGA
>CAYTGC010000860.1:0-2063 GCA_964437195.1 uncultured Myxococcales bacterium | reverse complement strand
CCCGGCCAACCAGGCTCTCAAGGAGAGCCGGGAAGCGCCGGACCACCGGGACCACCGGGTCCGCCAGGCATGCCAGGAGCGCCAGGCACAGCGGGAACGCCAGGCGCAGCCGGACCGCCGGGTCCGCCGGGTCCGAGCTGGCCCGACGTGTTCGTGGTTTCACCGGGGGCGAGTTCGCCGTTTTTCCCATCGGTCCAGCAAGCCATCAGTGCCGCCATCGCGTCCGGCGAACGAACCGAGGCCGATCCGGCGCTCGTGCTCGTGCTGCCGGGCGACTACACCGAGGATGTCACGCTCTACAAGCATGTCCTCGTGCGTGGTTTCGATCGCGTGGGCGACTTCAAAACCATCGTGCGCGGCCAAGTGACATGCGATTTGACACTGGAAGGCGGCGTCCGCGAAAAGACCGTCACCAGCCTCAGTGGACTATCGATCTTTCCGCCGAGCAGCAAAACCTGCGGCCTTCATTTCACCGGCACAAGCGCGCAGAAGCTCATCGTCACCGACGTGGTCATCGAGGGCAGCGTGCCGTGCCTGCTGTCCGACAACACGTTCACGTCGGGCACCGGGACGAGCCAAATCCTGTGGAAAGACGGACGACTTCGCAGCACCAACACGCTGACCCCGGCCCTCGTGCATCGCTCCGGCAGCATTGAGTTGGAATCCTGCGACATCTGGAATCGAGTCACGCCCCCCGCCGTAAGTCCCGTCGCCATTCGACTCGGGCCGACCGTTGCGCAGGCCCAGCCCTGCACCCTCGCACTGGCCAACTGTACCGTCGAAGGAACCAGCGTTGTGGATGCCTCGCTGTCGACCTCGGCGACCGTCGGAACCATCGGTCTTGGGGCGGTTCGCAGCACGTTCTATCTCGCCAACTCGACAGCGGCACCCGTCCGCTATGTGGTCGCCTCGCCGAATGCCACCGCAGGTGTCACAACATTGGCATTTGCGCATTGTCTGTTTCGTGCCTCGGTCTGGACGGCGGGAACCTATCTGATCCTCGGTGCGCCCGGTGGAGCGGTGCCGGTCATCAGCTTCGGCAACGGCTTTCGCGCCGATAGCGGCGTCACCACCGCGACACTCACCAGCGGCACGGCGGTCAATACGCCGATGGGGGCAGTATGAACACGGCAACCATCTGGACGGCGATTGACAGCGCCTTTGGTGCCACGATTCGTGTCATCCAAAACAAGTCGGCGGGCAATTGGCAGGCCGCCGCGATGGCGATGGAGGAAAGCAACGCTGCGCTCGTCGAAGCGACGCGCCAGTTTCAGACGCTCACCGCCAGCTTGCGCAATCAGCGGGAACACCACGAAGCCGTCGCCATCAACCGGGTGCTGACCAGCTACTTGGTGCCGCTTCTGTCGGCGCTGATGGAGTGCATGCACAGCGCGGGGTCGGCATCGGGCTCTGCGGCACCGACGCAAGCCGTAGCCGTTACCGAGCGTCCGCCGTGGCTGTCGACGCAGATTTTGTCCGCCATCGACGCGCAGCTTCGCAGCCTGGCCAATAACCCGACGGCGCTTTCGCGGCTCACCGGGATGCTCTATCCGCTCGCGCAGCTCAATGAACTCAGCGTGATTCGGGCGTGCGAGATCCTGGCCAGCGACGATGATCTGGGCGTGGCGTTCGTGATTCGCGTGCTCCGTGACGTGCAAGCCGGTCGACGTGACCTGATGGGCTACTTCGGAGCGTTTCTGCAAGAGGTTGGCACGCTCAGCAACGACGCCAGCACCGTCACCACGAGCGGCGTCCGCATTCCCATCGGCGATGTCTCAAGCGTCCACGCCCGCATCCTGCTGGCGGTGCGCTACCTCGAAGTGAAAGAGGGCTTTCGTTTCTGATTGGAGGGGGGTCATGGCAGACAAGGCAGTGCCCGACCTGGATTTGACGGTCGGCTATTTCATTCTGCGCGACGGGAACATCGTCTGGGAAACCTACAACGGCGACATCGCGACGTGGCGCCTCGCGCTGATTGACTTGCTCAAAAATAACAACGTCAAGGCGCTGTACTTCCTCGCGGGCAAGTCGATTTGGATGAGGCTGCCGCTATGAGCCGTCGA
>CAYTGC010000859.1:0-2065 GCA_964437195.1 uncultured Myxococcales bacterium | reverse complement strand
TAAAGTACCGTCATGAATCGGTCTGATTGGAGTCGACCCGGCGCAAAACGCAACGAACCCGACCTTCCTGGACCGCCACTCCCTGGCGTACTCCAGACAACTCTGTTCTGGTCTGCTCCGACGAGATTTCTGCAGGAATGCGAGCAGCGCTACGGAGATCTGTTTTTCTGTCGCTTCTTTTCCCAGTCGGTCGGAACCGTATTCGTATCGGCTCCTGATGACATTCGGACGATCTTTACGGGCTCGCCGAGCGTCATGGAAGCAGGCGCTGGCAATGTGGTCCTGCGTCCAATCGTTGGAAAATACTCGCTGCTGCTTCTCGATGGGGAAGAGCATGTGCGAATGCGTCGGCTGCTGATGCCGCCTCTGCACGGCGACCGTATGCCGGTCTATGCCCAAGTGATTCGTGAGCAGACCGACGAGATGCTTGATAGGTGGGCGCCTGGTGCGCTGTTGCCGCTGCGTCCGGCGCTGCAGGAGTTGACCCTTCAGGTGATCCTTCGCGCGGTTTTTGGGCTTTCAGAAGGGCGAGAGCAGACCCGACTTGCGACACTGCTTCGACGGTATTCAGACGAAAGCGGCTCGGCCCTGTTGTTTTTTCCGCAGTTTCAGCGTGACCTTGGGCCCCTGTCTCCGTGGGGGCGGTTTTTGTCGCTTCGCAGGCAGACGACGCAAGCGCTCATGGATGTCATCGAATCCCGTCGTCGAACCGCGGGTTTGCTTGATAGGAATTACGACATTTTGTCGCTGCTTTTGTCGGCGCGTGATGAGGACAACCAGGCGCTCAGCGATCGTGAGTTGCGGGATGAACTCATCACGATGCTCATCGCTGGTCATGAGACCACAGCGACGGCACTGGAGTGGACCATCTACTTGGTCTTGCGTCACCCTCGCGTCCACGTCCGCATGATGGAGGAGCTAAAGACGGTCTTTGGCCACGCTGGGGGACCTGGGCCTCTCGACGTCGAACGGCTCTCTCGCTTGGAATACACCGAGGCTGTGATCCGCGAAGCGCTCCGTCTGCGTCCGATTCTGCCCAATGTTGCTCGCAAGCTGCGCTCGCCGATCCGACTTCGCAACCACGAGATTCAAGCTGGAACATTTGTCGCTCCGTGTATCTACCTCACACACCTGCGACCGGACCTGTATCCAGACCCGCACGCATTTTTGCCGGAGCGCTTTGTGGGGCACAAGCCAGATCCGTATGGATGGCTGCCATTCGGCGGTGGTGCCCGTCGTTGTATCGGAATGGCGTTCGCGCTGTTGGAGATGAAAGTGGTACTTGCGACGCTCTTTCAACGAGCAGAGTTGTCGCTGCCCGATCTGTCGGACATGCCAATCGTCCGCCGATCTATCACATTGGCTCCACGTGGGGTACGATTGCGCAAAGGGCACAACTGGACTACATGACACCCGCGCAGGAAGCGGCACTCGAAACGCCGGTCCTCTCGTCGCGATTCGAACTCCGGCGCAAGTTGGGGGAGGGCGCGTTCGGAACGGTTTACGAGGCAGTTGATAGGCAGAATGGCTGCACGGTGGCCCTCAAGCAGCTTCGCAGGACGAATGCCGAAAACCTCTCGCTTTTTAAGCAAGAGTTCCGCTCACTTGTCGACATTGCCCATCCCAATCTCGTTGCGCTCTACGAACTGCTCGCGAGCGATGAGGGGGACTGGCTCCTGCTGATGGAGTTCATCGACGGAGTGGATTTTCTGTCGTTTGTGAGTTCGACCACGCCCCCTCCTGAAACGAGTCAAGCATCCGAACGAGCCCCGCTGCCAATCTCTGGAACAGATCCCACGCTGGATGGCCTGATTCCACAAGATCTGGTGGCAACGATTGTGTCAAAGGAACGCAGCGGATCAATACCTCGGACGGGCTCACTCCCGTCGTTTCATGATCGTGTCTTTATCCAAAGCGGAGCCCCCCTATCCCATGATTATGGTGTGCTGCGCTCGACTCCCGTTGTGGATTTTGCGCGGCTCCAGCAAGCGATGTTGCAGCTTGCGACGGGACTGGTCGCTCTGCATTCCGCTGGCAAGCTCCATCGAGATCTCAAGCCCTCTAA
>CAYTGC010000858.1:0-2065 GCA_964437195.1 uncultured Myxococcales bacterium | reverse complement strand
TTGGTGCAATGGCAGGATTCCTACTCACCTGCGCTGCACTGCTTCGCCGTCGCCGGGCGGAGTAGTTTACGCCCCAAGCCACCGGGTCCGCACGACAAAACGGCGGACCTGGCGCAGTCCTTCGCAGAACCGCACCAGCCGCCTTCGTGGTTGGGAATTCCTGAGGAATAACGGAGAGACTACATAGGTCGCGGAGGATGGCCTCCGGGGGCGCTCATTCCCGTCACAACGAAGCCACGCTTTGGCCCAGGCTGCGGACTGATCTCGATGTCGCGAAAGTAGACTTCACCAGTCGCTTCGGCATGGAACTTTCCTTTTGCCTTTCCGTAGACCGAAGTGGGCTTGTCCGGAGCCTCTGCCAGCGCCGCACAAAACGACAAGTCAACGCCCCAACCGGAAAAGACCTCATAGCCAAAGCGACCTTCTGGATTCACAGGTGTTGATGCAAGGATCTTCGCACCTTTGGCCAGACAATCACCCTCGGCTGCGTACACCCAAAACTTCTGCCCTGCGGGAATCGGTTTTGCGTATTTTACAGACCCAAAAAACTCGACTTCGCAGGTCGTGGGCTTGGCGGCCGGAACTTGCGGCACAGCGTTGGCAACCGGAGGAACCGGGGGAGGTACGGCCCCTGCTGCAGCTGGCGGAGGAGCGGTCGCAGCCGTGGGAGCAGACGATGCCGCAGCAGCAGGTGCCGACACAGGCGCGACGGCGGGAGCTGCTGGATTCGGGGCAGTTGCAGCCGTCACCACCGGGGGCGGAGCGGTCGGCGGGCTGACGTGCTTCTGATCACAGCCCATCAGCGCACCGACAGACAGAAGAAGGGAACCCGATGTTTTGAGCGGAAAGACACAGATGCAAGAGCGACGCGTATTCTGCTGGGAAGACATGGCTTGACAGTATATAATTTCAAATGGATTCAGTAACAAAAAACACTCAAAACTACATCGAGAATGGAGATACTCAATGCGCACCATTAAGCTATTAACTGCCTGCGTTGCGCTCTCAGCTCTATCGGTGAGCTGCGCAAGCATCCCGAGCTCGGGAACCGATCAGCCACTTCCAACGACTTGCCCTGAAGGGCTAGTTTGTGATCCAAACAACACAACGCCGGTCGATCCGTACAACATCCCGACCACGGGTGGTTCGGTGACAGTTGGAACCGCGACCAGCCCCTATACGCCGACCTCTCCCGGTTCGCTTGGCGTAAAGGAAAGCAACGGAGCGATTGTGATCGACTCCAGCACCATCGGAAAGGGGCTCGGCACCTTTGTTTGGGTAGCCAACAGCGCCGATGGAACAGAGTCCAAAGTAGACGCGGCAACCGGAAAGGAAGTCGCCCGCTACTGCACGGGCCCCGGCTGCAAGTGTGATCCGTCACGCTCGACGGTGAGCCTTCTCGGTGACGTCGCGGTCACGAACCGCGCCAACTACTACGGCTATGCATTCCCGGACCGCGCTTCGGTGGTCAAGATCGCGGGTGACAAGACCCGCTGCGTCGACCGCAACGGCAACGGACAGATCGACACCTTCGAGGGAGCGGGGGCGGTTCCTGCTGCGTTCGTGTGGCCGACCGGGCAAAAGGACAGTCCGGATGAGTGCGTGCTGTGGCACACCCCACTCACCAAGGATCGGAATGGCAATACGACGGGATATCCTGGCACCCTGCCCCGCGCTGCAGCGTTCGACTCAACGCTCAGCCCGGAAGGCGTTCCTTCGCAGTATCTGTACGTCGGTCTGTATGGAACGCAGGAGGCGGTCCGAATCGACTCTGCGACCGGCAAGATCCTCAAGCAGTTCCCGGTGGGAGTGTCTCCTTACGGCTTCGTCATGGACAAGGAAGGCAAGCTGTGGATTCAGGGCTCGGGCGCGCAGCTTGTCAGCGTGGACGTAAAGAACGGCGATGCGCTCAAGAACCACGGCAACGATGGCTGCATGTACGGAATCACCGCGGACGCCCGTGGCTACATCTACACGTCGTCGAGCGCCTGCGTCTCGCGATACAACCCGCAGACCGGAACTCGCGATATTCTCACACTTCCGGGTGCGAACTTCCTGCGCGGAT
>CAYTGC010000857.1:0-2076 GCA_964437195.1 uncultured Myxococcales bacterium | reverse complement strand
CCCGTCCGTCCGTCATACCGAACCTGCGCAGCCAAGCGTTCGATCGCGTCTAGCGAGACGGCTTTGACCTCGGCCAATCGTCCGTAGACCGGCACGTCGTAACCGACCTGCAACAATCGGGCGGCATCGAACGTAAGGGAAATGGTGAGCAGACGTTCCGCCTTGCCAGCGCCCAACACCAGATTGGGAATCTGTCGAGTGGTGACTTTGAGCTGCGGCTTGCCTGCGTCTAGGCGCCCACAATCACCCAGCCGAGCCAACGCGGCAGCCGTTCGAGCTTTGCGATGCGTCTTGAGCGCAGCCCAAATCTCGTCGGGCTTGTGGATCTGGAGCAGCAAGTTGACCATCTCAACCCGGTCGCCCCCGGTCGGCCACCGCTTCGCCACCTCCAACTCGGCATCGATGGCGAACGCTCGCAAGTCGGTATCGATCGGGAGCACCTCGTCCAAGATCTTGCGTAGCTCGCTAGTTTTTACGTCCATGGGCGGCCTTGACCGTCGATGCTCGGGTCGTTTGCGTACGTCGACACAACCTCTTACGCGCGACACCGTATCCTATCTGAAGAGAAATCCACGATGGAACCGCAACACCCGCACCTAGACTTTGTCATTCACAGTCGAAAAGCTGTGGAATCAGCAGCGCTGCCCGACGTTCCGCACGTCGTGGTGTCGATCACGACGAGTCCATTCGATGAGGCGAGGATTCCGTCATCCCCACACTGCTTGGGAATCCTCCGCCTCGCTTTTTTCGACAGTGATCTGCCCGCGGAAGAAGACGGCCCAGATGGTCTCTTTTCCCGAGATGATGCCAGGCAGATTTGGCGTTTTGTGCTGCCCCTGCGCGAGAAGCTGAACTGCATCGTGCTGCATTGCAACGCGGGGGTGAGTCGCTCCCCCGGAGTCGCCGCAGCCTTGTCCAAAGTCCTGTGCGGTGACGACCAAGCTTTCTTTGAGCGATACCGGCCAAATCAGCGCGTCTACACGCTGCTGCTGGACGTCTTCGCCAAAGAGTTTTCCGTGCCATAAGCTTCACAGCACCAGGCCAAGAACCACGCGCTACTGACTTTGGGACTCAGGGTCTGGGTCGAACTTTTTCGCCGCTTCCTCGGGGGAAAGTGTGATCTATCCACGCTGACCCATACAAGAATTCCATATTCAACTTGCGTTCGATGGCGCGCGATTGTTGCAACTGCGCCTCGAAGTGTCGACCTGCGGGTGACTGGCCCAAGTCGGGCAGTGGTGGTGGACACAGCGACGCATCCCTGACATCATCCGGCCCCCATGAGCCCTCAGCATTCCTTCCAAAGGCGAGAGCTGACCGTCCGCTTGGCGGTCGATGCGGCTGGGAGTTTGACGGTTTCGTACTACCGAGCTGGCTTTGGTCTGGTGAAGCAGACGACTCCCAAGCCGCTGCAGGAGTTTGGAGAGGGCCTTCACTTCGGTGGCGTTCGCGGCGTAGCTGCGGTGAACGCGCTGCTCAATGTCCCCGATGAACGGACGCTGGAGGCGGGTCTCTGCGGACAGCAGGGAGAGGCCATCGGCGCGCTTCTGTTTTCGCTCTTGTTTCCGGATGAGTCCATCTGGCGTCCGGTCTTGGCCGGCCTGTTCGCAGCGGAATCCCCAGACAGAGTGTCCCCGCTGAAGCAGGGCGTTCGTCTCCGCATCTTTACTGAACAGGAGGATCTGCTCGCGCTGCCGTGGCGGCTGACAACGTGGAATCGGCAGTGGCTCCTAAACGCAGGATGGACGTTTGAGCTGACCTCTCTAGAGCAGCCGACCGAGACGCTGGCGCTTCACACTCCCTGCCGAATCCTGGTCGTCGTTCCCAAGTACGATCCAGCGGTGGACCACCTATCTGATCTGGCGGGTGTGGCGCATCTTGCAGCGCTTACAGAACGACTTGGGAAGATTGACCCACGGCGACTCGAAAAGGACTACTTCCAGACCTGTCATTCCACCTCTGGGTTTTTCGACAAGCTGGCAAACTTCCGACCCGAGCTGGTCTACTACTTTGGACACGGATCGACCGACGCAAACAGACCCGTGCTGGAGTTTGGCAAGGCAGGCGGCGGACGAC
>CAYTGC010000856.1:0-2082 GCA_964437195.1 uncultured Myxococcales bacterium | reverse complement strand
CGGTCGTTGATGTTGAGCGGAATCGACTGGTAGAACCGACCGTAGTTGAAGAACACCTTCGAACGGCCAGGACGCGACGTCAGCTGCGTAAAGTCGTAGACAAGACCGATACGCGGCGCCCAGTTGTCCTTGATGTCGATGTAGCGCTTGCCGTCCGCGCCGTACAGTTCCTGACCTTCCCAGCGCACACCGGCGTTGAGCACCAGACCCGGCGCCCAGCCAATCGACCACGAGTCGCGCAGGTAGGCAGAGAAGTTCTGCGTGTAGCTGCGACCCTCGAAGTTGTTGAGGTGCTCGATTTCCTTGGTTTCCAGGTTCTGACGAGCGTACTCGCGGGTGATCTGGATGGAGCCGTCGGGCTGCTGGCTGTACGCACGGTGACCGCTCGCCGGATCGTTCGGATCCAGGTCAGAGCCGGTGTAGGTGCGGTTGTTGTAGCTGTCGAGGTACTCGAACTCGAAGCCGACCTTGAGTGCGTGAATACCGCGCAGCGGGTTCCACGCCGAGGTCATGTGCAGAAAGTACGTCGCCGAAGCAATCAGCTGATGACGCTGCAGCAGGCTGTCCGAGTAGCCACCGTAACCGCGCGTATAATCGGTGAGCGGGCATCGGTTGAAGTTGACCATGAGGCCCATCGCATCGGTTCGCATCGAGCGACGGCAGGCACCGACATCTTCAAAGTCAGCCAGCGTAAACGGATCGGTCTGCGCTGCGGCCCACGCGATGCTCGGCAGGTTCGGCTGCTCTGGGGTCTGCGTCGAAGCCTGGTAGTGATAACCGTACAGGACGTCGAGCTGGAGCTTCCGGTCAAACAGCTTGCCGATGTAGTGGAAGATCGCGTCGTGGACTTGATCCTTCTGATTGAACCGCTGCGAGCCCAGATCGACCGCGCGGATGGCCGCATAGTCGTCCGTGATCTTCGGCGAAGCGATATAGGTCAGCTGGATGTTGTGGTCCGGGTTCAGGTTGAACTGCAGCTTGGCGATGCCGTTGTAGAGCCGCTCAATGCCGCCCGCTTCCTGACCGTACGCGATTTCGTCGGTGCGCAGTGCCAGCGTACGAGGCCCGTCACACAGCGACGAGTTGGCCAGGTAGCTCGGGCACTGGAAGTCCGCATCGATCAGGGCACTTCCCGTCGCTGAATTAAACGTCAGCGAGCGTGCCTTGCGCTGATACAGGGTTTCCGTGAACGTCGGCGCAAAGCCCAGGTAGAACCAGATCTTGTCCTTGACGATGGGTCCACCCAGCTCGAAGCCGAAGTCGTAGAGCAGGTTCGTCCGCGAGCGCGTAATCAGCGCTTCGCCCAGACGAGCAACGCCACGCGGCTCCAGCTGGAATGGCTGGAACGAACCGAACACCGAGCCCTTGAACTCGTTACCGCCGGTCTTCGTCGCGATGTTGACGACACCACCGGTCGCGCGACCGTATTCGGCCTGGTAACCACCGGTGATGACGTTGACTTCTTGAATGAAGTACTGCGAAAGCTCGGTGCCAATCAGACCCTTGTTCGGGTCCGAGGTGTTGAGACCGTCGATGATGTAGTTGTTCTCGCTGCCCGTCGAGCCCGAGATCTGCACACCGACGTCACCACCCGCCGTGCCAGCCTTGCCCGCCACGTCCGACGTACCAGGAGCCAGCGTCAGCACCGACTCGAACGTACGACCACGAACTGGCGTCGCACGAAGAACTTCCTGGTTCACTTCCACGCCGGTCGAGGTGCTCGCGGTATCGACGACAGGAGCCGACTCGCGAATGACCTTCACCTCTCGCTTGGTCGAGCTGAGGTTGATCTCACCGTTGACCGTAATGGTCTTACCGAGGCTCAGACGAATGCCGGGACGCTCGACGCGGGGCTTGTCATCCGAACCGAAAAAGAAGCTGACCTTGTAGTCATCGCCCGACGGAAGCTGGGTGATGATGTATCGACCGTTGTTGTCGGTGATTTCGGCCTGCTCACCTTGCAGCGCCGGGCTCTGCACAACGACGGTCACGCCCGCCAGCGGCTTGCCGTTTTCGTCTTTTACCGTGCCCTGAATCTGGGCCAGCGGCTGCGGGGCGAGAGCAGCCTGCGGTGCACGGTAC
>CAYTGC010000855.1:0-2087 GCA_964437195.1 uncultured Myxococcales bacterium | reverse complement strand
GAACCAACCACCGCTGGTGAGTGGTCGTTTATGGTCGATCACCCCTGGTATTCCTCGACGAGGTACTTCGCTGCGGGCATCACGCTAAACTACGCGCACAATCCGCTCGTTTTCGGCTACAGCACCGTCGACAACAGCTTCCGGCAGACGTATTCGATCATCAACCATCAGCTCATCGGACACGTCGATTTGGCGGGCTCGTTCCTCGATCGAATCACGATTGCGGCGTCGCTTCCGGTCACGCTGCTGGAGCGAGGACAGCAAGTCGGTGATCTGGCTCCGGTCAGCGGTGTCGCCGTTTCAGATCCGAGAATCTCGGTGATGGCGCGTATCTTCGGCCAACCCGATGGCAGTGCGTTTTCGCTCAGCGCCGGGGCGTCCGTGTGGATTCCACTGCGCGCCATCGATGACTCACTTCCGCGACTGACCAGCGACCAAGGCGTCCGCATTCTTCCCAAGATCGTCGCAGCTGGCTTGGCGAAGAAAATTCGCTGGTCCGCAACTTTGGGCTTCCTGTATCGCCCCGAAGCAACACTCGGTAGCTACATGATTCCCGATGGCAGCACGACGGGTTCCGCGCTCCAACTCGGTGTCTCGGTGGCTTATGCAGATACGCTGCGTCGGTTCGCGATTGGACCCGAAGTCCTCGTCAGCACCGACATTCTGAGTGGGCACGCCTTTGCTCGCGACTTCACCAGCATCGAGCTTCTGCTTGGGCTGCACTACAACATCGCCGGCTACATTCAAGTCGGAGCCGCAGGTGGTCTCGGTGTACTCCGCGAACCGGGCACACCCGATGCGCGCGCGCTGCTCCGCGTCGCCTATGCGCCGCTGCCCCAGCCAGAGCCGCCCAAGGTCGATACGGACGGAGATGGAATCGTGGACCGCAAAGATGCGTGTCCCAATGATCCCGGCCCGGCCAGCAAGGATCCGCGCCGACACGGCTGCCCGCTCCCCGATCGCGATCGCGATGGAGTACCCGATGAGCAGGATCTCTGTCCGTCGGTACCCAAGGGCAAGCGGCCCGATCCGGCCAAGCTTGGCTGCCCGATACCGGACCGCGATGATGACGGCGTTCTCGATGCCCAGGATCAATGTCCGGATCAAGCCCAGGGCGCAGACCCCGATCCGAAGCGACCTGGCTGCCCGGACCCCGATACGGACAGCGATGGAGTCGTCGATAGCAAGGATCAGTGCCCACAGAAGGCCAAAGGCGAACATCCTGATCCGGCCAAGCTCGGCTGCCCCGATAGCGATACCGATGCGGACCGCGTCTATGACTCTGTCGATCAGTGTCCGAAGGTTCCGGCGGGCGGTCATCCCGATCCGGCCAAGCCGGGTTGCCCGCTTCCCGACCGCGATGGCGATAGCATCGTCGATGCCGAGGATGCATGTCCGACGAAAGCTGGCGCGCCTGACCCGAACCCGAAGAAGAACGGCTGCCCCGGTCTGGTGGAAATTCGCCGCGGTCAGATCGTCATCAACCGCGCAGTGTTCTTTGCCAACGACGAGGCAGAGATTCTGAAGAACAGCTATCCCGTGCTGGAAGCGGTCAAGAACGCGCTGCAGCTTCAGCCTCAGATCACCAAGCTGCAGGTCGAAGGCCATACAGATGATCGTGGCGATGCAGCGCACAACACCGATCTGTCCAAGCGCCGCGCGCAGAGCGTGATGCAGTGGCTGGTCGATCACGGCATCGCGCAAGATCGTCTGGTCGCCGAGGGTATCGGACCAAACCGTCCCATCGCCGACAACAAGACTCTCTACGGTCGAGCCAAGAACCGCCGCGTTGAGTTCCACATCCTCGAACCATCGGGAATGGCCCAGCCTGCCGCCGAGACCAAGCCCGCTGTTGGTGCCGCCGCCCCAGCACAGCCAGCCGTTGCCGCGTCGACCGGCCCAGCAGACGAACCGCCGCCCGAAGCGATGGAAGATGGCAAAGGCAAGAAAGGCAAGAAGGCCAAAAAAGGCAAAAAGGACAAGGCAGCCAAAGCCGAGTCCACCGGCGAGGGCGGCGACGACAAAGCCGACAAAAAGAAGTCCCGCAAAAAGAAGAAGTAGCGCCGCTCTTATCCTCGCGACAGCCC
>CAYTGC010000854.1:0-2090 GCA_964437195.1 uncultured Myxococcales bacterium | reverse complement strand
AAGACCAATCTGCTGCTCTCAGTGGCATCAACAGATGAAGTCCTCGATGCCCTAAAACGGGCCCACCCCAGCGAGCTGCAACGCGCCTTGGTGAAGGCTGGCCAGGCGACTGGTGACACACTGCCACCACCGGCGGCCACTCCGCCCCCACGCGCTCGGCCCGCAGTGAGCGCTCTGTATTTCCTAGACCGAACTGCGCAGTACGGTGGAATTTTGGCTGGTCCGTCCGTGCAGCGCAGTGTGAATCGACTGCTCCTGTTACACGGCGGACCCGAGCAGAACATCGAGTGGTTCGTGATGCGTCTGGAATCGTTCCTTTTCGAAGACGCCGGGATGAAGGTTCTGAATGTCCCCATGTGCCAGGATGACCACTGGGCTGGCAGCGCGGAAGACTGGGGTCTCAGGCTGAAACACGCACTGGAAGCCCACACCAGCGAAGCGAATTGCCCGCTCAAAGAGTTGCTGACGCTTGCGACGCAGGAATCGCCCCTTTTGCTAACGATTGTGGCCAAGGACAACCCGCTTGAAATTCTTGGGGATCTGTCCACCGGTCAGCTTGCTGGGCTGCAAGCCTTCCTGACCGAATACCTGCCGAAGCTGCTCAGCGGAGTACGGCGCGTCAGCGTGCTGTTGCCGCTGGAAATTCGTGGTTCTGTCGATGGCGATCCACTGCTGAAGGAAGCCCAGACCTGGGCCGAGCGCTTCTGGCACACCACGGAGCGCGCACATGAGTTCCTGCCGGAAGTGCATTTCCCAACGAGTGCGGATGTTCAGACCTACCTCCGCTCGCACCGTCCGCCGCTGCGCGAGTTACCGGAAGTGCTGCGAGAAGCCGACAAGCTCTATGACCGGCTAGGAAAACAGAGCACGTTCGAGCAGCTCGCCAAGGAACTAAACAACATCGTTCGTCGGTACTCGTAAACGGGTCCGAGACTTCTCCTTTCCTCGCACGAGAAAATCCGATGCCTTCGGTACGACTACAGGGAATCCACAACGGGCGCGACGATGCGCCGTATCACCCAAGCCCCACGCTGCTGGCGGCAGCGAATACGGCACTGCTGCTCAATACTCCGCTGCTTTTGGCTGGTGAACCGGGCTGCGGCAAGACCGACTTCGCCTGGTACGCCGCGCGAGCACTGGCGACCGCACTTGGCGATCCAGAGGCAAAGACCGCAAAGCCGCTGGAGTGTTATGTGCGCAGTGATCTGCGGGCTCGTGATCTGCTGTACCAGTACGATGCCTTGGCACGCTTTGCAGACGCGCAGCATCCCCGCCCTTCAGATCCACAGCGGGCGCAGGATGCACGACACTACATCGCGCTGCAGTCGCTGGGAATTGGGCTGATGTCGCCGGTGCAGAGGGTGGTCTTGATCGACGAGATCGACAAAGCCCCCCGCGACCTGCCAAATGACCTGCTGCGCGAAATGGATCAGGGCAGCTTCACCATTACCGAGATTCCCGAAGTCGCAGCGGGCACCATCCACGATTCCTTTGGAAGCGGAATCGAACTGAAGCGTCGCATGCAGCGTCCCGCCGATGCCCCGCGCCCGCTTGTGGTCGTGACCAGCAATGCCGAGCGGCAGCTTCCCGATGCGTTTCTGCGTCGGTGCGTGTTCTTTCACATCCCGTTTCCTGAAGAAGCAGAGCTGCAAAAAATCCTGCGCGAGCGCTTCCCCAGTCATGGTGGGCAGTCCGGTCCCGCTGGTCCCGCGCGAGCGAATGCTGTCATCAACGATGCGCTGACCCTCAGCAAGGCGCTGCGTGATCCTGCCAATCGGCTGACCAAGCCACCTGGCACCGCTGAAATCATCGGCTTTGTACGGGCCTTGTTAGAACCCGGTCGCGAGTCCGACTGGCAGAGCTGCCGACCGCTGTCCGATCTGGCCCAGCTTGTGCGCTCCGATGCCCGCGTGCCGTGGCGGAAGCTGCCGGCGCTTCACTGCTTGATCAAGCTCAAGGAAGATCTCGACACGCTGGACCGGCTCAGCCCGCAGCCCTAAGCGTGGAGTTTCAAAGAACCCTCGCGCCATGTCACCTGGGCCCCTCATAGCGTCGCTGTCGGATGCAGATCTGCGGCGGTTTTTGGCGCG
>CAYTGC010000853.1:0-2093 GCA_964437195.1 uncultured Myxococcales bacterium | reverse complement strand
CGGCCCAGCTTCGGGCCCGCGTCGACAACCATGGAGAGCCAGCGCCAATGTTCGTCATAAGCGCACCTTAGCACGCAAAGTTGCGCGACGGCCTAGGCAGGAAAATCAGGACGCCGAGATCCGCGAAACCACTGGCTAGAACGGCTTGCCACCGACCTGGAAGAAGGTCGACCACCCAGGTGCCGGCGTCGGTGACACTTCGAGCGTTGGCGCGAGGTCGTAGAACGGGTCCGGGTAGTGGTAGGTCTGGTTGAGGACGTTGTAGAAGTTCAGGCTCGCCCACAGCCGATTCTTGAAGAAGTGCGCCCGCGCGCCCAGGTTCAGCATCGCCTGCGGCGGCAGCTTGTCGAACGTCAGGTCCGAAAAGTTCGCAATCGTGCTGCCATCGGCGAGCGACAGCGTTCGCAGCCGGTTCGGATCGTCGTAGCTGCCCACCACCATCAGCGTTCCGTTTGTCTCCAGCCAGCCCGGAATCACCGACAGCACCCAGCCAAGGTTAAACGTGTGCTGCGGCATGCTACGCAGAAGGCCGCGGTCGTTGGTGGTGATATGTAGGAACGTGTAGTTGGCCGACAGTGTGTGGTCGCCAATGTAGAGACGTGCCGCCGACTCGACCGAGTGGATTTGGCGATGCGAGTTGACGCCGCTGCCACTCTCAGTCCCGTTGGAGTCGGTTCGCCGGTTGGTGTAGCTACCGTTCGAAATGACGATCAAGCCATTGAGGTCGGTATACGCATAATCGGCACGAAGCTGGAGCGCTCGGATCGGCCCAATGTTGCGCAGCAGCTTGGCGTTCCATTCGGCCTGAATCGCCTGGCTCTTTTCGTTGCTCAGGCTGTGGCTCCCGCCGAACTGGACTGCGGCGCCGTTCGAGTCCGTGTTGTTGAACACGGGCGGACGGAAGCCTGAAGCATAGTTGGCCTTGACGTGCATGTCGCGGTAGAAGTTCCAGACCAGCGACGCGCTTCCGAGGATGGTTCCACTGTTGCCGAGGTTGCCGTTGTTATATTGCGCCTTCCCAAAGCCACCTTGCAGACGAACACCAGCGTCGAGCGTCAGACTGTTGACGGGCCGGAACGTGTCGGACAGATAGACGGCGGTGACAAGCCGGTTGGTGCCAAAGAGGAACGGCAGAGGACAGCCTGGCTTGAACACGGGCGCCGCGGTTCCCGACCGCTCGAGCGGACAGCTGATCGGCAGATCCTGCGGGTTCGAAATCGGGAAGTTGACCGTGAGTTCGGGAACCCACTCGTAGAACAAGTCACCGCCCCACAGAAGCCGATTGCGCAGCGGCAGCGATGCGTCGCCGTCTACAGTCAGACCGACGCGGTAGGCACGGATCTTGGTGTCGAACGTCGTGCCGCTTGGGTTGCGAGCGGAGCCGGGCAAGATGACCGCGTTGAGGTCACGTACAAACTCGATCGCGTAGCTCTTCACATCGAGTCCGAGTCGGTCCTTGAGGAAACGCCCCTTGTACGACAGCGTGACGAAGCGATCGAACGACTGAAGGTAGTTGCGAACCGGCTGTCCCGCCGGAGCATTTGCCGCGGTATCCCACGGGCCGCTCGTCGGATTGTTCGCAAACGACAGCGACGTATTCATCAGGGCAAACGGCGTCGAGTACGACAGCGTAACCGGGCCGAGCGAGATCTTGCCGTCGACGTTCACAATCCACGATCGCTCGGGATTGGTATCTGTGTACGTCGAGTAAATGTGCGGGCCAGCCGGTGACGGCGCGGCATTGCGGTACAGCGACGCCAACACATTGAATCGCGGCGCGACGTAGTTTTCGTAACTGACGTGCTGGACGATGCTGAGCTTGGGCCCGCTCTTGAAGCGGAAGCTCTTGCCAAACAGCACATACGCACGGAAGTCCTGCGGCGAGCCAGGTCCATCGCCGTAGCCCGCGCTGGCTTCCATTCCGTTTATGTCGTCGGCATCCTTGCTAATCAAGTTGACGATGCCGAGGAACGAGTTGGCGCCCCAGAGCACACCGCCCGGTCCCGTCACCACTTCAATGCTCTTGACCGTTTCCAGTGGAAGACCGCGGTTGTACGTTCCGACGTTGAGCACCGGCTCGAACATCGAAACAC
>CAYTGC010000852.1:0-2096 GCA_964437195.1 uncultured Myxococcales bacterium | reverse complement strand
ATCACCAGCGCTTCTTTGATTTCGACAAAGCGGTGACGGCGTATCAGCAGCTTGGTACCGATCCGCGGTTTAAGACCTCGACGCACCGGCACGATGCGCTCTACAACGCGGCGCTGATTGCCGAAAACGACCAGCGCTATGCGCTTGCGACCGATCTGTGGAAGCAGTATGCGCAGAGCGACAAGACCTCGACCGAGGAAGCAGCAACGGCATATTTCCGGGCCGCCCTGTCGATCGAAAAGCTCGGTCCTGCCGCGCGTGCCGAGCAGGAGCTGTCGCAGTTTGTGGCGCGCTATGGCCAAAGCGGCAGCTCGCTGCCCCAGGTTGTCGAGGCGTGTCTGCGCCTGTCGAAGATTCAGCAGAAGCAGGGCAATCCGTTCGATGCGACGGAAAGCCTAAAGCGAGCGGCCCAGCTTGGCCAGAAGCTGCCACCGGGTTCCGATGCGGCTGAATATGCGGCGGAAGCGGCCTTCCTTCTCGCCGAGCAGAAGCTGCAAGAAGTCGAGCGGCAGAAGATCGGCGGCAGCGGCAAAGAGCTGGAAGCCTCGATCAGTGCGTTTAACAAAAAAGTCCAAGAGACCGTGGTCGTGTACGACAGGGTGCTCTCGTATAGGCGAGCAAACCACACACTGGCCGCGTACTTCCGCATGGGCTACGTGTTCGAGCTGTACGCCAAGGCGTTCTTGGCCGCGCCGTGTCCGCCCGAGGTCAAGCGGCTTGGGGCGGAGGCCTGCGACCTCTACAAGAACAAGATCGAGGAAAACGTCGCGGGCATCGAGGAGAAGGCGCTCCAGCGCTATGTGGTGACACTCGAGCAAGCGCAGAAGCTCGGCGTGGCCAACCAGTGGACCAAGCTGGCGCGGCAGCGGGCGAATGCCTACAAGCCCGAGGCGTATCCGCTTGTCAAAGACGAGCACGTTGCACGGCAGCTTATTCTCGCTGGTCCCACGCAAGCCCAAGACGGCAGCGAGCTTGCCAAGCTGGCGAAGGAGGCTCGCAGCGCGCTGTATGCGTCACAGTACGAAAACGCGATTGTGCTGTCGAAGCTGGCGCTCAGCAAAGACGACCACCACGTCCCGGCGATGCTGACGCTGGCGACGGCCTACTACTTCCTCGGCAAGCGCGAGCTGTCGGCGGCGATCGTCGGAATTTCGCAGACGATTGATGCGGGCAACGCCGAGGCGTACGTGCTGCTCGGGTACCTGTCTTTGGCCAAGGAAGACCGGATTGCAGCGACGGCGGCGTTCAAAAAAGCGACCGAGCTGGACCCCGGCTCGGGACTTGCGTGGCACAACCTGTCGGCGATGTATCTTTTGGCGAAAAACTACGAGCAGGCGATGTTTGCCTGTGAGCGCTCGACGGTGCTTTTGCCGGGGCTTTCCGGCACGCAGCTCAACTTCGGCTCGGCGCTGCGCGGGATGAAGCGCTACATCGACGCCGACACGGCCTACAAGAAGGTGCTGTCGGCCGAGCCGCAGAACGCCGACGCGCTGTTCAACCTGGGGATCTTGTACCTGGATGCGCCGTCTATGCCGGGCTTCGATCCGGTGAGCCAGCGGATGATCGCGATTCGCTACCTGGAGTCGTATCTCGATGCGGCCGGGCCGCGTGGCCCGCGTGACGAGTCCGCCGAGTCCTACATCAAGGATGCCCGGGCAGCGATCGAGCGGGAACAGCGGCGGCAGAAGAAGAAGCCGAACCCCACCCGGGCGGCGGAGGGCTCGCCATGAACGTATCAGCTTGGCCAAGCGCGACGTTGATTCTCTGCTTGGCATCGGTTTCTGCCCACGCGCAGCAGACAGAGTCTGCCAAAGCGACGACACCAGCGCCTGCCGCGGCTCCGGCTCCTGCTGCACCAACGGACCTTACCGCGACGGGCGATGCGGCAAAAAGCGCCGATGCGGTGAAGTCAAACGATGCGGCGAAGCCAGGTGACGCCCCAAAGCCCGGTGATCCTGCGGTCAAGGCGGGTGACGAATCGGCTCCGAAACCGCCAGCGGACGCCGCTTCCATCAAGGTGGAACGAACCGCTTCGGGCGCGAAGCTGTTCCGCATCACCGAAGGCCTGGTCGTCGAAGGCCAGATGCAAAAACCGG
>CAYTGC010000851.1:0-2099 GCA_964437195.1 uncultured Myxococcales bacterium | reverse complement strand
TATCCGCAGCATCCTCGTCACTCGCCCGACGCGATGTTTCGGCTGGCTGAGCTTCTGTTCGAGCGCACGAACGAGGCGTTCATCGGCCAGTCGAAATCGCAGACCGGCGAAATGGTTGCGCTGCCCGATTACGCTCCGTCGGTGGATTTGTATCGGCGGCTGCTGCGCGACTTCCCACAGTATCGCAACAGCCACTTGGCGACGTACTTGCTCGGTTACTGCCTCGGAGAAATGGACCACGATGAGGAAGCGCGACAGGCGTTCCTCGGGTTGGTCTGTGCGAACAAGTTTGCGCCGCTTTCGACGCCTGCACCGCCGGTTGGGCGAAAGAACAAGCCGCCGTACGATGGCTGCGAGCCGATGAAGTCTGACGGCAAGCTGCTGGCTGAGACCTGGACGCGGCTCGGGGAGCATCACTTTGATCGCGGCGAGCTGGACGCGGCGATCTTTGCCTATCAGCAAGCGATTCCGCACCGCGACTCGCCGTACTTTGACAAAGCGCTCTACAAGCTGGCGTGGTCGTTTTATCGCGCGGATCGATTTACCGACGCGGTGAAGCACTTTGACGACCTGGTCGTGCTTGCTGACAAAAAACAGCTCGGCGAGCCGGGCAAAAAAGAAGGCTTTGCGCTGCGCAGCGAGTCGGTTCAGTACCTGGCGCTGTCGTTTTCCGAGCGAGACTGGGACGGCGACGGAAAAGACGATCCGGTGGCTGGTCTTGCGCGCGCCGAGGTGTTCTACAAAGGTCGCGAAAAAGAGCCCCACGTCCGCGACGTCATCCAGCGCATGGGCGACGTCCTGTTCGATCGGACTGAGTACGGGCGGGCCGCCGAGGTCTACCGGATGGCGATTGCGACCTGGCCGCTCGCGCCGGAAAATCCCCGGCTCCAAGACCGCGTCGCTGTGGCGATGGAACGGCTGCGCAACTTCGAGCAAGCGCTTCGTGAGCGCGAGCAGCTCGCCCGTACGTACGTCGAAGGCAGCGAGTGGGCCAAGCAGAACCGCGACAACGAAGCGGCGCTGAACGAAGGCCTAAACCTTGCGGATCTGGCGCTCATGAATGTCGTGCTGCGTCGACACGAGAGCGCCCAGAAGCTGCGTGAAGAGGCGCAGGCGAAAAGCGATCCCAAGGTGCGTGCCCAAGCCGTCGAGGAATACCGACAGGCCGCCGATTCGTATGACGCCTATCTCAAGCAGCATCCGAACAGCAAAGATCGCTACGAGTACAGCTATTACCTCGCCGAGTCGCTGTTCTTTGGCGAAAAGTACCCCGAGGCTGCCGAGGCATACGAAAAAGTTCGCGACGCCGATCCGAAGGGCAAGTATGTCGAAGACTCGGCGTACGGCACGATCAAAGCCCGCGAAGCAGTGGTGACGGCGCTCTACAAGCAGAGCGGCCAGAGCGAGCCGCCGCTGCCGCAGGTTGGCAAGGTCACGCCGCCGGTGACGCCGCTGCAGCTTCCCGACGACGTTGCGAAGCTCCAGTTCGCTTACGATCGCTTTGGCGTGCTTTTGCCGGATTCGCCCAAAGTGGCGCTGTTTTCGTACAAAGCCGCCGAAATTGACTTCCGCTACCTGCGTTTCTCGCAGATGCGCCTGCGGATGGCCGATATCGTTGCCAAGTTCTGCAAGGATGAGCGCGCAGTCGATGCCGGCAATGCGCTGCTCGTTTCGTACAACATCGAAGGCGACCTCGAGAAGCTCGAGGAGTGGACGGCGCGGCTCAAAGACAAAGGCTGCGGTGGATCGTCGCAGGTGGCGCAGACGCAGCTTGGCAGCATCAAGAAGCTGTCGCAGCAGGTGCGGTTTAAGAAAGCCGAGCAGCTGCTTGCGCAGAAGCGCTATGCCGAAGCCGCGTCGCTGTTTGTCGAGCTGGTCGGCCAAGATCCGCGTGGGCCGGATGCCGACAAAGCGCTGTTCAACGCGGCCGTTGCCCAAGAGAGCGACAAGCGATACGGCGCGGCGACGGAAACCTACGAGCGCATTGTCCGCGAGTATCCGCAGAGCAAGCTGGTCGACGAGTCACTGTTCCGCTCAGCGGTCAATCACCAGCGCTTCTTTGATTTCGACAAAGCGGTGACGGCGTATCAGCAGCTTGG
>CAYTGC010000850.1:0-2102 GCA_964437195.1 uncultured Myxococcales bacterium | reverse complement strand
AGCGCAAACTTCTTCGACGTTGCCGCTTGGTAGTCCTTCATAAACTCGGTGTCGGGCCTGTCGTGACGGGCAATCGCATCGGCAGCGACACACGCCGACCGCATCGCATACGAAATCCCTTCGCCGGTCGCCGCATTGGTGAGCCGAGCCGACTCGCCAATCCAGATCGCGCCCGGTGAAGTGATGGGTCCCACGCTGTCGGCGTAGATGATCGGGTGGCCTTTGTACTTGCCGACCTGCTGCGCGTTCTTCAGGCGGTCACCCACATGGGTCGCGATCACATCATCAAGCAGCCGCTTGGGATCAGCCGGATCGTTTGGGTCATAACAGATGCCGACGTTTACCCGGGTGTCCGTCTCGGGGAACAGCCAGCCGTACCAGGGCTTCACCCGCTTGTCGAAGTACATCTCGAGGATGCCCTTCTTGTAGGGAACGCCCTCGTACCAGGCCATGATGGCGGCAATCTGGCGACGCGGCCTTTTGTCGGGGGAAAAGCGCGAGTGCGCACCGTCCGCGAGGATCAGAAGATCCGTCTCGATGGTCGTCTGACCATCGGTGATGCCGCAGATCCGGCCCGAGCTATCGCGGAGCATCTTCTTGCCGTGAAAGCCCTGGATGAACTGGACGCCTGCGCGCTCGGCGGCAAAGGCGATCTCGGCATCAAAGGTCGAGCGCGGAATGATCCACGCTGCCTCTTGGCTAGAGCTCATCTCGGCTTCATCACCGCGCGGACCGACAAAACGCAGGCCACCAATCTTCTGCGCCAGGGGCTGGAAGTGGTCGGCCAGGTCAATGTCCTTTAGGACTTCAAGGCAGCGCGGACCCAGGCCACTGCCACAGGTCTTGGGACGGGGAAACTCATCACGATCGAGCAGCGTCACCTCATGGCGACCGTGCCGAGCTAGCTGGAGTGCACAGGTCGAGCCGCCAGGGCCCGCACCGACGATGGCAATCTTCATGGAATAGGTTCTCCGGATAAGTCGGGGCGGCACTCTAGCACAAAGCTTTTTGCGGCAAGACCTGGGCACACCCAGCTAGGCGCTTGGCTGGCTGGGCGCAGGCGCTACGGCGGGTGATGGCGGCACTGGATCGACGGCGCCACCGCTGCGTGGGGCCTTGCTCGACCACAAAAGCAAGGGCCGCAGCAACCGATCTGCCTGCGCCACCGTCTCGGGCTCGTCTTCATCGCGGTAGGCAGTCACCTTGATCACGTAGACCCGAAGGGCCGCCACAAAGGCATCGAGCGGCTCACGCAGACCGACTGGCTCGGTTGGCACTGCGGTCACTTTGGTGAGCCCGAGCGCTTCGCCGTAGGCGGCTTGGGCCACAAGAAGGTGATTCACCAGTGCAGCGCCGCCCAGCTTGGCAATCGCCTCTGTGTGTCCCTCTTGTTTCAGGATTTGGACCCGCCGCTCGATCTGCGCCCACTGCTCCTCATAGGACAGGCGAAGAAAGCCGATCCCATCGGGGAAGAGCGCCTGCCGGGTGCACAGGGCGAGCTGGGATTCGGGATACGTGTCCGGCAGTCGCGCCCACGCCGCCAGGAAGCTGTCGAGCGCAGCGACCGCATTATCGACCACCGAGTCCGCTTTGCGGCGAGCGGCGGGTGGACTCTTGCTTCCGCTCTCGGCCAATCGCTCGGTCGCGGCCTTTGCCAGCGACTCCCCCGCCGACGCCACCCGCTGCCAGGCGGGCAGCACAAACTTGGGCAGCTTCTTTTCGCTGCTGACCGCCGCCTGCAGCGCTTGGAACAGCGCTTGACCACTATCGACATTCAGACGAGGAAGGGAAACCAAGCTCTCAACAGTGAACTCACGAACCATGGGGCACCTCCAAAAATGTGCCCCGAAAACGCTACCTAAGCTTCTCAATTCGGCAAGTGCTGCCGTCGGTGAATCCGGTCTTGCCGGTTTTCCGCAAGGTGTGCAAATCCCTGCGTTTGCGGCTTGGAATGGGAGCTGAAGATCGCTTCGCCTTGCGATCTTTGATGGAGCTTTGATCGCCACAGCGCTCCGCTTTGCGGTGTTCGATTCAATTTTGATCGCCACACCGCTCTGCTTTGCGGTGTTCGATTCAATTTTGATCGCCGCACCGCTCCGCTT
>CAYTGC010000849.1:0-2103 GCA_964437195.1 uncultured Myxococcales bacterium | reverse complement strand
TGCAAGAGAAGCTCGCACAGAAAAAAGTCGATGAGGAATATCGCAACGTCCAAAAATGGCAAGAACATGCCGAGCGGGCGGTGCGAGCCGGTGACGACGATCTGGCCAAAGAAGCGCTCCGCCGTCGCGTCGAAGCGGAGGTCAAGCTTGAGTCCGCTGAAAAAGCGCACGCCGAGCAGTCGCGTCACGTCCAGAAGCTGACCGACGATCTGAAGAGCGGCGATCGCAAGCTCTCAGAGATCAAGCTGCGCAAAGAGTCGCTCAAGTCGCGGGCGCGGGCCGCCAAACAGGCCAATGATCCAGACGGCACGGCCATGGATCGCTTCAACCGCCTGGTCGCCGAGATCGAGACGCAAGAAGATCAAGCCGCGGCGATGGCTGAGCTTGTCCCCGAGCTGGGTGCGCAGCGTCAGGACGACCGCGATCGCGCCACCGAAGAACGGTTCAATCGCCTGCTTGGTCCCGCCAAAGACGGAAAAGAGAGCGACATCGACTCACGCCTCGCCGCCCTGAAGGCCAAGCAGCTTCCCGCCAAGTCCGACAGCTAAGCCCGCTTCTGCCATTCCCCGCGCGTCACCACCGGGAGCTGCAAACAGCGCTCGCGCTCGAGGTCCAGGTTGCCAAGGTGCAGAGACAGCGGCGCCTGCACCCACTTATAGATTGCGCGTGAGAACAGCGTCACAAACTTGTTGGCAAACCCGCGCAGACGGTCCTGCGGGTATTCCGGGAACATGTCGATGAGGACAGCGGCAAGCTCCGCTGCATCAAGTTTTTCCGCCGCATGCAGCGCAATGCAGGCATCGAGCACAGGGAACGGCATCAGATCGCGCTCGTCCTGCTGATCGGGTGCTAGCTCTGCGGTCGCCGGAATCGCGATGGTCTGTCGAATTCCGTCCAGGTGTTCGGTATCCAGCAGATAGTCGAGCAGGTAGTTCACCACCGTCTTTGGCAGGTTCGCAATCACCGCCAGACAGCCCATCAGATCGCCGCCAATCGTTGTGTAGCCCGCGGCTTTTTCGCTCATGTTGCCCGTCTGCAGGAACAGACCGGAAACAGCGTTCGACCAGTTCCACATCCGCTCGGCACGCAGCCTCGCTTGGATGTTCTGCACCGTTAGCTGGGTTAGCTCCTCCCCCGGACGCAGCATCTTGCGGGTCGCTTCGACTTCCCTTTCAAACGCATCCTCGATCGACAAGATCACAAACGGAATGCCAAGCTCCGTCGCTGCAATCTCTGCTGCACCACGCGTTTGGGAAGAGGAATAGCGCGTTGGCATGTAGAACGCGCGCAGCATCTCTGCCACTTTCTGTTTCGCAGCATCCGGGCCCGTATGTCCGTATTTTCGCGTCACATAGCGATGCGCGATCAGCAGACACAGGAGGCTGTCACGTCCCCCAGAGAGTGCGACTCCTATCTGTTTGAACGCGCCAGTCTTCTCGAAGTAGTCCCCAACCCCCATCGCCATCGCATCGAGCAGCTCTTCACAGAAGCTTCGCCGCGGATCAACCGGTACCGAAGGAGCCGGAAGGAAGAAGTTGCGATGTGATGGGAATGGATACGTCAGCTTGGTTTCACTACCGACTGTGCCGACGGAAACGACGTGTGCACCACAGGTGGACGAATCGCGCCGCGCGCCGCTTCCGCTAGACAAGGCGCTGTGCGCAAGGAATTCCTCGCGATCGATTCTCCACGTCGTACTCTCGGTGCGGAGGCGTCTGGTTCGACGCATATCCACCGTACAGACAGACCCGCCTTCCACAAAGCGGGGCGCTTCGTGCAGCAGACGACCGTTTTGGCAAACAAATCCTCCGCCATCAAAAATCAGTCCGTCGTTGGCACCAACTGCATTCACATAGACCACCGTGACGTTGTTGTCACTGGCACGCGTCGCCACCATTTCGCGGCGTGTCGATTGCACACCAATGCGAAACGGCGAAGCCGACAGGTTCACCACCAGCTCTGCCCCTTGGTAGCTGCGCCGTCTCATCGGACCGTCGGGGGACCAGATGTCTTCACAGACCTCAAGCGCCACCCGACCAAAGTCACAATCAAACAGCAGATCCCCAAAAGGAACCTTCCCACAGGGCCCCAGATCGATCTCTG
>CAYTGC010000848.1:0-2110 GCA_964437195.1 uncultured Myxococcales bacterium | reverse complement strand
GATGAAGCGCATTTCCGAGCTTGTTTCCGGTTTCCTGCTCTCGAAGTGGCTGCCTGCCTGGGTGTTCGGGCTTTCGTTCCTTTTGTGCTTCCCGGCCCTTCTGGGTGGGCTGATGCTCGATGACTTTCCGCACCAGATGGCGTTTCAACCCGACTTTCCGATTCAGCCGGGTGGCCCGCGGGGCGACTGGGATCTGTTCCGCTTCATGGGGCCCGATCGCAGCTACTTCCGCTATCAGCAGGAGCTAGGCCTTATGCCCTGGTGGACGACACCAACGATTCGGCTGGCGTTTCTGCGGCCTCTGAGCGCGCTTTCTCACGCGCTCGACTATCGGCACTGGCCGGACAAGCCGTGGCTTATGCACCTAGAGAGCGTGCTGATTTACTGCGGCATCGCGCTGGCCTTGTGTCGGCTCTATCGGCGGCTCCTCGGGATCACCGTCGCGGCAGGGATCGCAGCAGTGATGTTTGCGGTAGACGATGCGCACTCCCTGCCAATTGTGTGGATCGCCAACCGCAACGCGCTGTGGGCGATGTTCTTTGGCGTCCTTTGCCTGTCGAGCTTCATCGCCTACCGAAGGCAGACGTTTCCACACGGCAAGTGGCTCGGGCCGCTGGCGTTCGCGCTGGCACTTTTGTCCGGCGAAGCTGCGCTTGGTGCCGCTGCCTATCTGCTTGCGTACGTGGTGTGGCTGGATGAAGGAACGCTCGCGGCTCGGCTTGCACGCCTTGGGCCGTATGTCGCACTGGGCCTTGTCTGGGCCATCGCTTACGGCGTCATGGGCTACGGTACCGTCGGAAGCGGCATGTACATTGACCCCGTGCGCTCGCCTGCCGAGTACCTGTTGGCGGTGCTCGTACGGCTGCCGCTGCTCGTGAGTGCGCAGTTTGCACTTCCACCCGCTGATCTGTGGATGCAGGTTCCGGCGCAAGCGCAGGTCGGCGCGGCGCTTGTGGCCTGGGCGGCCATCGCACTGTTTGGCTACCTTGGCCATCGTCTGCTGCGGGGCGACAAGCTGAGCGGTTTTTTTGCGACCGGCATGGTGCTGTCACTGCTGCCTGTCTGCTCCGCGTGGCCCATGGATCGGCTGCTGCTGTTTTCTGGCCTGGGAGCGTTCGGGCTTTTGGCGCAGCTTCTCATCCGGTTGCGGGAAGGGCTCTCGGACCAGCCGACCGCACGACGGCTGCTGCGCAAGCTCGCGATCGGTCTTTTGGTCGTCGTGCATGTCGTCTTCGCGGGGCTGCTTCTACCGGGCCGGATTGCGTTTTCCAACCAGACGTTTGGCAGCCTGATTCCGCGCGCAGCGGCGTCGCTGCCTCCGCATGATCAGATCCATGGTCGGACGCTGGTGATCGTAAACTCGCCCGATCCACTCGTCGCGACGTACTCGGTCGTGCATCGCTTCCTGTACGGGCGGACGATGATCCACGATCTGCGGCTTTTGTCGGTGGTGCTGCGCGGAACGCTGCAGGTGACGCGCAGCGATGACCACAGCCTGATCCTCGAGCCGAGCGCCGGCTTTATTCAGGAACCACTCAGCCGCGTCTTCCGCAGCCCGTCCCTGCCGATGTCTGTCGGAGAGCTCGTCAAGCTGCCGAACATGACTGCCGAGGTTCTGTCGGTCAGCGACCAAGGCGTCCCACGTCGCGTCGCATTCCACTTTGACAAGCCGCTGTCCGACCCGCAGATCGTCTGGGTCGTCTGGAAAGAGCACGGCTTTGTGACGATGATCCCGCCCGAGGTGGGCCAGACCGTGACCCTGCCCGCGATCGACTATCCAAAAGCGCTGCAAGGGAAGTAGACGGGATCAAATCCGGTGGGACGAGACCTGCGACGGGGCGAGCGGAGGCTCACCTAGACGCAGGCGTTGTTCGTGCACGTCTTCATGCCCATGCACTGCGAGGTCTGGGTGCACTCGACGCACATGTTGAGCGTCGGATCGGTGTTGGTCTTGCATGCAGGGAGCATGTTGTTGCAGCCCAGATGCGGCAGCGTTGCGCCATCGACGCGACAAGGCACACAGAGCTTCTTGGTTGGATCGCAGGCGGGCTTTGCGGCTGGGCAGTCGGCGTCCACCTTGCAATCGCCGCAGAAGTTGTTGGCCGGGTTT
>CAYTGC010000847.1:0-2116 GCA_964437195.1 uncultured Myxococcales bacterium | reverse complement strand
CATTTGGCGGCGTACTACTGGCAGGACTGCCCGTGCATGCAGACGGAGACGCCGAAGCACCGCCGAGCCCGGGTCAAGTTCGCCACCTTCCAGTCGCGGCACAGACCGCCGAGCCGACCGCGCAAGCGAACTCGCCGCGGCTGCCTGCGAGCAAAACCGCTGCGGTAGCGTCGCCCGCTGGAACCACGCCCACGGTCAAGACCATGCTGCCGGCGGACTATCGCCCGCAAAGCGAGCCAGTCAAAGGAACCGCCGAGCCGCCCAGCCGACAAGCGGGCAAAGCAGCGACACCCTCGGGCGGGAAACCAACGGTGGCACGGAAAAAAGGTCTTCCGCTTGCACCGTCAGCTGCCGAATACAAACGAGAGATTGAGCTGCGCAACGGTGGGCCCGACAATCCCCCGGTGGACAATCGCTCGACGGGCGAAAAGCTCGCTGACAAAGCCACGAGCATTCCGAACCAGCGCCGCACATGGCCAACCACCGTCACCAACACCGCTGGGCCGACATCCCCCGCCGGGCCGGGTAGCGCGCAGGACCGCAAAGGCACGGTCATCGAGGCCTCTGGGCCGCAGCAAGGTGTCATCCGCAACCGCTGGTAACCGACCAGGGAGCCGAGCCATGTCGAAAAAGCCGCTCCGCTTTGTGACGCTGCCCATCAGCCACTACTGTGAAAAAGTCCGTTGGGCAATGGAACGTCAGGGCGTCCCGTTCGTCGAGGATGGACACGGGCCGATTCTGCACGCCTTTCAAACCATGCCGCTTACGGGCGGTCAGTCGCGCACGGTCCCGATTCTCGTTGATGACAACGTGTCCCCGCGCAAGATTCTCAGCGACTCGACGGATTGCCTGCGGTACCTGGCGGATCACTACGGGGCAACCTGGCTGTATGCGCCGTCGGATGCAGCGGAAATCGAAGATGAGCTCGACCGAAAACTGGGTCCGGCGACTCGGCGTTTCGCCTACTACTACCTGCTGCCCGAGCCCGCTACCATCTCTGTCCTTACCCAGCATGTGCCCGCTTGGGAAGCGACGGTTGCGAAAGCGATGTTCCCGCTGATTCGACGCGCGATGGCCAAAGCGATGCGGATTTCTCCCGAGGGTGCGGAGCGATCCCTTTCGGAACTACGCCAGCTGATGAGCAAGTACAGCGAGCGCCTGTCCGACGGAAGACGTTATCTTTGCGGTGATACTCTGTCGGCAGCCGATATCACGCTGGCGACGCTGGCCGCGCCGGTCATCTTTCCGCCGGGATACGCCAAGATCACGATGCCGGATTTGTCAGTTGTCCCCGGCCCGCTGCGGGAGGAGATAATTCGCCAGCGACAGTCTCTCGCCGGGCAGTTTGTCCTTCGGCTCTACACCGAGGACCGGACTAAAACGATCCGCTCAGCGTAAGTCCCGTCGCAGTCGTGGTGCGAAGCGGCGTCACCTGCAGACCCACGAGCGGCGGCGGCAACTTGCGATTGCTGTAGATCCCAAGCGCCATCATCACGACGCCACCCACTTGCGCTGCACCGTCCACGAGCGACCAGTTGACCGACCAGACCGCTTCGCGCCAGATCAAGCTGCTGATAAACGGACCAATCACCGGAACCAGCAGCGTTCCCGAGGCATTTCGCTGGGTCGCCAAGTCGCGCGCAAACGAGCTACCGAGGCTTTCTTCCAAAAAGATCGAGCCAGTGATCAGGGCAGGCAGATACGCCGCCGTAAACAGCGCCGCGCCGCCTGCGATGAGGCCCCGGTTGCGCTGCCGAATCGCCAACGTCTCTGCGGTGCGACGGTGCTCGAGGAGCGCCGACAAGAGCTGCTGCATTTCCAGATGAACGTCCCCGCACATCGTCGCCCCTGGCTGCATACCGACCGGTGGCATCGGGATCTGCGGCGACGGAGCCATCCGCTGCGAGGCAGACGTCTGCGCATCAAGCCGCGGCATCGGTTGGTTCGGCGGCGGCGGCAGGGCCGGGGGCTGCACACTCGCCTTGCCGTACGCATCCGCTTGCGTCTGTGCGCTTGCCGCTGGGGCAGCCCCAACGAGCAGCATCATCGCACCCAGTCCTGCGGCCCAGCTTCGGGCCCGCGTCGACAACCATGGAGAGCCAGCGCCAATGTTCGT
>CAYTGC010000846.1:0-2117 GCA_964437195.1 uncultured Myxococcales bacterium | reverse complement strand
CGCGCCGCACTCAGATCACACAGATGTCCCTCATCGCCAGGTCGAAGCAACACGCCCCACCGTATCTGCGGCCTGCGTGAAAACAATCCCGAGAGCTGCCTTGATGCCTCCTCCTGTCGTGCCTCCAGAGCCGCCCACATCGCCGTAGGCCAGAGCAACATGCCTCGTCGGTGAAGACGAATACTTGGGACTCCTCCAGACCGCTCCTCCGCATCCGCCACATCCTGCTCGGCCCGCAGCTCATCAAACTTTCGATCGAGCAGTCGATCGGATTTCGGATCGTAGCCGCTCCGAATCGCTTCCCCCACCTCGATGAGCCACCGCTCCTCATCGCGAGTGATCTCTTGGGCCAAGGTGTGCAGTGCAAGCTGTAACCCCGACGCTGGGGGCTTGCTCTCTTGCGGCTTTCGTACTTCCAAGTCCTGAATCCTTTGGCCCTGCTGCGCAACGACTCCCTCAAGCTCTGCAATCCGTTTCTCTGCCGCTGCGAGTTGTCTTTTGACTTCTTCGAGCTGCTTCCTCAGCTCCGCCTTCTCCGGCTCATGATCGACTGGCGGAGTCACCACCGCATCCCTCCGCTGCCGCTCCTCCTTCTCCTCAACCTGTAGCGAGTGGCCGATGCCGACGATCTGGGACTGCAAGTCCGCCAGCGCCGCCAGCGTCTTGTGAAGCAGCGGCTGCCGCGTCTCGGTCCAACTCGGCGTCGCGCTCCCGCTTGCACGGCCCTTGAGCTGACGGCGCTCGCGGTAGGCCAAGACGCGACAGCTCTCACCGCAGTAGGTTCGGTCTATCCGACCTGGTCGCCCAAACTCCTCCCCACAGTGCATGCAGTGCGTGGCGCGAACCTTGAGCCTTAGCATGTGACGACTCCCAGACTCCTGTTTTGGGCATCATAGCACCGTCTCTAGTCGAATCCGTACTATTCATGAACGCAGCCTCGAAGCCGAACGAGACTTGCTCTGCCCTCGAAATCGGCGTTGAACTGCTGACATGTGTTCGGGTTCGGCAGCAAGTGGCTCTGTTTTGACTCCCAACCAACTCCCATGCTCACTGGTTGGGCATCTTGACCTCGTTTGGGAGTCCGTTTGGGAGTCCGCAGGGCGTCTTGGCGACACCCCTGCGACATGTCGAAGCGAACGCACCTTGCGCGCAGCGTCCTAAGTTCTCAACGGAAGCGTGCGGCGACGGGTTGAGACCCTCGTTTTGCAACAGCAGCGGCGCCAAATTCCGGGCGCTATTTGGTTTCAATAGGGCGCTATCTGGCGTATTCTGTTCGCGGGGCTACAAGGGGGCGCGGACATGACCACTGCCGCTACGGGCTTTCGACCTGCGAGTCTTCGGACCAGAAAAGATCTCTGCGCGTACTGCAAAGACCCGCTTCCAGCCAAGCGGAGGCGCAGCCGGGAGTACTGCTCCAAGAGCTGCTGCAACCGGGCGAGCGAAGAGCGCGTCGAAGTCAATGGCCGAACCAGGCCGGACGGGCTCCCACCGTTCTGGCCGCTCGGACTGGAGAAAGACTTCGCGCTGCTGGGCGCCGTCCGTGGCAGTGTGCGCAGCGTCTGCGATGAGCTATGGGGGCTGCTCCGCCGCGTCGATGCCGAGGAACTGGAGTTTCGGCGGAGTGTCGAGACGCTGCGAGGGCGACTCCTTTCCCAGATCGACCCGCACGATCTGCTGGTTTCTGTAGAGCGATTCCTCGGAGACGTGAACAAGGAGCATGCGCAGAAGCTGAGTCAGTTGCAGAGAGAGAAGGAGTCGGTGGAGAGAAGCTCCGAGGTGAGTGCGGAACGAAGTCGGCGTCTCGAAAACGAGCTGGCCCAGGTGAGAGCAGAGGCGACGAAAAGAGAGGAACGCTGGCGAAAGCGGGAAGACGAGCTTCGCAGCAAGGAAGAGGAAGGAAGAAAGCGGGAGGACGAGTTCAGACGGCGAGAGGAAGACTTTCGGAAGAAGGAGGAAGACTTTCGGAAGAAGGAAGAGGACTTTCGGGAAAAGGAAGAGGAGTTTCGGAAAAAGGAAGAGGAGCTGAATCAGCTGCTCAAAGAGGTGTCCACAGATCGAAATTCAGCGACGGAAAAGCACAAACTACTGCAAGCAGAACATGAACACTTAAGGTCGAT
>CAYTGC010000845.1:0-2120 GCA_964437195.1 uncultured Myxococcales bacterium | reverse complement strand
GCTGCAAGCGGTGTAAGAGTCTCTTTCCCGAACAAAGCGAACCGGACGAACTACGGTTGCGTCTGCAAGCGCTCTATGTGGAGTCGCTCCAGATTCGCATCCGAACGGCGCTGGCAGTCCTGAAGCGGAGCATCAGTCACCGTCGGTTGGAGCTTCTGCTTGGCTTGAGCCAAGGCTATCTGTCGCGACTCAAAGCGGGTGCGGGGAACCCTAGCTCCGAGCTGGTCGTGCTCCTCGCGCTGCTCAGTCTAGACCCAGAGAAACACCTTGCGACCTTGCGACAGTTTTGGGCGCTTCCAGATAGCAGTTGGCATCCATGCGCCCCAGCGGTGGTTGCGGCTCCTAAGCGAGAAATCCGACGGCGAACAACGAAGAGCGGAGAGCGTTCACAAGCGGTAGGACCATCGGAGGAAAGACCATGACGACTTTGGGAATGCTGCTTCGGCAGCGTCGGACCCTGGCCCAGCTCTCGCGGGCTCGGCTCGCACATCTTACCGGGCTCTCCGAAGCGACGATCAAGTTCATCGAGTTCGGAAAACACAGCCCAACGAGACAGACACGACTGAAGCTGCTGGCGATCAGTGACCTATCGCTCTCCACAGACGAGCTGGGGCTCAATCCCCAAGCGCTCCCACTGCCAAAGCAGACAGCCGGAGCGGGAGCAGATCCGTTTGTCGCAGCGCTTCTGTTTCACCGAATCCACAAGCGGATCGCGAGAATGAAGCGATGCCGCACTAGCCGACAGGAGAAATCATGAACCGAAAAATCGACAGTGTTGTGAGAAAGGCGAAGCAGTCTAGGAAACAGAACGCGCAGCGGAATCTATCTGCTGCACCGACGCTGCAAAGCGTGTATGAAAAGCCTAAGCAGCAGGAGGCGGGCCTGAGAGTGTGGGGACCATACGCCGAAGGGGAATCGCGATTCCGGCTCAAGATCGCAGAGAACGGAGTGGAACGGAGTCTCAAGTTTCACACGCTGGATGAAGCGGAAGAGGTGAAGGCTGAGCTTCTGCAAAGGTACGCAAAGACGACTCGAAAAACCGTGGCTGAAGCGCTGCCGGAATGGGTGCTTGAATCTGCCGCGAGCGTGAAGCCGACGACCATCGAGAACTATCAGAAGATGGTCGCGTTCTTGCCGCAGACCATCGTGATGGGACAGCTCACGGAAGACCAAGCGAGCAAGCTCTATCATCAGCAGATCGAACGCATATCCGCTCACACCGGGAAGCGGATTTCGACGGCGACGCAGCACCTATTCCTGTGGGTGGCGCGGCGTTTTTGGCTGTGGGCAATCGACAAGGGATATGCGAAAATCAATCCCTGGATGAAACTCCGCAGGGTGGGGAAAGCAAACGTAGGGAAGCCACAGCTTCGGATCGACGAGACGCGAAAGCTCGAAGCGGTGGCGATGCAGAGAGCACAGAACGGAGATGTACCGGCGTTGGGAGTCCTCCTGATGTTGTACTTGGGACTGCGACAAGGAGAGGTATCTGCGCGTGTTGCGCGGGACATCGACGATGACGGTCGCGTGCTGTGGGTTCCGTCGGGAAAGACGAAGAATGCGAAGCGTCGCCTGAAGATTCCTGAGCAAATCCGTCCACTTGTGCTTGCGCGAGTTGCAGGTCAGGAACCGGACTCGCCGATCTTCTATCCGCCTCATCACAAAACACACCACAATGGATACTATGTTGCGCAGCTCGCACGGCTCTGCCGACTCGCCGGGGTTCCGGTGGTGTGTCCGCACAGCCTCCGCGGTATGCACGCGACGCTTGCACTCGAAGGCGGAGCGACGGGTGATGCGGTCGCTAAAGCGCTCGGGCACGGCAGCTTTGAGATGACCAAGACCCACTACGCCAGCGCGTCGAGCGTCGCGAACAATGAGTCGGGCCGAGTCGCCGCTGCACTGGCTGGTGAGTCAAGGCGAACAATGTTAGATAGACTACTAAATCAGCTTGACCAAACGGAGCTGGAATCCCTGCTCATCAAACTGCAATCTGGTGGTAAGTCTATGTGTGATTTCGAGGAGAAGCGAACCACATAGCGTTTTCCCGCATACTTCCTTGAATCGATGAAGAACAGCTATTTGTCGACGATTTTTCAGTGATCTGATACTCAGCCGGA
>CAYTGC010000844.1:0-2122 GCA_964437195.1 uncultured Myxococcales bacterium | reverse complement strand
AGCATGTGAAAGCGCAGCGTCATCCGCGCGCGAAGCACGTAGGTCGCACCATGGTAGCCATAGTGCCCCCATAGGAACGGCCCGGCGATGCCGAAGCACGAGTAGGCGATGTACACGAGGAACAAAAGCCAGATGCCATAGCGAACCCAACTCGGCGTGGTCGTGAAGACCGACGGTGAATCGGTGGCAGGGGTCACTTGGGCAATCGGACGCGACATGATGGCTGCCGTGCAGAGTATCGCACCCGGTGCCCAAGGCAAGCGCTTGCACAGGGTGGCTCGACTGAGATAGCTTGCTGTCTAATTCGCTTTCGCCGAGAACTTGTATGCCCAAGCTAGCCGCATCTTCGCAGACGGAAAACCGGGGGACGATGTCCACATCTGACGATGCGTCGACGAGCGAGCTCGACCTGTCAGTGCTGGTTCCGCTTTATCAAGAGCAAGACAACGTCTCGATTCTTGTGAATCGGCTCTTCGAGGTTTTGAACCAGCTCGGTCTTTCGTTCGAGATCATTGCCGTCGATGATGGCAGCCGAGATGCGACGCTTGCGAAGCTGCAAGCCGAAGCCGCCAAACATCCAGAGCTAAAAGTCATCAGCCTGCGACGGAACTATGGTCAGACGGCAGCGATGATGGCGGGAATCGATTACGCCTCTGGGGCCTGCATCATCACGATTGACGCTGACCTCCAAAACGACCCCGAAGACATCCCAGTGCTCCTCGAGAAGATGAAAGAGGGCTATGACGTGGTGTCCGGCTGGCGACAAAATCGCAAAGACGCCGCCATCCGACGTACGCTCATCAGCCGGATCGCGAACCGCGTGATCTCGTGGGCCTCGGGGGTTAGGCTCAAAGACTACGGCTGCACGCTGAAAGCGTATCGCGCGGAAATCATCAAAGGCGTTCGCTTGTACGGCGAGATGCACCGCTTCATTCCCATTTATGCGTCGTGGATGGGCGCTCGCATCACCGAGATTCCGGTCCGCCATCACCCGCGACGCTTCGGTTCATCGAAGTATGGGCTGGAGCGCGTCGGCAAGGTCATCCTCGACTTGCTGGTTGTGAAGTTCCTCGAGCGGTATTTCACAAAGCCCATCTACGTCTTCGGGGCGTTCGGCCTTTTGTCGATGGTGCTGTCGGGAATTTCCTTTTCCGTGCTTTTGTACCTGCGGCTTGTCGAGCATGTCTCGATGATCCTGACGCCGCTGCCGCTGCTGACGGTGCTGTTTTTCCTCGTCGGCATGATGGGCATCCTCATGGGCCTGCTCGCCGAGGCAATGGTGCGAACGTATTACGAGTCTCAAGGTCGGCCCGCGTATCTGGTGCGGAAGACCGTGAACCTGGGCCCTTCGCCGGTAAAATCGAGCTGATGTGTGGCATCGCAGGGTTTGTTGGGTCAGGTGACCGCGAGGACATAACTCGGATGACGCGGTCGATTGCGCACCGTGGACCCGATGGCGAAGGCTATTTTTGCGATGAGGCGCTTCGGGTGTACCTGGGGCACAGACGGCTGGCGATCCGCGATATCGAGGGTGGTCACCAGCCGATGTGGAACGAGGATGACTCGGTCTGCGTGGTCTACAACGGCGAGCTTTACAACCACGAAGCGCTGCGCGCCGAGCTGGTGTCGCGTGGGCACCGGTTTCGCAGCGCGACGAGCGACACGGAAGTCCTGGTCCACGGCTTTGAAGAGTGGGGGACGGATCTCCCACGTCGCTTAAATGGAATGTTCGCGTTTGCGATCCTGGACCGTCGGCAGCAGAAGCTGTTTTTGGCCCGCGATCGCTTTGGCGAAAAGCCGCTCTACTATCGCTTCGACGGACAGAACTTTGCCTTTGGAAGTGAGCTGCGGGCGCTTGCGGCACATCGCGGTGTTTCGGCGCGCGTCAGCTTGCGGTCCCTGCAAAAGTACTTCGCATATGGCTACTTTCCGACGCCCCATACCCTCTACGAAGGCGTGAAGAAGCTGCCGGGGGGCGGCTGGCTGCTGCTGGATCTGCATAGCGGACAGCTTTCAACGCAGCGGTATTTTCAGTTTCAGATCCAGCCCGACGACAGCCTGACGGACAAGGACGAGCCACGACTCGTCGAAGAGCTTCAGTCGCTGCTCATCCAAGCGGTGC
>CAYTGC010000843.1:0-2123 GCA_964437195.1 uncultured Myxococcales bacterium | reverse complement strand
AGGACTTTGACCTGCGACTGGGTCTGGTCTTTTTGGGTCCAGTTGTCCAGGGAGGCGATGCAGCGCTGGAGCTCGGCGAGCAGGGTGCGGCTGGCGTCTTTGATTCGCTCGCGCTGGGCTTTGGTCAGGTTGTCGCGCTCGAGTAGGTCGAAGAGCGCTAGCTCCTCTTCGCTTAGTCCCTCACGGACGGCGCGGCGCTGTTCTTCGTTCAGGCCTTCGATGAACTCGATGACGCGGGCGAACGTCTCTTCCAGCGTGACCCGGTCCTTCTCGCGGTTGTAGTCAGCGACGATCTCTGAGTACTTCTTGTAGTAGTCCATGCGCAGCGGGTTCTGCTGGAGCATGGCGTGGAGCCTGGCTTCGACCATCTCTTGGATGGCCCGCAGCGTGGTCGCTTTGCGCGTCACCTTGCGCTCGAACTCTTGGCGCAGCTTGTCTAGATCGATCTTGCTAAGGTCGTATTGGCGCGGCTCGGGCGACTGGTCGCTGGGTTTCTGGGCGCGAATGGCTTCGCCGACGATGTTGTGAAGCTCTTTGAGGATGTCGGTGACGTCGGCCCCCTGCCGCTTTTCGCTCAGCTTGCGGAAGATGGCTTCGATGTTGTCGTGACGTTCGGCGAACACCACGGCGGTGCGTTCCATCACCAGCGCCTTGAAGCGGGCGAAGACGATCCCCGCCAGGATCTCAAAGCGCCGGCGTGCTTCGTCGCCTCGGCTCAGCGCCTCTACGGCATCGGCAATCGCCTGGATGCGCGGAAAGCCTTTGGTGCCGGGAATGATGCTGGGGTCAAAGCCGTGGGCGCGCAGGTGTGCTTCGGTCTGCTCCAGGGCCTCTTCCAGCGCGCGCACGCGCTCGGTGATGGGCGCGACCACTTCCTCCTGACCGCCGGCGCCATCCTCGCCCAGTGCGTACTGGGCGAGTGCCGCGCGCAGGCTCTTGAGCATGCCGTTGTAGTCGACGATCAGGCCGAAGTCCTTGCCGGGATAGCAGCGATTGGCGCGAGCGATGGCCTGCATCAGCGTGTGTGCCTTCATCGGCTTGTCGAGGTACAGCGTCGACAGCGATTCGACATCAAAGCCGGTCAGCCACATGGCGCAGACGATGGCCACGCGGAACGGGTGTTTCGCGTCTTTGAACGCCAGGTCCACGTCGAGGCGCTTGCCATCAGGGGTGTCGAAGCCCTGCTTCATCAGGGCGCGATGCGGGATGATGTCGAAGTCCCACTTCTTGAAGTCGGCGACCTCGTTCTGCCCCTCGCTGATGATGATCTCGATGATCGTCTCTCCCAGCCAAGTGGCTTGCTGTTCAAGCAGAGTGCGCTTGTCTGGATCAGGCTCGCCAGCGGCTTGAGCGGTGACCGTGGCCAGCTTGTTCTGCCAGCGGGGCAGGATGCGCTGGTACATGCGGGCGCAGGTCAGCTTGTCCAGACAGACCAGCATCGACTTACCCGACCGCCAGCGCGCCGTGCAGTGATCAACGAAGTCGTCGGCCAGCTTGTCCAGCCGATCCGGGGCGGTCAGGACTTCGTAGTCCTTGCCGAGAAGCTTCTCTAGCTTCGCCTCTTGATCGGGGTCTAGCTCGGCCTCGGCGACTTTCTGCGCGATGCGGTCGTTCAGATCCAGCCGGGCAATGCCCAGCTTTTCGCCGCGGTTTTCGTACACCAGCTTGACCGTCGCGCCGTCTTCTTCCGATCGCTTGAAGTCATAGCGCGAGACGTAGCTGCCAAAGATCCGCCGCGTCAGGTGGTCCTGCTTGAAAAGGGGCGTGCCCGTAAAGCCGATGAAGGCCGCGCAAGGCAGCGCCAGCCGCATGTTGCGCGCCAGCTTGCCCGCCTGTGTGCGGTGCGCTTCGTCGGATAGGACGATGATGTCATCCCGCGTGCTGTAGGGCTTTTCGGGGTCGACGTCCTTGTTGAACTTGTGAATCAGGCTGAAGACATAGCGGTGGTTCTCGGTCAGTGCCCGCATCAGCGCGTCGCCGCTTTCGGCGCGCGGTGTGGTCTTGGCATGGGTGACACCGCAGCCGACGAAGGTCTGATAGATCTGCGTGTCCAGATCCTTGCGGTCGGTCATGATCACGAAGGTGAAGCGGGTCGAGATCTTGCGCCGGACCTTTTCGGTGAA
>CAYTGC010000842.1:0-2124 GCA_964437195.1 uncultured Myxococcales bacterium | reverse complement strand
GTAGCGCTGCTTCTTTTCGTCGTCGAAGTACGACAGCTTGCCCTTGTGATATTCGCCATCCTCGGCGGCAAGCTCGACCGATGTTAGATCTCCACCGTCCCATTTGCCGACGGTGCGAATGCCACGCTGATGCTGGCGAAGGTCGAAGTCGGTGCGGTTGGCGATGCCTTCCAGCTCGCCCCAGCCGAACGGGAACAGGTACTCGATGTCGGTGGTCGCTTTCGAGTAGTGCGCCAGCTTGTCGTGATCGCGCAGCCGCAGCTTGCCGTCGGACAGACCGAGATCGGTGTACCAGCGCTTGCGAATCTCGACCCACTTTTTGAACCAGTCGTCGTCGGTGCCCGGAACGCAGAAGAACTCCATCTCCATCTGCTCGAACTCGCGTGAGCGGAAGGTGAAGTTGCGCGGATTGATCTCGTTGCGGAACGACTTGCCGACTTGGGCGATGCCGAACGGGACTTTCACGCGCGTCGTCGAGATCACGTTGGCAAAGTTGGCAAAGATGCCCTGGGCGGTTTCCGGACGAAGGAAGGTCTTGGCCGACGAGTCGGTCACCGGGCCAAGGAACGTCTCGAACATCAGGTTGAAGTTGCGCGGCTCAGTGAGATCCGCGACGCCACAGTTGAGCGGCGACTTCGATGGCTTTTGCCCACAGATTGCGCCGTCGAGATCGTCGGCACGGAAGCGCTTTTTGCAGGTCTTGCAGTCGATCATCGGGTCGGAAAACCCATCGACGTGACCGGACGCTTTCCACACCATGGGGTGCATCAGGATCGATGAGTCGAGGCCGACGATGTCCTCTCGCTCGTGAACCATCGCCCGCCACCACGCATCCTTGACGTTGCGCTTGAGAAGGACGCCCATCGGCCCGTAGTCCCAAGCGCCGTTAATGCCGCCGTACAGCTCGGAGGACTGGAAGATGAAGCCACGCCGCTTGGTAAGCGCGACAATTTTTTCCATCAGCGAGGAGCCAGAGTCAGCCGAGGACGAAGGGGCGGATGCAGTCACGGGAGTTTCTCCTAAAGGTGGCGCGATTTTACACAGGCTCTGCCGAGTCGCAATGTTGCATCCCGCTTCTCAATTCCAGGTCCAAGCAGTCCAAACGGCTCGCGCAGCCCCGCACTCCCACTGCGGAGCCAGAAAGCGTCGCCAAGTCTATGTCGTGCAAATAAAAACAGGTATCGGGCCTAACACGAGATGTCTTGCGAATTTGGCCCGAGCGTAAGAAGATCTACGCTGTGATCTCTATCGGCTCCTCTGTAGGCAACTATAGAGTGGTCTCCAAGCTCGGCGCGGGAGCCATGGCCACCGTCTATTTGGCGGAGCACCCGCGTATTAACAAAAAGGTCGCGATCAAGGTCATCAACCAGGACCTCGCCGCAAGCAAGGAAATGGTCAGCCGATTCATGACCGAGGCGCGTGCGGCCAGCCAGATCGGCCACGACCACATCGTCGACATCCTCGACTTTGGTCAAAGTCCCGAGGGCGAGAACTTCATGATCATGGAGTATCTCGAGGGACAGACCATCTCGTCGAGGATTCGGGCAGCGGGGCGTCTCGACGTGATGACGGCGCTGCACATTGCGATGCAGATCGTCGACGCGCTCCAGACGGCTCACGCCAAGGGTGTCATCCACCGCGATCTCAAGCCCGACAACATTTACCTTATCCGTCGGGCAGGAACCGGGGACTACGTCAAAATCCTCGACTTTGGGCTGGCCAAGCTGCTCAGCGGCACGGAAGGCCAAAACCACAAAACGTCGTCGGGATCGGTGCTGGGAACGCCGCACTACATGGCGCCCGAGCAGTGCGAAGGCAAGACCACGATCGACGGACGAGCCGACCTCTACAGCGTCGGCTGCATTCTGTATCAAATGCTCACGGGGGAGCTGCCCTTTCCTGGTGAGGGCTTTGCAGAAGTGCTGATCAAGCACTTGTCGGAGCCGCCGCCGGTGGTGCGGACGCTCAATCCGCAGATTCCAGCATCCGTCGAAAAGCTCATTTTGCACTGCCTGGCAAAGAGTCGCGATCACCGCTTTCAGACCGCCGAAGAGCTGCTGTGGGCGCTGCATGATCCCGAGTCGTGGTCGCTCCAGTTTGGCGACGACATGATGCGGATCGTGG
>CAYTGC010000841.1:0-2124 GCA_964437195.1 uncultured Myxococcales bacterium | reverse complement strand
ATCTTTTCGGACCGCAGCCACTCGACGCGGTTGTCTTGGCGGTGTCTGATTTTGTCAAAAGTCACAGAGAATCCCTGCTCGCGCTATCACCGGAGCAGAAGGCACTGATCGAGTCGCGCGTGCTTCAATGTCATGGCTGGGAGCGCTGTGCAACGGAAGCAAAGCTACCGTCGGTACCAGCGGCGATGCGAGCGCTGCGTCCGGCCCTGCGGATCTTCTTTTCGCACAGTCAATCGCTGTGTGAAACGCGGGGCGGCGCTGTGTGAAACGCGGGGCGGCAAGGAGGGTTCATCAGGCCCCAGCTTGGTTTGATCCGGCCGTGCTCGGCGGAATCATCAGCGCGTCGGTGGCATGCAGCTCATCGGGTTCAAAGCCAAGGAACGCAGTGGCGCGATGCGGGCGCAGCAGTGACAAACGATACAGCTCGTTGTAAGCCGCCAGAACCTGCGGGTCTTTTCCCATGGCAGCCATCGCTCTCCCAATCGCCAGCGGATACTGACCTTTCGCGTCTGCCAGCAGCGCTGCAACCTTGACGCTGGTCTCTGCTTCCAGCGTGGCCACCGCGAGCCGTCCCTCTTCGAGTAGCTCTGCCCGCGCTCGCCCAAGTCGTGCCGAAATGCTCGACAGGATCCGCGACGCGACTTCCGGCAAGAGACTCACTTTCTGCAAGAATACAAGCTCGATCTCGACGCCCCAGCGCTCGGTATCGGCTGCAATGTCACTGCGCAACTGCGCCGCCAGCTCTTCCCGATCGCACAGGATTTCCGAAAACGTCCGGCGACCAAGCAGCGCGAGGGCCGCGTGCATCACCAAGCTTCGCAGCGACTCATTGAGGCTGGCCACCACGTACTCGACTTTCATCGGATCAGTGATGCGGTAGTCAACCCAGACATCCACAATCACCGTCGTACCTTCGCGGTCCGCAACGTGAACATCGGCAAGCTGAAGGAATTCCCGCCGCAGCGTTACGCGACGCAGCGAAACCCAAGGCAGCAGCTTTCCCCACAGAAAATGGAGCCCGGGCTTTTCCAGGGAATCGGTGTGCCGACCAAATCGCTCGACCAGCACAACCTCTGCATCTTCGACAGAAACAGAGACCGCGCGGAAGACGATCCAGCCCAGCAAAAGGACTCCCACAGGAATCACTACACCAAGCAAAAATGGCATCCAGTTTGTCATGGGTTCACCTTCTGTCCGGCGCGCGAAGAGATCTGGGATGTTGGACGCATGCTGGCCCGAACGTAGACCTGCCGCGCTTCCGACAAGACTTCTGCTCGTCGGCGGTCCACGTAGTCGGTCAGCACTTTGGCCTTGGCCAGCTCGGTCAGCTTGACCGCCAGCTCGCTCATCTCGACTTCAATCGCACGGGCTCTCTCCGTTGCAATCGCCACCCCTTTGCGTGCAGAAAGGAGCCGCTGTTGACACTCCCCCTCGGCGCGAAACAGGGCCGCATCGACATCTGACTTGGCTTGCACCACGGTGTTGAGCGCGTCGCGTAGCTCTTCCGGGGGTTCAAAGCTGCGCACGTCAATCGCTTCCAGCCGGACTCCGAAGTGCTCGCCGATTTGTCGCTTTCCACTATCGGTGACACGCTGGTTGAGAGCCCGCCGCTCGCGCCGAATCAGTGCGTAGGCACCCAGCGATGAGTCGATGAGTTGTTCCACGCTTGGCGTGTCTTTGCTGCCGACAATTCCTTCACCCGGAGGGACGGAAAAGTTGGCGATCTCATTGCGGAGCAGACACGAAAAGCTACCCACCACATGCTCGGTCGGGCGAGACAGACCAAACAGATAGTGTTCAAGCTGTTCCAAAACCGGCGCCATTCGCATCGCGCACTGATAGCGAACCGCGATTCCATCATTGGTCATGACGGATCGATCTTCGTCCGCATCCAGCTCGATACACTGCTCTTTGATCGACACGCGAACGGCCTCATCCCACGGCTGTTTCAGGTGCAGACCCGCAGACAGCCATTGGAGCTGACCGGACGGATTGCGCAGCGCTCGACCAAAGCGAGTCAGGACGGCAACCTCGCCTTCAACGACATAGACGAAGCTACGCACGCACATGATGGCGGCGAGCAGTAGCACTCCCACGATGAGTCCAGAGACGAACATCAGAATC
>CAYTGC010000840.1:0-2126 GCA_964437195.1 uncultured Myxococcales bacterium | reverse complement strand
ACCAACTTCGTCGCCAACCGCATCGGCATCTACGGGATGATGGGCCTCATCTCGGAGGCGCTGAATGCCGGATTTACCGTCGAGGAAGTCGATGCAATCTTCGGCCCGCCGCTGGGCCGCCCCAAGAGCGCCGTCTTCCGCACCGCAGATATGGTCGGCCTCGACACCGTCATCGACGTCGCCCAAAACTGCTACGACAACCTGATCCACGACGAGGCCCGGCAGATTTTCTCAACGCCCGAGGTCATTCGCGAGATGGTCCGTCGCGGCTACAAGGGCGACAAGACCGGCAAAGGCTTCTACCAAAAGACCAAAGAAGGGCTGCTTGTCCTCGATCTGAGCTCACTCGAGTACCGCGCCCAGCAAAAGGCCCGCTTCGAGTCGCTGTCGGCGGCCAAGAGCCTCACTGACGTCGGCGAGCGCATCCGCTCCGTCCTCTCGGGCACCGATCGCGCCGCCGAGCTGGCGTGGAAAGCCACCGCCCTGCTCTTTTCGTACTCGTCGCGCCGCATCGGCGCCCGCAGCGAAGCCGACGGAAACCAGAACGACGCTCCGATCGCCGACGACTTGTGCCAAGTCGACCGCGCGATGCGCTGGGGCTACGGCTGGGAAATGGGCCCGTTCGAGATGTGGGACGCCGTCGGCGTGAAGTCGAGCGTCGAGCGCATGGAGCGCAGCGGCATCCGTCCCGCCAAGTGGGTCTACGACATGCTGACCGCCGGACGCAGCTCGTTTTACACCGGCGAGCCGGGCCAAAAGCACTTCTTCGATCTCTCGACGAAGGCCGAAGCTGCGGTACCGAAGTCCCCGCGTGAGCTGTCACTCGCCGGTCTGGTGTCGCAGGGTCTTGTGATCGACAAGAACGACGGGGCGCGGCTCATCGACCTTCACGACGACGTCTACGCGCTTGAGTTCCAGACGAAGATGAACTCGATCGACGGAGACGTAATCGGCCTGCTCAACAAGGCCATCGAGATCTGCGACGCGCGCAAAAAGGCGCTGGTTATCACCAACGAAGCGGTTGATTCGTTTTCCGCCGGTGCGAACCTGATGCTGATCGTGATGGCGGCGATGCAGGGCAACTGGACGATGCTCGAGAAAGTCGTCGCCGACTTCCAAAACGCCAACCAGCTTCTGCGCTATGGCCCGGTTCCCGTCGTCGTGGCGCCGTTTGCGCTGACGCTCGGCGGTGGTGCCGAAGTGACAATGCACGCCGATGCAGTGCGGGCACACGCCGAGCTGTACATGGGCCTGGTCGAAGTCGGCGTGGGTCTGCTTCCCGGCGGTGGCGGCTGCAAAGAGCTCATCTGCCGACTGCAATCGACGCTTCCCGACAACGCTGATCCATTCCCCTCGGTGCAGCGCGCATTCGAGACGATTGGCCTCGCGAAAGTTGCGACCTCGGCGGAAGAGGCACGCAGCCTCGGCTTCCTGCGAGAGACCGACAGCGTGACGTTCAACCGCGACCACCTGACGTATGACGCCAAGCAGCTTGCGCTCGGGCTGCTCCGCGCTGGGTACCGTCCGCCGCGTCAACGGCTGGTCCGGCTGCCGGGTCCGTCGGGATATGCAAACATTCGCTCGAGCCTACAGATGATGCTCGAGGCGCACCAGATCATGCCACACGACCTCACCGTTGGTAGTGCGCTGGCCAAGGTGCTCACCGGCGGCAACACCGCCCCGACGATTCGGATGACCGAACAGCAGCTTCTCGACCTCGAGCGCGAGCAGTTCCTGGTGCTGTGCGGCGAGCAGAAGAGCCGCGACCGCATGATGTACATGCTGCAAAACAACAAGCCGCTTCGGAACTAACAACCGCCACAAGGGGGGCGATGGGAGTCGGAAATGTCTGATCTTTGGGATATCGACATTCTCAACCGAGGCCAAAGCTGGGTCGATCTGAAGGTCACCCTTCACCACCCCGATGCGGGACCGTTTCCTGAGTCCCCCGGTTTTGCGCTCCAGCTCCTGCTCATTCCGGCTTTCGGCTGGGACTCGTCGGGGAACCGGCGAGCCCCAAGCCCGCTCAGCAGCGAATGGAGCGAGAACACCTACTATGACGCCGAGGAGTGCAGCGATCGGGCCAAGCAGTTTGTCCGATCGGTCAAGATCTACCGCGCCGTCAA
>CAYTGC010000839.1:0-2127 GCA_964437195.1 uncultured Myxococcales bacterium | reverse complement strand
CCGTGACGGGCGCGACGGCCTTCGTGGTGCCACAGATAGAACCACGTCCACTCGACCGGCTCGTCAAACTGGGTCTTGCTGACGAGTCCCTGCTTGTACAGCTCGTCCATGATCGACTGGCCCGGCTTGCCAAACTTCTCGTTATACAGAATCACAAGCTCGTCGTACTGGGTGTAGAACGCGCTTACGTAGTCGGGCGAGTGGCAGTGACCGCAGACTTCCTTCATCCGGCCACGCTTCTGTTCCCACGTATCCGTGACAAGCTCCTTGCGCTTGGCCGGATCGGTCTCGCCCACAATGCGGTGCTTCGCATCGGTATCCAGAAGTTTCGAGATCGGCGGACGGTTGGTCCAGCTGATCCGCTCGCCAACATCGTGGGTGACTTTTCCACCATTGCGAATGTTGCCGCCCATGTGGCAGGTCGCGCAGGTCGGTGCCGCGCTGTAGTCCTTGCCCAAGATCCAGGTCTTCGCATCAAGGTTCATGCGGGACGTGAGGTCACGGTACGCGATTCCGTGCTTGCTCTCGTTGTAGATCTCTTCTTGTGGGTGATCTGGACCCAGGTGGCACTTGCCGCAGTTTTCCGGCTGGCGAGCGCGACGCGGGCTGAAGTCATGGCGCGAGTGACAAGCGGAGCAGGAACCGCGCGATCCGTCGAGGTTCAATCGACCAATGCCGGTGTTCGGCCAGGTCGATTCATGCAGCATCGGCTTGCCATCCTGACCGCGCAGCACGTTCGCAAGCACCAGCGCGTTGGTCGGTCGACCGTTTGCATCGGGCTTCAGATCATCGAGCGTAATCCGTCCACCGTCTTTGGTCTTGAGCGCGACCTTGGCACCGTGGCACTGCTGACAGCCGCTCGCCGCCGAAGCCATTCCGTTGACGCTTGTGATGTCGCTGCGTCCGACGGTGGGCCCATGCGGATTGAACGATCCGCGGTGTCCTTCCACCGTTTCAGCCAAGTAGTTGTCAAGCGAAGCCAGGATGTTTCCTGCCGCTGAGTGGTGGCTGTGCGTAAACTCCTCAAACTCACGCGGGTGGCAGCCCGAGCAGTCGCGTGGAGTCACAATCGTTGCGATGACGGCGCCTTCATGGATGAACGCATCTGGATCATCCTTGTCCGCCTTGTGACAATCGACGCAGCCGACACCCTTTTGGGAGTGCGTACTGAACTTCCAGTGCTCGACGATGTTGGGGGTCTTTTCCTGGTGGCACTTGACGCAGGCCTCCGAGCTCTGCGGCACCACAACGTGCGCCGTGGCGCGATCGCCGCTCTCCTGCTTTTTGCGCAGTACCTCCATGTACTGCACCAGCAGAAGTGAGCCAAGGAATGCAAGGCCCAGGATGATGATGACAACTTGTTTTGCGCGGAGTGACATGACGAACGCGACTCCTTCTTAGTGCGCCACGACGGCTTCCCACACCGTCAGCGAAATGATCGTGATAACCGACACCACACCGATCCACAGGCTGGCCTCACTACCAGGCCAGCGACGGCGAATCAGACCGTCCACAAACGGCCAGAGAAAGAACAGGAACACGATAAAGCCCATGCTCAGGACTGCAACAGTCGCGGGGAAGAGCTTGAGCCACCGGAACGAGACGTAGAAGTACCACTCTGGCTTGATCACTTCGGGAGTCGTGAGTGGGTCGGCGATCTTGCCCATCTCTGCGGGATGGAGAAGCGCCAGCGTGGACAGAACAATCATCAGCAGCAGGCCAACGATCAGCTCTGTAAACAGGTGGTCAGGAACGAAGTTGAAGTACTTCTTTTCGCTCTTGTCGTCGGGGAAGCGAAATTCCGTTACCCCGTGCAGCCGCACCATCGCGATGTGAAGGACCAGCAAAAGCACCATCAGCGTTGGCATCAGCGCGGCGTGAATCACAAACAGCCGCGACAGCGTGTGCGAGTTATAGGTATCGCCCGCAAGCAGCATGCGCTTGGCAAAAGTTCCGACCAGAGGAACTGCATCAGCGATGTTGGAAGCGACCGTCGCGCCCCAGTAGCTCAGCTGTTCAAACACCAGAGAGTAACCGGTGAAACCACCCACCAGCGTCGACACGAGCAGTCCCATGCCGATGATCCAGTTGAGCTCACGCGGACGCCTGTACGCCCCAGTAAAGAAC
>CAYTGC010000838.1:0-2131 GCA_964437195.1 uncultured Myxococcales bacterium | reverse complement strand
TCGCGGTGGATGATCCCGACTCGGTGAGCCGCACCAACGGCAGCGAGGACTTGCAAAATCAGCGCGATGGCATCCGCGGAATCGAGCGGTCCTTGCTCCCTGAGAACGTGCGACAGCGGAACACCTTGCAGGTACTCCATCGCCATGTAGAGCGAGCCGTCTCGTTCACGCGCAAAATCGTAAAGCTCGACGATGGCCGGGTGCTTCAGCCGCCCGAGCGCTTCAGCCTCACGCTGGAACCGCGAGACCTTTTCTTGCCGATCAGCTCGCTGCTCACCAACGACCAGTTGCAGGACTTTGACCGCAGAGAGCCGACTTGGGTCGTCGATGTGGTGGGCCAAAAAAACCGCGCCCATGCCGCCTCGGCCGATCAGCTTGTCGACATGCCACACCTTGCCGATGTTCGGAAAAACGAGCGGTAGCTGGCAACGCGGGCACGACGAGTAAGCGGCCGGATAGCTACTTTCGCAGGAGACGCAGATTTTTTCCTGTTCTTTGCCCACGTTGATTGGCTAAGCGCTAAGCGCAAAAAGCAGCCCAGGTTTGGGCAGCTTGTCTCATCAATGTATCATGCGACCCCTTTGGCAATGAATCCCTCGACTCCCGGCAAAATGCAGCTTCTGCGCACCATGCAGCGCACCATCAAGCGCTACGACCTTGTCGCCAAAGACGACCGCATCATGGTCGCGGTGTCCGGCGGGAAAGACAGCTACACGCTGCTCGACCTTTTGTGCGAAGCGCAGAAGCGGGCGCCGTTTCGGTTCGAGCTTGTGGCCGTTCACCTCGACCAAGGGCAGCCGGGCTACGATGGCAAGCCGCTTGCGGACTGGCTGAAAAGCTTCGGTGCGCCGTACGAGATCATCCGCGAAGACACCTATTCGGTCGTCAAGCAGCTCGTCAAAGAGGGCGACACGTACTGTTCGCCGTGTTCACGACTGCGACGGGGCGTTCTCTACAATGCGGCGGAGCGGCTCGGCTGCAACAAGATTGCGCTCGGGCACCACCGCGAAGACACGCTGCAGACGATGCTGCTCAACCTGTTTTACGCCGGCAAGCTGCAAGCGATGCCCGCAAAGTATCTGACCGATGACGGACGCTTCGAGGTCATTCGGCCCCTTGTGGACGTTGGTGAGCGTGAGATTGCGGCCCATGCGCTCGCGGCGGGCTATCCGATTTTGCCGTGCAACTTGTGCGGCTCGCAGGACGGACTTCGGCGCAAACAGGTGGAGGCGCTGCTCGGTCAGCTCGAGACCACGATTCCCGATGTCCGCCAGGTCATGCTGCATGCGCTCAAGAACGTCCGCCCAAGCCACCTGCTCGATACCGATGTCGCGACCGCTTGGGCCGAACGCCGTCCAGAGCTTCGCCCCGAGATCCGCGCCTCAAATCGCCCGCTCCGCCCCGGACACCTGCCGATTCTCGATTCGTGAGCCCTGGCCGCAAAACGCCGCTTTGGTTGGCTGACCCACAGCTCTAGGCAAGCGATATAAGTTTTGCTCGCACATGCAAGGGGCAGTGGGTTAGGGTGCGCGCCCAGGAGGTTTCTTAGAAACATGATGAGCCTGCGCGGAGCCAAAATCCTGGCAGCGGCTGCGTCGCTCAGCGGCGTATTTTTCCTGGTGGGTTGTCCAAATCCCCCACCCCCACCCGATATGGCGGGAACCCCTGATTTGTCCATGACCACTGAGGACATGGCGATGTCCTCAGTCGATATGTCGATGAGCGGCTGTGATCCGGTGACCGGGATGTGCGACATGTCGATGCCGCCGACTCCCGACATGGCGCGTACCGACGGTGGTGGGCCTGTCGATATGGCGACCGCAGGCGATATGGCGACTGCAGGCGATATGGCGACTGCAGGCGATATGGCGCGTACCGACGGTGGCACGACGGGTGACATGGGCATGGGCGGCGCCGGTGACATCGGATCGCCCTGTACCGCGGACGCCGAGTGCAAGAAGGGACCAACGCCGTCCTGTTGGAAGAGCAACGTCCTGAATAACCCGATGAACCCAGCCACCCCGGGTGGTTACTGCTCGTCTGAGTGCACGAGCGATGCTGCTTGCGGCGCTGGTGCTCGCTGCGTCAGCCTTGGCATGAAGAGCTATTGCCTCGCGGGCTGCAACAACGC
>CAYTGC010000837.1:0-2132 GCA_964437195.1 uncultured Myxococcales bacterium | reverse complement strand
GCGGTGGTTCCTGCTTCGATGGCGAGCGTGCTGTGGAGGCCGCGCATCGAGTGGGCGCAGACGGTCGGCACCTTGGCCAGCTCGCAGATCCGCTTGACCTGTTTGCGTGGCCAGTCGCGCCAGTGGTGTCCGAAAAGCGGCGCGTTAGGGAGCTTGGCTTCCGAGAGGCCGCGCAGGTGCGGCTGCAATACTTCCGGTACTTCGAGCCGCCGTCGTCCTGCGAGCGTCTTGCTATCAGGAATCCAGAGCTGACGGCCTCCATCATCGAGATCGCGCACCTCTCGCTGGATCACTTCGCTCGACCGTAGACCGAGGAGCAGCGTCGTCATGGCCGCAATCGCGCCCGCGTCCCCGTCCTCGGCGAGCTGACTTGCCACCGCCAGCCAGCGTCGCGCCTCGTCGATGCGAAGCTGTGGCTTGCCGTGCCGCCGCTTGCCGACGCCTTGGATATCCGCGAGCGGATTCGTGGCAAGCCATTTTTTCGTCTGCACGCACCACTTCAGGAACGTGCGCGCCTCGGCCAAGATGTTGCGCTGACTGTCGACGGACTGCGCTCGGGTCAGGATGAGGTGCATCGACGCCGCGCGCCGGGGCGTGATCTCGGCCAGCGTCACCTCGTCATCGGGAAAGAAGGTGTGCAGTCGGATGATCGTCGTGCGTACCGACGTAGGCTTGTTCTGCTTCACGTCGCGGAGATACAGCTCGTAAGCCTGAACGGCTTCGGCGATGGTTCTTGGCTGACGCTGCCTAAGCTCGCCGGTCAGCGCGAGCTTGACGCGCTCCGCTTCTTCCTTCGTCGCATAGCTGACAAAACTCTCTGCGCCTCGCTCGTCGCGGACAACCAATCGCCATTTGTCGCGCTTGGGATAGGGTCCGAGGACTCGGGCGGCGCTTCTTTGTCTGGGCATTGCTTGGCTCCTGCGTGCGACGCGGCAGCGATTCCTTGGAGCGCACCACGGGCCTCAAGCTCATCGACGATGTAGCGGGCCAGCAGACGAAGCTGCTCACGGGTCATTGCCCCTAATGTTACAGGGCTTTGCCGTCGAGACTCAAGGTGCGCGGTGGTGTGACAGAGCCGCTGCGCAAGTCGCGTGCTTTGGGGTTAGTTCGGATTTTCCGACGACTGCTTGAGGAGTGTTCGTCGAACCTGTGACAGCGACGCTCCCAGCATTCGCGCCGTGCGCCCAAGATCACCGTCGCAAGCGCGCAGACACTCCGTCACCAGCAGTTCCCACAGCGGACCCCGACGCGGCAGAACCAGCGACCGTCGAAGAACCTTGCGGACCTCACGCACCGCCGAGTGATTGCCTTTCACCCGCGCGAGCGTCTCCTCTTGCGTTCGATATGGTCCGCTCAGTCCGGCGGTGTTGATCTGAATCGCCATCAGGTAACGAAATAACTCTTTGCGGTTTGGCGGCGACGAGGACTGCTGGTTTTGTTTGGCATCTGCTGGTTTGGTCGTCTGTTTGTGGCGGACAGCGCGGCGAGAGCGGGACATAGAAATGGATGATGACTCGGGACGGATCTCTGGCATGCTCAGCCTCCGGCGGGTTGAGGTGCTGACACACCTCGGCCCACTGCGGGGTTCGACGGGGTAAGAGCCCGTCGACCTCGGTTATAGAAAGCCCCTCTCACGAGGAGCGCGAACGGCTGCTTGTGGGTCCAGTCGCAGGCAGTCGGTTATTTGTTTTCCGGTGCCGTCTGGACAAACGCTTCATAGTACGGCTCGCCAGGATTGTCAACATAAGCAACCAATTCGACTGATTTTTGCGTGAAGTGGATGTCTCTCTCTGCGACGTGATACCTGGCTGCATGGTTCGCGGACGGAAAAATCCTCTGCACTTCGGACTCGGCAAGCGACTGCGAGCGCTCCGCCGACAGCGTGACATCGGAGGGAAGCCCCTGTCCATCGCGGCGGGCCTGGCTGGAACGACCGTGCTACGGATTGAGTCCGAAGCGACCGTTCCGTCTGTCGATGTCGTCGGAAAGCTCGCAGCGGTTCTCCAAGTGTCGCCCGGTTACTTGGCCTACGGAGTCGGTTCCTCTGTGCGTCCGATTGCGAGTGAATCCCCGACGACGTTGGCCGAGCGGCTGCGGCAAGTGAGAGAGCTACGCGGTCTGTCTCTCAACGC
>CAYTGC010000836.1:0-2133 GCA_964437195.1 uncultured Myxococcales bacterium | reverse complement strand
AGGGTTGACGCCGCCCGAGCATGCCAAAGCAGCCCCGGTCCTGACAAGGCTCGGCAAAACAAGGTTGCTTTGGACGGCTCGGCTGTGGTAATCAGCGGCGCGCAAGTGCGAAGGAGGAAGCGATCAGCGAGAGCAAGAGCAATCGGCAGAGCATGTGGCTTCAGGCAGCGAACCTGAGCTACCTCGGCATCTTCTTTGGCGTCTCGATCGTCATCGGTGCTGCGCTCGGCAGCTTTCTCGATAAAAAATGGGGAACCAAGCCCTATCTCTTGATGGTGGGTGTGGTTCTCGGCATCGCTTCCGGCTTCAATGAACTTTGGCGTGTCGCCAAACGCTACCAAAAACAGCTAAAGCAAAAATCGTGAACGAATCTGCCCCATCCCAAGAGCCCACGGTGAACGCTCCGCTCGGCGCGAGTGCTCACTTTCGTGCCGTCGAGCGGATCACGCTCGTGCTCGGTGCGCTGATGGTTGCTCTTTCGATGGTGCTCGTCGCGCTGAAGCTGCAGCTTTCTGTGTCTTATGGCGTGCTGCTCAGCGTCGTCAACGCGCGAGCCGTGCGTTTCTTTGGCGAGCGGCTGGCCCGACGGCAATCCGTGGGCTTGGTCGTGGTGCTGTTCCAGCTCAAGCTGGCGGTGCTCGGCGTGCTGATCTATTCCGGTCTGAAGCTGTTTTCGCTCGACGGAGTCGGTCTGTGCGTCGGTCTGTCTCTTTTGCCGCTGTCGATCGTGGTGCGGGCCGTGCAGTGGGGAATGTCCGCGCCCGCTTCAAATGGAGAACTGGTGAGCAATGGGTGAGGAATCCACCTGGTTCGATTTTCTGCCTGGGCTGGCCAATCTGATTGCCTGGGCGAAGCAATACCTCGGACGCGAAGATCCGTCGCAGGCGTTTTTCTTTCAGGGCGGACCTTTCGTCGACTCGCACTTCAACCTGACGCACGTCTTTTCGGCGCTGCTGGTGCTGTGCTTCGTGACGCTCGGCGCGATGAGCTTTTCCTCGGCGATGCGTCGAGGTGGCGATGACGCGATCGTCCCACCGGCCCAGTTTTCGCTGCGCAACTTGTTCGAAGTCGTTGGTGACGCGCTGTGGAACCTGACCCGCAACATCATGGGCGAGGAAAATGGCCGCAAGTACCTGCCGCTCATTGGCACGCTGGCTTGCTTCATTTTCTTTAGCAACGTGCTGTCGCTGATTCCGGGTATGGTGCCGCCGACGTCGACGCTGAAGACCAACGTGGCGCTCGCGCTGACCGTGTTCGTGATCACCCACGTCGAAGGCATCCGTGCCCAGGGCATCGTGTCGTACCTGAAGCACTTCGCTGGTCCGATCTGGTGGCTCGCTTGGATCATGATCCCGATTGAGATCATTGGTCACCTGGCCCGCCCGCTGTCGCTGTCGATGCGTCTTATGGGCAACATGGTGTCGGACCACAAGGTCGTCGGCGTGTTCTTCTTCCTGGTTCCGCTGCTCGTCCCGGTGCCGTTTTTGATCCTCGGCACGATGGTGGCGGTGATTCAGACCCTGGTGTTCTGCCTGCTGTCGATGGTGTACATCAACATGGCCGTCGCGACCCACGACCATGACGACGACCACGGCCATGCGGAAGGCCACGGCGAGCACGCGCACGCTCACTAAACATCGCCCGACGCTTCGGCCTCGGGTTGGCTGATCGGACGGGCTCTGCCCGCGCCCCTCGAGGGACATTGATCGGCCACTCATTGAGAAGATTGATTCACAAACTCAAGACCGGTAAAGAAACCAAAACGATTCACGGAGGAACTCGAACCATGACCACCAAGATCTCCAAGTACATGCTCGCGGCGATGGCTGCGCTCGTGACCCTTTTGGCCACCTCGGCGGCTTACGCTCAGGCGGCTTCGCCGGAAGTTGCCAAGGCGGAAAATGCCCGCTGGTACGCGCTCGCTGCGGCCCTCGGCCTCGGCATTGCGGCGTTCGGTGGCGCGCTCGGCCAGGGTCGTGCAGCCGCTGCGGCGCTCGACGGCATCGCTCGCAACCCGGGCGCGTCGGACAAGCTGTTCACCCCGATGATTCTCGGCCTCGCCCTCATCGAGTCGCTGGTCATCTACTCGCTGCTCATCGCGTTCCTCCTCTACGGCAAGGTCAGCTAAGCAGC
>CAYTGC010000835.1:0-2139 GCA_964437195.1 uncultured Myxococcales bacterium | reverse complement strand
AACCGAAAAGCCTAGCACCGCACCCACAACCTGCAACCCAGGCCCACAGCGTGGGTGGGGGATATCGTCCGTCTGGCCTCTGGTGAAAAGGGATTGCACCGACGAGCAGCTTGCGAGATAAGCTCCGCCCATGTCTGTGCCGCAGATTCATCGCATCCGCATCGAGAAGTTCCGGCGGATTCAAGAGCCACTGGAGCTACAGCTGGTGGCCCCCAATGACAGGCCGTGCAAAACGGTCGTGCTGGCCGGTCCAAACGGCAGCGGCAAGACCACCATTTTGGAAGCGGTGCTGCTTGGGCTGGGTCGAGAGTCCCTGATCGTCCGCGACCTGGAAAAATCCAAGCGCGACCAGCACTGGCGCGTCACGCTGCCACAGGGAGCAGCGATTGAGCTGGATGTCTCGCTGGATGGACAGCCCGCGGTGACCTGGCTCCGAACGGCGGACCGGCATGTCCAGCGCATCGGCGGCGAAGAGCGCCCGATTGATAAGGATCTGGCAGATCAGCTAGCGGTTGAGCTGTTTTCGTCTTGGCGAGCGCCAGAGTTGGTCGGAGCCATTCATCCGCTGGGCGGTGGAAAGCGGCTACGCGACAACGAAAACAATCGGCTGTGGCGGCTCAAGCAGAAGATCTGCGATGAAAGAGCGCGCGCGGGATATCAGCAGCCGCGCATTCCTGGAACCAGCAGGGCCGACCACTGGCTGGAACAGATCAACCAAGCCTGGACCAAGTTTCACGGCAATGACGGAACCCGAATTGATGCGGCGGTGGACGAAGACAGCGAAGAAGAAGGACTGAGGGCCGATCTGTTTGTCATGCGCGGAGAGACGCGGATCTGTCCGATTGATCAAGTCAGCTCCGGTGAAATCGAGCTGCTGTCCTTTGCCGGATGGATCATCCTTCAGGAGTTTCGCGGGGGACTCCTGCTCATCGATGAACCAGAGCTTCACCTGCACCCACAGTGGCAGACGACGTTCATTCCAGCGCTCCGAGAGCTGTCTTCTCAAACACAGTTCATCGTTGCCTCTCACTCCGATGCGGTCTGGGAGCAGGCTTATGGCTTTGAGCGCTTCCTGCTCGTAGACAAGAGCGATCCGCGCTCTATTGAGTGGCGATTGGCACATCGCTCGGTAGAGACAGAGGCTGACGAGCCATGATGCAGCCCTCTGATCTTCCCACGCTGTATCGCAATCACCGGCTGATCCTCTGGGTAGAGGACGAGGTGACCAAGACCTACCTGCACCACCACTGGCAAGACGCAGACATCGGGCTGCTGATGGCGGGTGGACACGAAAACATCTACGCAGTGGTCAAGTCATCCCGGGCCCAAGGCTTTGTACAGGTCTTTGGCTTTCGCGACCGAGACTTCGGTGAGACCAATCGCGCCAAGTGGTCCGATGGCGCAGTGGAAGTCCTGACCAGCGAAGCGTTCGAGATTGAGAACCTGGCGCTAGACAGCCAAGCCATGTCGATGTGCCAGCTCAATACGTCGGGAAAGTCGGCAGCTGAGATTGAGGCGGCGCTGCGAGCACTGGCGCAGAAACGACTGTGGTGGATGAGCTGTCGCCGGACCATCGCAGAGATCCGAACCACCGCGACGCATCAGTTTGTAAGTCATCCCAAGCTGGGCAACGTAAGCAGCGAGCAGCAAGCCACCGATGCGATTCTGAATAGCGCGTGGTGGAAGAACACGCTACCCGCCATTCCAACCACCCTGACGGAGCAAGCTGTCCGAGACAAGCTCGCAGCGAACCACTCGCATTACGCTGCTGCGCTCCAGCACGACAGCTGGCGGGACTGCTTTTCGGGCAAAGAACTTTTACAAGAGATCGTCTCCGCCGTGTGGACCAAAGGCCGACCCGCTGAGTCCCCATCCGCGCGGGTCCATCTGGACTTCATCCGCGCGATTGTCGAAGCCCAGCGAGAGCAAAGTCGCATCCCACAAGAGGTTGAGGAGCTGAGGCGAGCGCTGCGTCAGCATCTGCAACGCGCAGTCTTGCCTGTGCAGCAGGTGTAGACTCGGCGGTCTTCGTGGATGCCGAGCGATGACGACGCGACTCGGTTTTGCGGTACGCGAAGCCAGTCGGAGTCCGGTAGGATGCGCCTATGTCGAACGCTGATCCTGCTTTGCGTGACCCGA
>CAYTGC010000834.1:0-2144 GCA_964437195.1 uncultured Myxococcales bacterium | reverse complement strand
CGCTGTGCCAGGAGCGGCGCGGCGTGCAGGTCGGTATGACCTACAACGGCGAGGACCGCGTGGTGCTCAAGTACGAGCTGCCCCTGGCGGAAGTGGTGTTCGGGTTCTATGACCGACTGAAGTCGGTGTCGCGTGGCTACGCTTCCCTCGACTACGAGCTGTTCGAATACCGGCGGGCGGACCTCATCCGGCTTGATCTTCTGGTCAACGGCGATCGGGTCGATGCCTTGTCGATCATCTGTCACCGTGAGAAGTCCTTCTTCCGGGGGCGCGATCTGTGCGTGAAGATGAAGGAACTGATTCCGCCGCAGCAGTTCGAGGTGGCCATCCAAGGTGCCATCGGCAACCGCGTCATCGCCCGGACCACCGTGAAGGCGCTGCGCAAGAACGTGACGGCGAAGTGTTATGGTGGTGACATCTCCCGCAAGCGCAAGCTGCTGGAGCGTCAGAAAGAGGGCAAGAAGCGGATGAAGCAGATCGGCTCGGTCGAGATTCCGCAGGAGGCCTTCTTGGCCGTCCTCAAGGTGGACGAAAAATGAGCGAGGGTGAGAAGGCAAATCAGGCCGCCGTGGCCTTGCCATCAGGACAGCGTCCCCCGGCGTGGCTGCGGGTGGCGCTTGATCACATCTGGGTGGTTGGTCTGCCGCTCCTTTTGGGACTGTTCCTGCTGGTTGTCCGCTACACCAACCACATCGACCTGACAGAAGTTCCACCGCACCCACGGGTTGTGCAGCTTGCGATTGCGCTGGCGATGCTCGCGGTGGTCTTCGGCATCCCGTATCTATTGTTCCGACAGACCATTGATCAAACCCGCGACGACCTGCTTTTGCATCGTGACGCGAAGCTATCCCTGCGGGATGCCCAGCGGCGGCTCTCACGTTACGGCAAGCTGCTGAAGCCGGAAGCTCGTGACACCGTTTCCGCGGCGATTGCAGCGGTCGACAAGGCGCTGCTTGGGGAAGACAACGACGAGCTGATTCGGACCCTGCACGGGCTCGACCAGGCTGTGAACAAGCACCTGGCGTTTGCGCGCAAGAGTCCGCTGCAGGAATACGGAGAGTCGATTGGCGGCGCGGTGCTGATTGCACTTTTGCTTCGGGCCTTCACAGTCGAAGCGTTCAAGATTCCATCCGGATCGATGATCCCGACGCTGCAAGTCGGGGATCACATCTTCGTAAACAAGCTGCTGTTCGGTCTGCGCATTCCGTTTACCAACATCAAGTTTGGCCATCACCTGCGCGAGCCCCGTCGTGGGGAAGTGATTGTGTTCGTCTTCCCGCACGAGCAGCAGAAAGACTTCATCAAGCGGATTGCCGCCATCCCTGGCGACACCATCGAAGTCTGCGACGAGCGCGTGAGCATCAATGGCAAGCCGCTTGAGCGCGAACCGGTCGCGGGGATGTGCGACTACGACGACTTCGATGAGGAACGGCCTGGCGCGCGGTGGACACACCAGATCTGCCGGGGCTTCCGTGAGAAGAACGGCACCGAGACGTACCGGGTGGTGCAGGACGTTCAGCCGAGTATCCATCCTTGCCAGACCTGGGTGGTGCCGCCTGAGCACGTCTTTGTCATGGGTGACAACCGAGACCACAGCCATGACAGCCGCTTCTGGTGTGAGCTGCGTGGCGCAGATGGGCAGCCAGCCTGCTCACCATCGGACAAAGCGTCCTTTGTTCCCTACGAAATGATCAAGGGCAAGGCCTGGTTCATCTGGTGGTCGGCAGGGAAGGCATCCTCTGTGCGGCTCAACCGGCTGTTTACCTCGATCCACTAGAGGCAATAGGTGATGCAAGAGACAAAGCCCCCGCAGACATTTACCAGTACGCAGCTTGGGCTGCTTTTGCTGGTGATGTTGGGACTGCTCGTCGCGCCACAGCTTATCGTCCGGGCCCCGAATGAGCCGACGATGGGCCTCGTGCAGCGGATCTTCTACTATCACGTCCCCTGCGCGTGGCAGACGATGATCGGGGCCTTCATCGCAGGCGGGGCGAGCGCGATGTATCTGTTCCGTGGCTCACAGCGCTCGCGGCAGGTGGCGATCGCTGCGGCAGAGCTGGCGGTGCTGTTCGGGCTGTGTGTGATGATTACCGGGCCGCTGTGGGCGCGCAAAGCGTGGGGCGTCTTTTGGCAGTGGGATGTGC
>CAYTGC010000833.1:0-2145 GCA_964437195.1 uncultured Myxococcales bacterium | reverse complement strand
TTCTTTGCTTTCATGTCACGTCCTTGTATAGGTCGTCGGAAATATCGCCCGAGTTGGGCGAACTCACCGGGCCATCCGCAAGGAACAGACCAAGCGGAGGCCCAGCCAAGATTCGTGGAATGTCGCCAACCTAGCGCATTGGTGTGACGAATAACCGCTCGTGGTCCGTACCAAAACGAACAGGAGCGTGTACCGATCGGTACAATTCGTCGCCGAATCCAAGGCAGGAAGAGACGCAGATGAACCGTTTAGTACGCGGGGGCAAAGACCCTGCTGCCAAGCGGAAGCAGCGCGTGAACAACAGCGTGAAGCGCTCGCGCGATCTTGCGACGAGACGACAGCTTGAGTCGAGGACCGTTTACCAGCACGGCATCCCCCCGTCGCTCGACTTCTTCGAGAAGTGCAAAGTAGATGCTGCCCATGATCTCGGCGGGCATGAGGGCGCGACGGTCTGCTGACGGCAAGCTCTGGCGAGCCAGGGAATACTCACGACGAGCACGGGCCGCCAAGTGCCGCACAAGCCAAAGCGACGACGTGTTGCGCTTTCCTGCCAAAATGTCAGCGTCGGAAAGACCAAACTCCCGAAGCGCCTCTTGCGGGACATAGATCCGGTCGCGCTCTGCGTCTTCAGCGATATCGCGCAAGATGTTGGTAAGCTGCAGCGCCTGCCCAAGATGCACCGCGTACTGACGTGAACCAGGATGAGTGCAGCCAAAAAGCTCGATGCACATCAGGCCTACCGCAGATGCAACGTGATAGCAGTACTCGTAAAGCTCGGCCCAGGTTGCGTAGCGCCGTTTGTGAAGGTCGGCTTGACAGCCACGAAGAACCAGCAGCGCGTCATCGTAACGCACACCAAACTTGCGATGAGCTTGGGCCAGCGCAATCGCGACCGGATGCTGGGGTCGACCGTCGAAGAATGCGGCCCGAAGCTCGTCTTCCCACGCCACGAGAGCCGCTTCTTTGCGGTCCACCGGGTCGTCTGAATCGACGATGTCGTCAATCACACGGCAGTAGGCGTACACGGCGTAGATGGCTTGCCGTCTCTCCTTCGGCATAAACAGGAAGGCGAAGAAGAAGTTCGAGCGACTCTGCGTCGTGACCTCGGCTGCCGCTTGCTGATAGTCCACAGCGTGCTCGGCGACGTCTGAGGAGGAGGAATGCGGCCCCGCGGGGGCCCTGTGCGAGAGCAAGGCTTCGGTCATTTAGTCGATCTCTTCTGCGGATCGTCGGAAGTAAAGCTGCGGGACACGACGAGCGGCGGCCTTGGCGAGCACCCGCGCGCGATCGGTACGCGACAGCGAAGGACGGCCCTGAAGGACTGAATCGCCGAGAGACTCGATCCGGTCGAGCAAGATCTGACCAGAGTAGTAGGTAAGAAGAAGCTCGAAGCGCAGCTCGGAGCCGACCTGATCGAGGAGCGGACGACCACGCTCGAGCAGCGCCCGCGCTCGGGCCACTTCGAACCGAAGCAGATCCCGCCAGGAACGAGCGGATGCGCCGAGCAAGTGAGCCGATGCCGGGGCCGTTCGCGTCCCTTCCGGAAGCACACCGAAGTGGCGAAGGTCTTCGAGAGGAATGTACACGCGGCCACGCGGCAGGTCGCGCCCCAGGTTTTGCATGAACGAAACGAGCTGCCAGCCCGTGCTGAGGTCGCGTGCAAACGCCAGCGTCGCCGGATCTTTGTGGCCAAACACGCGAATCATCAGCTCACCGAGCGGCTCACTGACGTAGCGGGTGTAGGTCCGCAGCTCTTCAAAGCTCACGAAGGTCCGCGGTGCCAGGTCCATACGAAACCCAGCGAGCAGATCCTTGAACAGCGTAATCGGCAGGTCGCATTCCTCGACCGTGTTCTGAAGCGCTGCAAAGATCGGGTGGTCCGACTCACCATGGAACGTGCGAATTAGCTCGTCCTCCCAATCCGTGAGTGCGGTTTGGCGCTGCCCTTGAAACTCTGGCTCGTCCGCGAAGTCATCGGCGGCGCGAGCGAACGCATAGACAGCAAACACATGAGGACGCTTGGTCTGTGGCAGGTAGCGCGACGCGACCGGCAAGCTGTCGTGGCGCTTTTCGACCATCCGCTCGCAGTAGCTGTACGACTCGCTGAGCGAATACGCTCTCCGCGTCACGCTGAGCACGCTGGGC
>CAYTGC010000832.1:0-2146 GCA_964437195.1 uncultured Myxococcales bacterium | reverse complement strand
CTTGATCATCCCAACTTGGTGTCGATAAAAGATGTCGATGTGACAGAGGAAGGCGTTCCGTTCCTGGTCATGGAACTGATCGAAGGGCTGACTCTTCGCCAGCTACGACACAGGTATCGTGATCGCCGCTTTGCGCTGCAAGTGCTGAAGCAAATCGCAGATGCACTGAAAGTGATTCACGACGGTGGAATCATTCATCGCGATCTGCGTCCCAGCAACGTACTCGTGGTGGATGATGGAGACACACCACGAATCAAGCTGTTTGACTTTGGTGTCGCGGCCTTGCGCGCCAAAGAAGGAACAGAGTCTGGAACGTATCCCAAACAGAAACCTGGGGCCTCGATGACAAGCTCTGCGGACAGACTGGACCTGTCGATGCCCGGCATCATGATGGGTTCACCGATGTACATGGCACCGGAATGTCGAGGTGGCACACCCGCCATTGGTACGGCTGCAGATGTCTACAGTCTGGGTGTGATTGCGTGGGAACTCCTGACCGGAGAGCTTCCGTTTACACGTCCTCCGATTGAGCTAGCGGCGCAGCAGGAACCGCTCACTCCGCCATCGCTACCGAGCACGATCTCGGATGTGAATCCGGCGCTGTGGGCGCTTATCTCAAGCTGTCTGCAACCCGATCCTGGCAAGCGAATCAGCGCGGCACAAGTGGCGGCTGAGCTATCGCTCCAAGTCGAGGAGCAGCTGTCCCAAACCGCGTAGTGATGCAAAGGAAGAGCCCGGAGTCAGAATGCAGACTCCGAGTGTCAAGGACGTTGGGCGAGGCCTGAAAGCGGAAGATTCGTTACGGAGTGGTGCGCAAGACGTTGAAGCGGAATGCGCCGGTCGAAAGTTCCAGCGACCCGTTTACCATCGACCACTTGGTTGGCTTCGGATCTTTGGCGTTGTACATGATCGTCAGGCCTTCGTTTAGGCCGTCGGTCACGTCGGCACTGTTGAGGGCCTTGTTCAGCGCATCCTTGAGCGGTGTTTCCACCCACGCCGACAGGTTCGTCTTCAGGATCGAGTCGATGATTCCGTTGCACCAACCACTGCCACCGCAGTTCTTGGTCGTGATGCTGAAGTTCGCCTTCACCGACTGCGCAGTGGCGCGCGCCGTGGCCTTGTCATAGCCCAAGTTGGCCGTCAGGTTCGACGACTTGATCACGAGGTCTGCCGGCAGCTTGCCAAACAGTGGTACCGTCGCGACGATGTGAAGCTGACCATGGAATGCGAGCTTCACCGCGAGCGACGAACCCGCAAGCGTGATGCCGGTGTTGGCCATCTCAGCTTCGAGGCTGGTGATGTCAATCGTTGCCGCAGACGACGTGATCGGCGGCACCGCAAACGTCGACTTGTGAGCGGCTCCGTTCGGGTCTCCGTACAGCACCTGCGACAGTTCATTCGAAGGAGTGAACGTTGCATTTCCACCCGAGACGACAAACGTGCAGCTCTTCAGCTTCACCGCATTGGTGTAACCGTCAAAGTCTGCCTGAACGATCTGAGCGGCCTTGGTCTCGGTCAGCTCTTGCGCAAGCTCGGCGATTTCTGCCTCACCACCGCAGCCTGCCAGCGTACCGGACAGAATAAGACCTGCGCACAGCGGGATCATCCGCAGGGAAAACCGTTTCGTCATCGAACCCTCCTTCGGTTTGCGTTTTGGGTACTGTGAATGAGCAACGGACCGGAAGAGCTGTTCGTACCGAAACTAGGAAGACTGCGTCAATCGGTTTTTCTACAAAATCTATGCGCGGCTTTCTGACGCGCTGTCTTCCGCTGTGACGCGGTGCGGCATACTTTCAAAAGTCGAGGGACTCGGCTTCGCTGTCCTTCGCGCGCTGTGCACCGAGAGCAAAACCGACAGAAGCAGGACTGGCAGGACCGCTGCGTTTAGCACACCGCCGAGCTGTCGAATCGTCGCAAGTCCCAACAGATCTGCGGCAAGACGCAGCGCAAGCCCGATCTGCAGCAAGCCCAGCGGCAGATACAGAAGTCGCGTAAACGGAATCCGCAGCTTGGCCACCGTCGGAAAAATGATCGGCGCGTGCGCGACCACCATGGACAGGACATAGCCGATGAGGACTCCGTGTACGGCTGCGTCGTAGCGCGGACCGACCGGCGGAATCGCAAGACACAGCCACAGAAGACCGCT
>CAYTGC010000831.1:0-2149 GCA_964437195.1 uncultured Myxococcales bacterium | reverse complement strand
GTCGAAAATCGTCTTGCGGAATCGACATGAGGGGCGGCACGTTAACACGGAAAAATCTGCGGCAGTCAACCACCTCAGCGGCTCAATCGGCCTGGACGTTTGGCGCGCACCATTGCGATTTGGCGGTCGCAGATCCATCAAAAGAAACCGAGGCCCTGCGCATGCTGTATAAAGTCGGACCTGCAATTGCAGCAGCCACCGGAATGGCCCAAGCTAAAATCCTCTCTGGAGGCTAAAGGCGCGATGGACTATCGCACGTTCGAGCAGAAGCTGCTGGACACGATCTTCACGACCGATGTCCCGCTAAACCCCGCCACGATCGCCTTCTTGTACAAGCTGACGGTGCAGCAGGCATCCGATCTGCTCCAGCAGGCGGCCGTGAATGGTCTGCTCAACATCGAGAGTGATGAGGAGGGCAACCTTCTTTACACCTATCCGAATCGGGTTCGCTTGCCACGCGATGGCAAGATTGATCCTCGTCGTGAAGCAGCCGCAGCCAAAGTTGCATCGACGGCACTTGTACCTGCGGCTCCGACGGCGGTGGTAAAAAGCGGCCCGACCGAACCGGCACCGCTGCCCGATAGCATCGACTTGCTGGAAGCGTCGACACCTCGCGACGAGCCGAAAGCGGCAACAAGCGCGCCGCCACCTGCGGCTTCGACCGTTCCGCCGACGGCTTCGCGTGAATCGCAGAGCGGAATGACCCGCTGTCGCTTCTGCAATGAGGTCATTCTGGTCGGCGCCAAGAAGTGCAAACACTGCCACGAGTATCTCGATGATGCGCTTCGCGAGATCCAAAACCTCAAGCAGCCGGGCGGGCATCATCATCCATCACCGCCGCAGACGGCACTTGCACCTGTTCCTGGGCCGCAGCCAGTCCAAATTCAGCAGTGGACCAGCACCAACGCGACGCAGGCGGCCCTTTTGAGCTTCTTCGTGCCGGGGCTGGGGCAGATGTGCAGTGGACGGGTACCGGCCGGCCTTCTGTGGATGATGTTTACGTGCCTGGGCTACGTCTGCTTCATCGTTCCGGGCATCGTGCTGCACATCTTGTGCGTCATCAATGCGGCGCGTCCCCAGCAGCCCGCTACTCAGTAACCTCGGTGACCCGGACGCCGAGCTCTCCCTCGACGTCAACCAGCTCGCCGCGAGCGATCACCCGCCCACCAGCCGTAAGATCAACGGGTCCGGCAAGAGGCCTACCGACAGGAACAACGGCACCTGGGCGAAGCTCGAGGATCTCGCGGGCTGTCAGCGTGACCCGGCCTATCTCACACGTGATCTGTACCGGCAGCTCGCGCAAGAGGTGCTCGCTTGGGGAGGTCGACTGGGCCGTCGGTTCGCTGCCCAGCACTGGGCTGTCACTCGCGGTCGTTTCGCTTTTTGTATCTGCCATGGACTCAGCTCGCAGGTGAAATGGCGCCATTATCGTGACGCCTGCGCCGTCGAGAAATGAAGGAAACACACCGCCTTGGAGCCGCAGTGCAACTGGGCCACCGGTCACTGGGCGAGGTCCGAAGTGATCAAGCACCACGATGTCGTCGGGTTTGAGCGCGACGACGTCAGCAGCAGGCAAAAAGCCGTAACCGGCCTCGATGGTAAGCGGCACTTGCAGAAGTCGAAGTCGCTCTCGTCGCTGCCAGCGCATCGCCGCAGCGGCCAAGGAGAGCGGCGGTGGTGCCCACAGCCGAATGTCAGGACGGCAGAGAATGCGGGCCCAGCCTTGGGCGCCTGATGTGGTGACCGTGGCGTCGAGCGCAATGAACTGCGGATGGCTGCCGACATCGAGCACTGCTCCTGCCTCTTCGGTGTTTCCGACGCGTACGCGGACCTCGGCGGCGAGCAATGCACTTTGTAGCAGGTGGGCCAGCTCGTCGGGGTTTTCCAGTCCTAGGCGTCGACACAGCGCTGATTCGACGACGAGGATTACCTCGCGATCGGCGCGACCAGCCGCAAGAAGAAGAATCTGTCCACCGCTGACTTGGGCCGAGAGCCGGTCACTGGATACCAGATAGGGCTCGACGGTTCGAATCGTTGGCATCCCGCCGAGCCGGGACGAAAGGTCATGCAGTCCGCCGAGCGGGGACGCCGCGGCATCGAGAACGGCCAAGATGTGTTGCCACAAAAGGCGCGACAGCTCGACCTGGAC
>CAYTGC010000830.1:0-2150 GCA_964437195.1 uncultured Myxococcales bacterium | reverse complement strand
TTTTCCGACTTAGCGAATCGACTCACGCCTAACCGGCCACGCCCTACACGGAGGCAGACACTTCTATGGCTCAGACCGTTTTTCACACAATCTGGAAGCGCACGGCCGCCGTGGCGATATGCACCGCCGCGCTCATCGCGCTTGTGACACCGCGAACCGCGCTCGGCAAGCCGTGTCCAAACCTGGTGATCCTGATCGACCAGTCCGCCTCGATGGCGCAGAACTCGATCGGTCAATCGGTCCCGCAGGGTTCGCCCGATTCAAAGTGGTCGATCGCAACCAAAGCGCTCACCAACATGAACAACAAGTACGATGGGCTCCTGCCGCTCGGGTACTGCAACTTTCCAACCGGAACGGGCTGCCCGGTTGCGATGAAAATCCCGATTCCCCCCGGCTACAGCAACCGCATCACCATCAACAACGCAATGATCGCGTTTCCGTACCCGGGAGGGAGCACGCCGACCTGCACCGCCGTGACCAATGCGGCGGCAGACCTGGTGAAGACCGATCCCAGCCGTCCAGGCTACTTGCTGCTGGTCACCGATGGTTCGCCTGACGCAATGTGCTGCGGTGCCGATCCGGTCAAGACCACCGTGGATGCGATCCGCGCGGCGGCCAATCCGACGGCAACCGGAGTCCCACCGGTGTATACGCTCGTTCTCGGTTTCGGCAAATCGCTGGATTCCGAGCGCGCATCGCTCAACCAGATGGCCGACGCTGGCGGACTTGCACTGTCCGATCCGACCTATCGCTACTATCGCGCCGAGGATGCCACCGCCCTCGAGCAGGCACTCGCCACGATCGTCAAATCGGTCATCGGCGGAGACGCTGGCACGATCGCCACCTGCGAAGACGGCTGCTATGCCAAAGGCTGCCCAAGCGGCCAAGTGTGCAACCAGAACGCCTGCCGTGCCAACCCATGCGCAACCATGAACTGTCCGTCGTCTCAGTACTGCTTGCCGACGTTCTACGCCAACGGGATGAGCAAAGCTGAGTGCGTCGATGCCTGCCGAAGCCCGTGCCCCCAGACCTCGCGCTGCGACCGCGGCAAGTGCGTGGTTGATCCTTGCAGCGGCCAGTGCAGCGCCGGTCAGAAATGCCAGACCAGCCCGGACAGCCCGGACAGCCCGATCGGCACCTGCGTAGACGAGCCGCTGTGCAAAAACACCATCTGCCACCAGACCCAAGGCTGCTTCGCGGGCGCGAGCGATGGACAGTGCTTTGACGACCTTTGCAACTACGTCACTTGCCCGCAAGGTACGGTCTGTCATCGCTTCACCGGTGTCTGCGAATCGCCCGATCCGCAGCCAGTCCTGGCGCTTGGCTCAGGAGGCATCGGCTGCGATGTGAGCCAAACTTCATCATCGGCAGCGCGGCTATCCTGGCTGTCCAGCGGCCTGCTTTTGTCGCTGCTTGTGCTCGCGCAGCGTCGATCCAGGGCCCGCAGCTAGTCCGGTGTCCCAAAACCAGCACGGAAGCCTTTGCATGGGCGATGCGGTGTCGCTAGAATCCGCGCCCATGTCCCAGACCAAGAAATCCCCAACCAATACGGCTGCGTCGTCGGAATTCGCCGCGATGCTGGCCGAGTTCGAAAATGAGCAGAAGTCTTCCCCGGCCCGTCGCAAACAAGAGGGCGTCAAGGTCGGCGCGGAAGTCCGTGGCCGCATCCTCTCGATCGGTCGCGATGCCGCTTTTGTTGATCTTGGCGGCAAGGATGACGGGGCACTCCCATTGGATGAACTGCGCGGACCCGATGGGCAGCTAACTGCCCAGGTCGGCGATGAGATCACCGCCCGCGTGGTCGAAATCGATGGCCGTGGCGGTGGGGTCACGCTGCGTCGCACGCTCGGTCGTGGGCCCGATGCCCGCGCCGAGCTTCGCCAGGCATTCGAGCTGGGAATTCCATTCGAGGGAACGGTGAGCGCCGTCATCAAAGGTGGCGTCGAAGTTCAGGTCGCTGGCGTTCGTGGATTTTGCCCGATCTCGCAGCTTGACCTGCGACACACCGAAGACGCGAGCGGCTACGTCGGCCAGAAGCTCCAGTTCCGCATCACGCGGTTCGAGGAAGCGGGTCGGTCGGTGAATGTCGTTCTCTCTCGACGATCGCTGCTGGAAGAAGCCGCCCAAGCGCAGGCCGAAGAGCTGCGCAA
>CAYTGC010000829.1:0-2153 GCA_964437195.1 uncultured Myxococcales bacterium | reverse complement strand
ACACGGAAGCGCCGGGGTTGACCGTCCAGCGGCCTCCGCTGTTGGTGAGGGCGCTCGTCATCGGCGCAAGGCGTCCACCAACGATGCCGAACACCTCGAACGTCTGGATTCCAGTGGGCAGGCCCGGCATTCCGGCTCCCGGCATCCCTCCTTGGGTCTGACCGCCCCCCCTGAGCTGCTCAATCTGCGCCCGCATCTTGGCGATGTCGGCTTCCTGCTTCGCCTTCTGAAGCTCCAGATTCATCTGGCGCTTCTGCCGCTCCATGTCCTTCCGATACTGACGCTCTTGCGCCGCTGCCTCTCGCTCGGCCTGGGCCTCCTCTGCTTTGGCTTGCGCGTCTTCGTCGTCTTGTATCCGCTTGTTCGCATCCTCTTTGGCTCGACGCTGCATCTCGTCGTACTGACCGCGATCCGTCAGCCGGAACACCAGGCGGTAGGGCTGATTGCCTTTGATCTCCGTATTGACGCCCGCCAGCCACACCCGACCGTCTTCGTCGTTTGTGATCTTGCAGTAGTCCACCGTCCAGTCGGGCGACGCGCCCGCGCCATCGTGACGCAGCGTTCCCGTGGCGATGTTCCCAATGTCCGCCGTCTCAAAGATGCCGTGGTTGATGTCTCCCTTTTCCCAGTCGTTGTTACTGTCTGGGTCGTTGATCTCCATCTCCTTCATCGAGCCTTTGTCGCCCGCGAGTGAGATAAAGACGTTTGCGTCCGTCCCGGCGTACCACGTATCGCCAGTGCGGATCTCCCATCTGTATCGCATGGTCCCCCCTTTCGTGTTGCTGACTAGACCTCTTCCGTTTGGTCCTCATCAGCGAGCTTGACCACGGGAGCAGACTGAAAGGAAAATCCCTCAAAGTCGCTCCCCCGGTTCGGAATCGAACTAACGATGGGACGCCCGTTCGTCGAGGAAAGCGGGAGTCCCTTTTTGGCTGCGCGCTCCAAAATCTGCGCATCGGTGAGCCCCTGTTTGCGATACGCATCAAGCTCCGCTTCGGGCATCGGATTACCGAGCGCGCGGGCCTGCCCTGGATCGGGCCTATTGACACTGCGCTCCGACGCGCTCTGCTTGCGCGCTTGGGGCACTGGATCGGGAAGCGCGATTCCGGTCACTGATCGAATCAGTGCATTGCGTTCCCGTGCTATCTGTGCCCATGAATCGGGATCTTCGAGTTGAAGCCGCGTCTCTGTTTCCTCTCCTTTTCGGCGGTTGAGCGGAGAGGACTCTGTCTCTGACTCGACTACGAAGGCGAGCCGCTTTTGGACCCCTCCCTGGACGAGCCCGACGTTGTCTGCCAGCCAGACAACACTGCTTCCCACGCTGATCCGAACCGATGCGACTTGCCAGTCTGAACCCCACCCGCTGCCATCTGTGAGGAGTACGCCAGAGAGCAGATTGCCGATGCTGGGACAGCTCGGGAAGCGACCGAACGTCAGCGTGTTGCGGGAAAAGGCATCCGGTGATGCCTCCTGCGGCGGGCTGGGGAACCACACATCCCCTGCATCCCCACGATTCCGCATCGTGAACTCGGGGAGCAGCCAAGCAAAATCCATGTCCCCGCGATCCCCATGCAGGGACAGCCGAATCCTTGCTTCCGTCCCGGCTCCGATCGTGTCGGCGGTGATGATCTTCCAGTGATACGTTTCGACGGTGGCCACGGTGTTCCCTTTTTCTGTAAGTGCGTCACGCTGCATGTGCCCGGCGGCTTATCCCTGGCCAAGCGACTTCACGACACCCATGACATCCCCCAAAGAGAACCCCTCGACGCTCTTGTTGGGGCTTCCCTCTTCCGTCGCGATTCGCGTTCCTTCGGCGCTCCGCTTCGCGACGCCCCGGAATTGTCCGGTCGCGATGCCTTGGATCTCCGCCTCGGAGTAACCCAGCTTGGCTAGCTCCTCCGTCATTTGCGGAGACAGCGGTGCCTGCTGTTTGGCGACCCCCACCGATTCAGGTGGCGCGGGCGGGCTTGTCGGCGTCGTCTTGACGGAAGCCATTGCTTGCTTCCGCACGGCGAAGTCTGCTTCCTCGGGGTTCAAGCGCGCGGGGGGCGGTTTCTGCTGCACTCCGGCCATGTCGAGCACGCGATCGAGTCCGCGGTCGATCTGCTGCGCACCTTGCGCCCCAGGCTGTCCGCCTGTCGCGCCAGCCGCCA
>CAYTGC010000828.1:0-2156 GCA_964437195.1 uncultured Myxococcales bacterium | reverse complement strand
GCGGGAGCAGAGCCCCAGACCACGAGCAGACCGCCGCCAAATGGGGCACGAGCGACGCCGGGAAGGTTCTGCACGGCCTTTATCGCATCGTTCTGGGTGCCGGGAATTCGTTTCAGTTCCTGCACCGACAGGACTTGTTCGCTGACTTCTTTTTTGACCGGCTCGGCGCGAACCACCAGCTCGAACTGGTTTTGTCGTCGCGGCGCATAGTAGGTGATGCTGGTCTTTTTGCCCGCCGCGAGTGTCTCGACGCTCTCGGTGCGCTGAATCTGACCACCGCGCAGGATCACCTGATACATTCCCGGTGCCAAGTCATCGACGAGAAAGCCGCCATCTGCGTCGGTGGTGACTTCGATTGGCTCGCCGGTTGCTTCGCCGCGAGGCTTGGCTTTTTTGCCGGGCTTGTCAGACGGACTTGCGGGCAGCTCTCGCCACGGCGTCACCGTCACACGCAGGCCAGGCAGCGGATCCCGCGAGCCTTTTTCGCGCACCACACCGGCAAACGGCACGGCGTCCTTGGGCTTTTGCCGGGTTCCGTCGGGCAGATAGCCGAGTGGCGGCGGCTCAACGTCTGGCTCGGTTGGTTCATCAGCGATCGCCAAGCCAGGCAACCCAAGCAGCACCGACATTCCGATCCACAGCGCAGAGCGCATCGCCATTTCGATTCGACGCGACCCAGAGCTGCCGTGCTTCAGCATTTCACGCATGCGAGGAATGAAACTAGCAGGACGGTGAAAGACCGCCACCTAGTGTGTAGGAACACCGTGGTGTGCTCGTCGGTACCCGCCTTGGTACGAGCGCCGCTCTCGCTGCAATTCCGAGCAGATAAGCGAGCCTCTTGATGATCAATAGCCGCATCCACTAGCCTGATTTATAGGGGGAGCATTCGGATGACAGAAACGAGAGTGGCTACCGCACTGGCAGACGGCCCTGCAGCGGAAGCAGCGCAAAAGCTGATCGCCAAAGTTCGATCTGAACTCGGCGACGCGGCACCCACGCTGGTGATGGTTTTCGCGTCGACCAAGCAGCCGCTTACGGAGGTTATGCCGCTTATCACCGCTGCATTTCCGAAAAGCACCGCGCTTGGCGCCTCGACCGCCGGAGAGTTCATCGAGTCTGGTGATGCCAAAAGCTCGGTGGCGATCTTTGCTCTCGCCGGAGACTACCGGGTTTTTTCGGGCATGAGCGAAGGCCTGGCTGCGAGCGCGGAACAGTGCGTGTCGGTCGCACTCGAAGGCATGCCCACCAGTGTCGTCGGGTATCCGCATCGAACGGCGATACTCCTGCTCGATCCACTATCAGGATCCAGCGAAGAAGCCACGCTCATGACCGCGTCGCTGATGGGCTTCGATCTTCGGCTGGCCGGTGGAGCGGCTGGAGACGATCTGGCGCTCAAGTGCACCACAGTCTCTCTCGGCAATCAGGTGATTTCCAACGGCCTGGTGGTAGCGACGATCTTCTCGAAGCAACCGCTCGGCGTAGGCGTCTGCCACGGCCACGAACCACTGTCGGCCCCCCTGACGGTCACCCGCGCCGAAGGCAGCATCGTTCACGAAATCGACGGTCGTCCCGCGTGGGAAGTGTGGGTCGAGCGCACGCGTGAGAAGACCCAAAGCCTCGGGTTTGACCCGGCCACGATGCCGTCCGGCGACGTCGGTGGTTATCTGCTGCGTTTCGAGGCCGGTCTGTCGCAAGGCGACGCGTTCAAGATTCGAGCCCCGCTGTTCCGCGTCGGAGAACAGTCGATCGGCTTTGCCTGCGGCATCCCCGAGGGATCAGTCATCCGCATCACCGAGAGCGAACCAAGTCGACAAATTGACAGCGCTCGCGAAGCTGCCCGTCGGGCCCGCGAGCAAGTGGGCAATGTTCCGCTCGCTGGTGCCGTGGTCTTCGACTGCATCTGCCGCAACTTGATCCTCCGCGATGAGTTCAAGACCGCCATCGCAGGCATCCATGCCGAGCTAGGCAAGGTGCCGCTGGCCGGCTTCGAAACGTACGGAGAAATCGCACTGGATGCGGGCGATTGGTCAGGGTTCCACAACACGACGACGGTCGTCCTGGCCTTCCCAAAGTAGGTCAGGGTCGAGGGGACACGTGAACCACGTGACGAGCGCCATGAGTGAACCGGGAGTATCGAGAGGAGATCTCGCCAAGCT
>CAYTGC010000827.1:0-2160 GCA_964437195.1 uncultured Myxococcales bacterium | reverse complement strand
TGTTTTTGTAACACCGTCGAAGATGTCACCGACCTCGCGGGCGATCACTCGGAGCGCTGGCGCCGCTGGGACTCTTGCTTTCACGACGACTTTTCCTACCTACACGGCGGCTCTGTCCGTCGGTCCGTCAAGTCGCGCTATCGGCAGTGGCTCACCCACAAACTGTCGACGTGGCTCGATCAGTTTGGCAGCTCGGGCTGCGTCGGTTGTGGCCGCTGCATCACCTTCTGTCCCGTCGGGATTGACCTCACTGCTGAAGTGGTCGCCCTACGCTCGAAGCCATCATGACAAACGCGCATAGTCCGCTGTCTCCACAGACGCTCTCACTGCCGTTCTTCGTCGGGTTTTCAGCCGAAGATCTGGCGATCCTCGGCGCTCACTGCAAGACCGAGCACTGGTCGCCCGACGTTGAGATTGTTCGGGAAGGCCAAGTCGCGACGGAGTTCTTCCTTGTTCTCGATGGGAAGGTGACAGTCAAGACGCACGTCCCGGGGCGAGGCGAGGTGACGCTTCAGACGCTGCATCGGGGCGACGTGCTCGGTTGGTCGTGGCTGACGGCCAATGCGTCGTTTGCGTTTTCGGCACGCGCGCAGGCGGCGACGACGGCGTTGGTGTTCGACGGCACCGCCTTGCTGCGCGAGTGCGAACAGCATCCACGCCTGGGCTATCTGCTGATGCGTCGCTTTGCGCTGGTGATGAGCGAACGACTCCGACACACCCGGATGCAGCTTCTGGACCTGTATTCGTCGCCACAGATGAACAGCTCGTTCCCGGTGCTCAAAAAACGATGAGTGGGCAGGTACAACAGACGACCCCGTCGGCAAGTGAGCAACCATCGGCGCTCGTACCACAGCCCTATCGCGTGGAGCGCTACCTACTGGAGACGGCAGATACTTTTACACTGACGCTGTGTCCAGCGGGCGGTGGTCCGGCGCTCGCGTTTTCCCCCGGGCAGTTCAATATGCTGTATGCGTTTCCGACGGGTGATGTGCCGATTTCGGTCAGTGGATCAGCGAGTCAGCGCGAGGTCTTGATCCACACCATTCGCGCCGTTGGTCCTGTCACACGCGCGCTGGCAGCGCTCCGACGCGGGGACACAGTCCTTGTGCGGGGTCCGTTTGGCACGCCGTGGCCGCTTGAGCAGGCCCAAGATCACGACGTCGTGGTCGTGACGGGCGGCATTGGCCTAGCGCCGCTGCGGCCCGCGATCTATCACCTGCTTGCGAATCGCGAACGTTACCGACGAGTCAGTCTGGTCTACGGGGCGCGAACGCCAAGCGACGTGCTCTATCCCAAGGAGCTGGCCAAGTGGCAAAAGCGTGGCGACATTCACGTCGAAAAGACCGTTGATCGCGGCAATGCAAGCTGGCGCGGCGACGTCGGAGTGGTGACGCAGCTCCTGGACCGTGTGTCGTTTGACCCGCACCGTACCGTCGCGATGATCTGCGGCCCCGAGGTGATGATGCACTTTTCTCGTCAGGCACTCGCCAAGCGCGGCCTTCCGCACTCGCAGATCTACCTGTCGATGGAGCGAAACATGAAGTGTGGCGTCGGAAGCTGTGGCCACTGCCAGCTTGGGCCTTTTTTCCTCTGCAAAGATGGACCGGTGATCGACTACGAGCGCCTCGGACCGTTTTTCTCCGTCAAGGAGCTGTAGCGTGAAGGCCAGGCGCCCAAAGCTCGCGGTGTGGAAGTTTGCGTCGTGTGACGGCTGCCAGCTCAGCCTGCTCGACTGCGAGGACGAGCTCTTGCGGCTCGCCGAGCTGGTCCAGTTTGCCAACTTCGTCGAGGCCAGCAGCACCATCGATCAAGGCCCGTACGATCTGTCTCTCGTTGAGGGATCGATTACCACCGAACACGATCGAGAGCGGATCGTTGACATTCGCAAGCGCTCGCAGTTCCTCATCACCATCGGCGCCTGTGCGACATCAGGCGGAATCCAAGCGCTACGCAACGGTGCGAGCGTCGAAGAGTTTACCCGCCACGTCTACGCGCATCCCGAGTACATCTCGACGCTGGCCGAGAGCACGCCGATATCCGCGCACGTCAAAGTCGACTATGAGCTGTTCGGCTGCCCGGTAAGCAAGAGTCAGCTCCTCGAGGTCATCGCCGCGTTTTTGCAAGGCCGCAAGCCACGCGTCTATTCGCACTCGGTCTGCG
>CAYTGC010000826.1:0-2162 GCA_964437195.1 uncultured Myxococcales bacterium | reverse complement strand
GGTACCCTTCGGCAACAGCAGCCAAGACAAAACACTTGCGTTTTTTCCTGGCGCTGCTTCTTCATCTGCAATAGCCCGTGGTCTGTCTGCCTGATCTGCTGTCATGACCGCTTGGGGCTGTTGCCAGTGGCAAACGGGCGGAGCTACTTAGCGCAGCTTTCTGTTTGCAGGCTCAGGTGGGTTTGGCCGAGGTTTACCCAGTGGTCGTGTGACTGGCTGCCATCGCTCGGTTGGATACGGAGCTGGACTGGCTCATCGGGATCGCCGGGGATGCGCAGTGTGAACTGACCGTCTTTGTCACTGCGCGTCTCGACTTGTTTGCCGAGTACGACAAGTCGCACATGGATGGCGGGACGGCCCTTGCAGTCGCTCAGGATGCCCGCGAGATTCTGGACCGCTTGGGTCGTGTCCGGGGTGGCGATGGCGTGCGGAAGCGGCTGGGCCTGTTGGGGCTGCCCGGCGTCTGGCATAGGCAGTGGTTTCGTCGGATTCATCGCATGCAGCGTCAGCCACAGCCCAGCGACCAGGCCCGCGCCCAGACCAAACATCAGTGCTTGGGTGCGGACCCACGACCCCGAGTGATCGAAGCGAAGCCGGTCTAAAAAGTCGGCTGCTGCAATCGGTCCTTGCTGCGACTCGAACGACGCAACGGCCTGCGGCCAGGACTCCTTCAGCTCTTTCAGTATCACCTGCCCAGCGACGTGCCACAGAAGTAGGTTGGTTTTCTGGGTCCGATCTTGTCCGGCGGAAAAGCGCTGCGCGACCGCCTCATGTCGGTCCATCACAAACGCCTCGAAGTCTGAGTCGGTGCGGAGCACATGCAGCAGCAGCTCGCGCAGGCGGTGGTGGGCGGGCTTGGCACTCATCTTGCGAACTGTATCGTAAAATCGAAGGGTGAGTCTGGTAAGAGGACGTATGCGCACACGACGACTGGCGACGTGGACGGGACTTGGGCTGTGGCTCGGGCTGCTCGCGGTGTGGACGACGGCCCGAGCGGAAGACAAGCCGCCGGTGCTGGTTGGATACGTGAAGAAGCTGGTGCCGGACCGCGACGGCGGAGATCGAGAAGTCGGGGTCGAAAAAGCCCAAATCGCGATGAAGGGAACGGGCAACTGGGTGGGTAGCGATGCGCATGGGCAGTTTCGGGTGCAGCTGCTGCGCAGCGTTCGCATCGGCCAGAGCATCGAGGTCGAGATCGACGGCGTGCCGGGCTGGCTGCTCTACCAACCGGCGGACGGGCGGGTGGTGGTTCCTGAAGCGCCGCAGGCGGTGACGCTGAAACTGCTCCCGAAAGGCTCGCTGCGGTTTCTGGGCTCGCAGGGGCTGGCGAGCCTGCTTGCGCGGATGATGTCGGAAGCCAAAGAGAGTGCCCGCGCAAGTCCGGTCGTTCCGCTCGGGAGTGCGCCGCCGCCGGTGGATTTGAAGGGGCCGATGCAGAAGTGGGCGAGCGAGTACGGGCTGAGCCTAGAGCAGGTGCAGACGGCGGTGGACAAGTGGGCCAAGGATGTGCTGTCGCGACGGCAGCAAGACGACGAGCAGGTGTGTCTGGCGCACTACAGCCAAAAACAGCTCGAGCAAGCGGCGAGCTGTTTCGACGAGCTGGGACAGAAGGACGTGCAGGAGTTGGAGCAGCTCAAAGCCCAGGTGCTGGACCGAACCGAGCGAGCGGTGCGACGGTTTGTGAAGGCTGCTGATGCGTACAAGCTGCGCTACGACTTTGCCGCTGCGCTTGCGGAGTACGAAAAGGCCGCGCGCTGCGCGAAGCGGGACGTGTCCCCAGCGCTGTGGGCGGAAGTACAGAATCTGCTGGGGATTGCGCATTGGGAGCTAGGCATCCGGGTCGAGGGGGAATCAGCCCAAGTCCATTTGGCCCAGGCCGTCACCGCGTACCGCTTGGCGCTGGAGGTCTATACGAAGAAAGACCTGCCGCAGCACTGGGCGATGACCCAGAACAACTTGGGCCTTGCGCTCAGTGACCAAGCGAGCCGGACGCAAGGGACCGAGGGCACGGCACTTTTGGCCCAGGCCGTCACCGCCTACCGCTTGGCTCTGGAGGTCTATACGAAAAAAGACCTGCCGCAGGACTGGGCGATGACCCAGAACAACTTGGGCCTTGCGCTCAGTGACCAAGCGAGCCGGACGCAAGGGACCGAGGGCACGGC
>CAYTGC010000825.1:0-2163 GCA_964437195.1 uncultured Myxococcales bacterium | reverse complement strand
CTCCGAGGATAAGAAAGAGCTTCAGGAATGAAACAGCCTGGGCAGACATAGAGCCACCATCCGCGCACTTGATCTGGGACGAGCCCGTGGCTACTCTGCGCGACGTTCCGCGGGGCCTACCTCGGGAACACGCCACCCGTCGCGCCGGAGCCGCGCGTATGGCGCTCCATAGAATTGAGAACTTTAGAGAACAACACCAAAGTATGGTCAATATTATCGATGTCAACAGAAAAATTTCGTCCGAGCCGTGACCATGTGAAAGCGGCTCGGGTGTTCCTTCACATGACGCAGGGACAGCTTGCCAAGGCTGCTGGGGTTTCTGCTGCAACGCTGGCGGCGTTCGAGGCCGGGAGCTACGCGACCTACGATTCCACCATGGACAAGATCGTCGCAGCGCTCGAGGCTCGAGGGATCGAGTTCCTAAACGGAGGCAGGCCCGGTGTGCGACTGCATCCAGATCGGGCTGTGATTCCGAGCTAGGTTGTGGTGTGTTTGCGATGCGGGATGCGTGAGCTTGATTCATAGACTCACGCTGTGCGGTTCACTCCGGTTCCGCTTGCAAAATCATTGCGACAAAAACCGAACACAACCGTTACTGCGACGACAAATCCTATTGCAGCGTCCTGCAGTGTGATAAGCCCCGGTCCATCGGAGGCACATATGGAGTCCATGTCTAGCTTAGCTTGCGAAGGTCTGCTCGATAGGACAGAGGAGTCTGTTCATGATCTGCAGAGACAGATCGCCGAGTCGATCCAGCGTGCGCAGCGGCTGACGAGAAACCACGCAAAGAGTGCAGCGATCCATGAGTGTCTGCTGTTTCTTCACAAAGCGCTCGCGTGCATCAGTGAGGACGGAGAGGAGTTCTGGGATACTACGGTCCAGATTGACTGGAAGAACCTGGGAAAGAGGCTCAAGCTCAAGCGGATGCAGGCCAACTTGGGGCAAAAGGAATTGGCCGACTTGGTCGACATCAGCGACGGAATGGTTCGCGCGATTGAGGCGGGCCTGCGGCGTCCTAGCCGCGAGGTTCTGCTCCGACTTCTGGCCGCGCCGCAGCTCGGACTGCGACTCGAAGAGATCGCTTCCGACTCCGCAAATGACGGAGTGGTTCCGACCTCGTGGCTTGCCCCGCACTACAATCCGTCCGCGATGATCAGTGAGATGGTTGAGCAGCTCAACGGCGCGGGTGGATCGCTCGAACAGACGACGGCTTATCTGGACTATCAGAGTGCCAAAGACTGCCTCGATATCTTCAACTCTCCCAGCTATCTAAACGCCTTTAGCAACACCGCTGCGCTTGATCACATGGCACAGCAGATTGTGGAAACGTGCGGAGCAGGAGGGCTCGACATCATCGCGCTTGGTTGCGGTGACGCGAAGCGAGAGATCAAGCTCGTGGAGTCGATTGTTTTGCACGGGAAGACGCGCGGAATCACCAACATTCGACTCTTCCTTCTCGACATCAGTCACTCTCTGCTTACCGTCGGACACGCTGCTGCGCGCGAGACGCTTGGGAACTCCGTAAAGAGTGTGATTGCACTGCACGGAAATTTCCACGACCTGCCCAAATATCCGCTGTACGGAGAGCGGGACATTCGCACCCGGACTCGCGTGTTCACGATGCTGGGATGTACGCTTGCCAACATCGACAACGAAGTCCGTTTCTTCCGTGACACCATGAGCTCTGCGGCCAAGGGAGACTTCTTCCTGACCGACTTCACCAACACCTACGCTTCGGCGGACCGCCCCGACGAAGTCCGAGCCACCGATCCCGGCTATCAAGGTGGGGTGCGCGACAGCTACAAGACGTGGCTGTCAGGACCGCTCCGGCGCTACGTCAAAGGACTTTCCGGGGTTGAGTTCTCCCTTGAGCTAAGCACCGACTGCACCGTGCGCGGCAGTTATGAGCTAACGTATGTAACCAACCTGACTGTGGACGGAACTCCATCTCGCCGCCGCTTCGTGGTCTTCCGTGTCCGTCGCTACGATGCAGAAAAACTGCACGACTTCCTACACCGCTGCGGCTGGCACAAACACGCAAGCCTCGCCTACGGAACCAATGACCGGAGCAACATCACTCTGTCTCTGCTTGTTCGTGCGTAATCCTCGGCTGTAGCGGTCGTGTGGCGGTTTTTACAGGGGTGCTACAACTATCTGTGGGAT
>CAYTGC010000824.1:0-2167 GCA_964437195.1 uncultured Myxococcales bacterium | reverse complement strand
GTGGTCGAAGTGGGCGATGGCGAAGGCAAAGTGCCGGTGTCCGAGATCGCCGTCCACGACGAGACGATCGAGAACCCGGCCTATGCGTTCATGCTGTCGCGCATGGAGTGGCCCGCATTCCCGGTGCCGCTCGGTGTCCTTCGCAACGTGAGCCGTCCGGCGTACGAAGAGATGTCGGCAGCGCAGCGCGAGCAGATGACCGCCAGCCGCGGCAAAGGCGACGTCGCCAAGCTGCTCCGCACCGGCGAGACTTGGGTCATCCAGCCCGACAACTAGTCTCGCCGACTGCCCGGCTTCCTCTCGGTGAGCATTCGCGATAACATACGCAAACATGCTCACCGAATCGCAGGGCTGCGCCGTCCTTCGGGAATCTTTCCTCGCTGCTGGTTACGACATCCACGACAACGTGCCCTTTTCTGAAGGCCCGATTCGCTTCCAGGTCGATGGCTTCGACCCCGTGGCGCGCGTCGGCTTCGAGTTCATTACGACCGAGGCTGGCGATCGCACCGAGCTGAATCAGGACATGATTGCTCAGATTGAGCAGCGCATCGCGCAAGGTGACCTTTTCCTGCTATTGGTCGATGAGTACGACGTGGAAAACGAGGAAGAGCTGCGACTCCACGCCGAGCGATTCCTCGACCTGGTGGCAAGCCACCGCCGCGCACGGAAGGAGTAGGCCCAATGGCTGGCCAAGTCACCAGTGCAATGTATGTCCAAAGCGCGCGGCAGGCCCGCGAGCAAATGCGGACGACGCTCGAGCAGCTCAACACGCAGCAGCAAGCGACCCGGCGCGAGGTGTCGTCCCTGGTCAGTCGGCAAGAGGTCGCGCTGTCGGAGCTGGCTGCATCGATTTTGCCGAATCTGTCACCCGAGTCGGTCGAAAAGTCGGTGGCGCTAACGGGATACCGACTGTTTACGGTTCAGAATCCGGCAACGGAATTGGGCGTTGCCCAGCAGCGGCTTTTGGCCCAGCTTGGTGAACGCGGTGTGCAGATCGACCGACGCGTGGCAGAAATTGAGCTGCGGCCCGAATATCAGAATCGGCTCTTGCTCCGCGCGCCACGAACCGGGACGCTGACGAGGGAAATTGCCGAGCTTGAAGAGTTTCGTGAGCCGTTTGCCGAGGTGCTGCGCCGCAGCGAGCATCCCCGCATGGCCCGACTGCTTGAAGTGAACTACGGTCTACCCGAGTATTCGGTTCCATTTTGGCGCTTGAGCTACTTTTCGGACTGGAAAGCTGCGGATGAAATCGTGGCCAAGTTTGGTCCCGACAAGAGCTTTGCCCTCGTCCGCGAGCAAGTCCTTTCGGCGCGCGACAGCGTGGCGGTCTACGATCAAAAGCTAGGAAAGCTTCGCGCAGAGTTTGAGCTCGGCGAAGCGATTGAGCGCGAACATGACCGCCTGGTTTTGGAAAAGCAGTCGATTGCCGAGTCCCGCCACCCGATGCAAGAGCAGCATGCCCGGATGCCCGAGCAGTACCTAAAGCAGGCGCGCATCCAGCTTGAGCAGTATCTGTCGGATCTCGACTTCGTCACAATCGGGGACCGGCTCGCGCAGCATCCCGACATTGAGACCATGGCCAAGCGCTTTTACGGTCTGCGCAAACAGGCCGAGTATCTGCGGCAGACTTCGTCGCAGCTTCTCGACAATGCGCGTCCGGCGATTGAACAGAGCATCCAGAAGCTCGACCGCGAGATCACAAAGTATTCGCGTCCCAAGTACGCCTACCAGCGCGTGCAAAACGACGGGTTCGCCAAGCTTGTCGAGCGGCAGCGTCGCACAAACGAAATCCTGGCCCGGCAGCGAGACGCACAGACGGCAATCCTTTCGTTTCAGTCCTATCAGCTCGGACGGCTGGATGAGGACTTTCTGTGGTGGGACCTTATCACCGACGGCAGAGTCAAAGCCAACTACATCGATGAAGTGGCGCGCTTCCGCACGCTGCACCCCAGCTACAAGTACCGTCGGCCCAAGCAGCCAAAGCCCGGTGAGCTGGAAGAGATCGACGACGACATGCTTTTGACCGATGACGATGCAGTGGATGACGCCGTCGTCGCCGTCGTCGGCACCATGCATCACCACGAGCGAAACAGCGACTTTTCCTAAGCGCCTTCGCCATGGCCAGTCCTCTGCGAATCGTAAACTACGCGGTGAACGGCTCCGGTGC
>CAYTGC010000823.1:0-2172 GCA_964437195.1 uncultured Myxococcales bacterium | reverse complement strand
CCTATTTCCTGCCTTGCATCTCAAACAGGATCACGGCACAGGGTAGGCGTTCGCCGTAGCGCCAGTGTTTGATGAGCTTGAAACCTTCGCGCTCGACTGTGGCGATCAGGCTGTCGAGGTGGTAGCGGTTGGCTTTGGCGAAGCGGAACTCTGCTTGCTTGCCGTCGTTGTCATGCGCGGTGACGACGGGGCCGACGGCGTAGCTGTTGGGGACGACCGACGGACATTGAACGGTGCGTGTAACGGTCACATCGCGCACGCCGCGTCGGTTGCGCAGGAGTGGCCCGGCAAAGAACTCGATCGAGCGGGGGTCAAATTCCTCGCCAAACAGACCGCCGCGCAGGGTCGGATCGGCCTGGCGGATCGCGTGTTCGGTCACTGGCAGAGGCAGATCGTGCAGCGCGACTTCCAGCAAAAAGTAGTCACCACGATCAAAGCCGATCATTGCGTTTTGCAAAAACTGGATCTCATTGGCAAGATTGCTAAACGTATATCCGAACATCGACACGACGCGCCGCGACGGAGGTAAGCCAATGCGAATGTGTTCATGATAGCAGTTTAGCTCCTCCATGTTGCCTTGAATAGAAAGCAGACTATGCAGGCGCTTGCCAATACCGTTCTTGATATTGTTGTGGCCTCGTCGCAAAAGAACATGGCTGATATCAATCAAAACGACTTTGAGGATAAAACGCTCTTTTAGATAGTTCAAAAACTGAAGCTCAGCGAGAGCGGTTCCCGATGCGAGGCTGACCAGCTCGATAATCCCGTCCTTGCGTGTGTTTTGCGCAACGAGATCGGCCACTTCGCGCAGAACCGGAAACTCGCGCACCGATTCAAGCTTCATCCAGGCCGCTGCGCCGGATGTCTCCAAGTACAGGAACTTCTGATCGACAAAGCCACCGACGGAATTTGCGATCGCGTCGAGTTGGGCGGCGAGCGTCACCTCATCGAAAGCTGGCGCTTGAATGCTGCTGAGCAGTGGCTCGCCAAAGCCAACCCAGCCCGGCGAGACGGTGAGCGCGTGCGCGATGCTCTCGACGGTTTCGAGGCGTGGCAGAGCGCGGCCTTCCTCGATGGCTGCGATCGTCACGCGAGACACGTTCGAGCGGCGCGATAGCTCTGTCGCGGTGATGTCGTGTGCTTCGCGGGCGGTCGTTACGCGCTTCCCGGCGTCCTTGGCCATGCTCATGCCACAGGTGTAGCAGATGCGCCGACATTCCGCACGACATGGAAAATATCACTATTTTACATACGGAAACGACACAAAACTTTGCATTTTTGAAGTGGTTTTCATAGGTTCCCTGGCGAACACATCAACCCGAGGGAGCGAGGCCAAACGGCCCCGCCCCCCACTGGCCGCAGTCGGAACGCCGGCAAGCATCACCCGGCTGCAAGCGAGGACATCATGCAGGGAAGCGCCCCGATAGAGAACCGATTTTTGACGACGATGACCGAGACTGCGCCGCAGCGAGCTGGCTGGTTTGCCTCGGGACGGTGGTGGCAAGGCTTGGCCCACAGGTACAGGCTTGCAGCGCAATCTTATGTCCGTCGCTCGCCGCTCGACCCGTGGCGAGACTGTCGACGTGTGCTGCTTTGCGTCGAAGGACTGACGGGGTTTGCGCTGTACATGGTCGCGGCGATCCTGGTGCTTCTGCTCAGCGAGACACGCGGCGAAGCGGATGCGCTGCGACAGGTCAGCACCTTTAATGCGCTGGCCAATCTGGGGCCGCTCGTTGGTGGCTGGCTGGCATCTCGATGGTGCAATTTTCGATGGCCGGTGATGCTCGGGGCGTTCCTGCTGTGTCTCGGCTTTGGCTTGTGGGCAAGGCTGCCGAGTGGGTCGCTCGTCTTGCCGATGGGCGTGCTCGTCTGCGGATCGGCGCTGTTTCGGTCCAACATCGTCGCGCTGTTTGCACGATTGACCGAAGAACACCCGACGCAGAAAGAGCGCGGCTTTCGTGCGATCTACGTGGCGTTTAACATCGGCGCAAGCCTTGCCCCGCCTGCGGCTGCGATGCTTCGTCCTCGGCTTGGCTGGCAAGGTCCGCTCGCCGCCTCCGCTTTGACGATGGCCGCTGCCGTGGTTTTGCTCGCGCTCGTCATGCCGCACCTCGGGCAGCTCGAGCGGTCATGGCGACTCGTCGGTTCGTCTCATCTGCCAAGGCCGCACGC
>CAYTGC010000822.1:0-2174 GCA_964437195.1 uncultured Myxococcales bacterium | reverse complement strand
CTTCGAGGTTGCGCTTGCCGACGAACTTGCCGGTGTTCACATCGATCGCAGTCAGCGCTTCGCCTTGATCGATGATCAGCGTTCCGCCCGACTTGAGCTGCACTTTGCGCTCGAGTGCGCGGTCCAGCTCCATCTCGATTCCGTAGGCGTCAAAGATCGGCTCGCTTTGATCGTAGAGTTCGATCTTGCTCACGTACTCCGGCATAAACGTGCTCGTGAACTTGAGCAGGCGGTCATACTCGGGCTTGCTGTCGATGATCAGCTTCTCGACATCGCTCGTGAACAGGTCGCGCACCGTGCGCAGCAGCAGATCCAGGTCGTGGTAGAGCAGCGCCGGAGCCTTGGCGGCCTCCGACTTCTTCACGATCGAGTTCCACAGCTTGATGAGGAACTCCATGTCGGCGCGTAGCTCGTGCTCTTGCACGTTTTCGGCGACGGTGCGAACGATGAATCCGGTGCCCGGTGGACGCATCGAATCGACAATCGAGCGCAGGCGCTTGCGCTCCTTTTCCGAGCCGATGCGGCGCGAGATTCCGACGTGATCCACCGTCGGCATAAACACCAAGTTTCGACCCGGCAAAGAGATGTACGACGTCGAGCGCGAGCCTTTGGTCCCAATCGGAGCCTTGGCGACTTGGACGATGACTTCCTGTCCAGGGCGCAGCAGATCTTCGATGCGCGCATCGCGGCTCTTGTCGTCTTCCTTGCGGCTGCTCTCGTCGTCTTCATCGACAAACAGCGACTTGATGTCTTCGGGCGCGCCGCGCACGTCGGCCACATAAAGAAATGCGGCTTTGTCCGTTCCGATGTCGACAAACGCGGCCTGCATGCCGGGCAGAACCCGCAGCACCTTGCCTTTGTAGATGTTGCCGACGATGCCTCGCTCGCGTCGGCGCTCAATGTAGAGTTCGACGACTTGGCCGTTTTCGACCAAGGCCACCCGCGTCTCGGGTCCGTCGGCGTTGATGACAAGCAAGTTGGGCACGATACCGTATGCCTATGAAAAAAGTTTCATGCTCTGGCAGCCGCTCTGACACCGATGTCAGGCTGCGGGTTGGTGGCCGACAAAGGCCATGCGCAGGAAGCACCTTCGCGTACCACGAGCCAGCCTCTCTTTTCAAGGAAATCACTTGGTTATCGGCTCAGCAGTGCGTGTGGTACTTGGGCTGGCACGAGCCTTGCTGAAGTACCAATCAAGTAGTTACTTCGCTTAACCTTGGTGCCGCGCTCTCGTTCTTACCCTTACCAAACGGGACGCAGCAACTTGGAGACCACACCCAAGCGCTACTTTCTAACTCCGCTTGGGGTGGATCACCCGGCAACCTCACACTTCGGTGTGACGAGTCGGTGAGACGGCCTGCCTGAACAAGGCGGGCCGTTTCTGTTTTGGCGCTACGGAATCTGCATTCCACCCGAGACGTTGATGGTCTGACCGGTCACGTAGTCCGAAAGCGGCGATGAAAAGAACAGCACCGCGTTGGCGATGTCTTGCGGCTGACCGAACCGACCCATCGGGATTTTTTGGAGCGTCGCTTGCCGCTGTTCTTCCGGCACACCGAGCACATCGCCCGGCTTTTTCGCGGCGGTCATGCGCGTCTCGGTAAACCCGGGCGCGACGGCATTCACATTGACGTGAAACCGTGCCCACTCTTGGGCGACGACGCGGGTGATGCCGACATTGCCCATCTTCGCTGCGACGTAGTTTATCTGGCCTGGGTTGCCACGAATGGCAGCCGTCGAGAAGAAGTTGACGATCTTGCGATTGTAGCGAGGCTGTCCAAGCTCATCCAATTCGCGCTTGGCAACTTCGCGGATGTACGGCGCTGCCGACCGAATGCAGTTGAACGTGCCAGTCAGGTTGACGTCGATGACGAGATCCCACCACTCGTCGGGCATCAGGTGGCACATCTTGTCCCGCGAAAGGCCGGCGTTGTTCACCAAAATGTCGAGCTTGCCGAAGCTGTCCACCGCCGCCTTCATGAGCTGGTCGGTGTACTTGGGGTCGGTGACCGAGCCGATGGACGCTGCTGCGCTGCCCGAGCGGATCGCGTTGCAGGCGGCGACCGCTTCGGCGGCAGGTTCCGCATCCACATCATTAATGATGACGTGCGCACCTGCTGAAACGAGCGTCATCGCGCACTCGCGACCGATGCCGCGACCCGCGCCTGTCACCA
>CAYTGC010000821.1:0-2175 GCA_964437195.1 uncultured Myxococcales bacterium | reverse complement strand
ATAGAGGAGCCGAGAGTCAGTCCATGTCATCGAGATCGTCGTCGAGGCGGCGCTCGTAAGAAGCGCGTTCGGTGTCTTTGAGGGGTGAAGAAGAAGCCGCGGCGAGTCGCGCCTGCTGGCCCCAGCGACGGGCCAGAAGTCCAAGCGCCAAAAGTGCCGCGGCGATGATCACGACGGGGAAAATCCACGCGAGGCGATTGAAGCCAACGTCCTGCGGAACCACCAGCGCACTTTCGCCCGGATACTTGTCGAGAAAATGTCGAATGATCTGCTCACGGCTGCGACCTTCGTCGATCAGCCGAGCGATGATGCCGCGCTCTTTGGCGGCAAAACCACAGGTGCACTCGGCGAGCGTCTGCCGACCACAGCCGCACATGCAAACAATGGTCTTGCGCAGATCGCGCTCCAGCTCGTTGCGCGGTGGCGTCGGAAAGTTCTGCCCCTCGGTGGACTGGTGCATCGCTTGATCGCCACCCCCACTCGCCCAGGCCGGACCGGCTGAGCCAAGGAGCACCAGCGCGACCAGGCTTGCGACCGCCGCTTTGCCAAGCGACGAGGGCCGACTCTCGGAATCAGCGACATCGCCCTTCCCTGCCGGATCGTTTCGGTCGGGCAAAAACGCGATCGCCGTCCCGATCATCAGCATGACAAAGCCCAGCCAGACCCACAGGACCAGCGGATTGATGATCAGCTTGAGCCCCGCCACCGACTCATTTCCATCGACGCCGTTTAAGATCACATACAAGTCTTCGAACAGGCTGTTGTGCGTCGCGACGATGGTGCGTGGTGGCTCTTCCTCGTGGCCGCGATACGCCCACTTGGCCGGACGCAGCTCAAACTGCGAGCCGTCGGCCTTGACGAGCAGACGCGCCTCGGTGACTTCCTTCTGCGGGTCGGAATAGCTGCGGAAGTTCGTAAGCTGCACCTCGTAGCGGCCAATCTTGGTCGACTTGCCGCGTGCCAGCGTGACTTCGTTTTCGGCCTGGAACGTCTGCCCCGCAAAACCGAAGAACATCAGCACGATTCCGACGTGGACGCTGTAGCCACCGTAGCGCCGCTTGTTGCGCAGCACCAGACCGACGAGCGCCGTCAGAAAGTCTAGCTTGGTTCCAGCCTGGCGGGCACGCGTGCCGACGATGAACTCTTGCATCACCGTCACCAGCACCATTGCACACAGTCCAAAGCAGATCAGGCTGACCGGCATCTGGATTTTTTCGTGCATGAACGACGACTTGCCCCGCGTCCACGGCAGCATCCCCGCCACCAAGATCAGCGTCATCGAGCCGACGATGATCGGATAGCGGAACTGCTTCCACAGCATCCCCTCGGAAGCGCGTCGCCACGCCATAAGCGGCCCGATTCCCGTCAGCAGAAGCAGAATCAGCCCGAGCGGCGCCATCCAGCGATTGAAAAACGGCGGCCCGACGGTAATCCGGTTGCGCGTAACCGCCTCGGACAGCGTCGGGAAAAGCGTCGCGACGAGAATAAAGAAGGCGCAGGCGATGAGCACCCAGTTGTTGAGGAGAAACGCGAACTCGCGGGACAGAAGCGATTCCATGTCGGCTCGCGAGCGAAGCAGCGGCAGCCGATGAATCAGGTAGCCGAACGAAAACACCGCCGCAAAGCCGATGAACGCCAAAAAGCGCGCCGCCAGCTCGGGATCGTTGCCGAACGCGTGGACCGACTGAACGATGCCCGATCGGGTCATAAACGTCCCAACCAGCGTCAAAAGGAACGTCAGCACGACGAGCACGACGTTCCAGACTTTCATCATGCCGCGCCGCTCTTGAATCATCAGCGAGTGTAGGAATGCCGTCGCCGTAAACCACGGCAAAATTCCCGCATTCTCGACTGGATCCCAGCCCCAGTAACCGCCCCAACCGAGCACGTGATACGCCCACAAAGACCCGAGAATGAGTCCCTGAGACAGGAAGTACCAGCAGACGAGCATCCAGCGGCGCACCGACTGAAGCCAGGTATCGTCGAGGTTGCCGGTGATCAGCGCCGCCATGCAGAAAGCAAACGGCACGCTCGCCGAGACATAACCGACATACAGCGACGGTGGATGCGTCGCCATGTAGAAGTCTTGCAGAAGCGGATTCAGGCCCTTGCCCGCCCCCGGAACTTCCCCGAGGAACGTGTCAAAGGGTCGCTTGTAGAAGACCACCAGGGACA
>CAYTGC010000820.1:0-2175 GCA_964437195.1 uncultured Myxococcales bacterium | reverse complement strand
TTCCCCAGGCAGACATCCAGCGCATCTTCGAGCCGTTCTTCACCACCAAGTTCACCGGTCGTGGGCTCGGACTCGCGGCGGTCCTTGGGATTGTTCGCGGGCACCGCGGGGCGATGCTGGTCGATTCGGTGGTTGGTTCGGGCACCAGCTTCAAGATCCTGCTGCCGATGTCAAGCAAGGCCCAGGATCCGTCAGCAGTGGAAACGCAGCTGTTTGAACCGGGCCGATCGCATGTAGGCTCGGTCTTGCTCGTCGATGATGAAGACATGATTCGTTTCGTCGGCGAGCGAATCTTGACCGAGTCTGGCTTCGAGGTAGATGTTGCGGTCGACGGACACGACGCACTGCGTTGCGTGGCAGAAAAGCAGCCTCCGTACGACCTTATCCTACTCGACCTCACCATGCCCGCGATGTCGGGGGTCGAGGTCTTCCAGGCCATCCGTCACCAAAACCCGTCCCAGCGCGTCATCTTGATGAGCGGGTTCAGTCCAGAGGAAGTCATCGAGCGACTCGGCAACGATGAACCGGACGGATTTTTGGCCAAGCCGTTCGACTACGAGACGATTCTGGCCGTCATCCAGCAAGCACTAGGGCCCGGACAAACCAAAAAAAACGGATAGACTGACTGAGTCACCAAATGTCCGTACCGAACGACAAGCAGTCTGTTCGCAAAGGCCACAGCCCAAGCCAAGCTGTCCCACTGGGCAGCGGCGAGGAGTGGATCATCGATGCGTGGGGTTGTCGGCCCGATGCGCTGATGAGTGACGACGTTCTGCAGGCGGTGTTTGCGCAGGTGGTCACCGATCTTCACTTGCGTCCGATTGGCGCACCCCTTTGGCACACCTTCCCCGGCCCCGGCGGAATCACGGGGCTGTGGCTGCTTTCCGAATCCCATCTGTGCTGTCACACGTTTCCTGAAACCGGGTACGCGGCGTTCAACCTGTACTGCTGTCGCCCTCGCGCGACGTGGAACTGGGCGGATCAGCTTGGCCGTCTGCTGGGTGCGGAAAAAGTGGCGGCTCGCTGTGTCATTCGGGGTGGTTTCGGCCAAGAGGGATCGTCGTGAGGGTCAAGCAAGCAAACTGTCCAGAGTGTGGCGGTGCGGTCGTATTTTCGCAGGCCAACTCGGCACTTTCGGTTTGCTCGTACTGTCGCAGTGTCGTCGCCCGCACCGACGTGGACGTCGAAAAGATTGGCAAAGTAGGACTGCTGGCTGAAGTTCCATCGCTCCTACGGATCGGCGCGCGGGGGACTGGCTTTGGCGGTTTTACCGTCGCAGGTCGGCTTCAGCTCGACCACGGCGCGGGAACCTGGAACGAGTGGTATCTCGGTCTGGACAGCGGCAAGTGGCTGTGGCTCGCCGAGGCACAAGGTCGCTATTACCTGACGGCACCATCCGCGGACGCGACCCAGGTTCCTTCCCATCGCGGCTTGCGGCTTGGGCACAGCGTCACCGTTCCCAACCTCGACGGTTCACCACTCACGATGCATGTCGTCGAGATCCACAAAGCCCAGATTGTCTCGGCAGAAGGTGAGCTGCCGTTTCGCATCAGTCCGAGCGAGCCGGTGTTTTATGCCGACTTGAGTGGTCCGCGGCGCAGCTTTGGGACGCTCGACTATGGCGAAAATCCCGACGGATCGGCCAAGTTCTACGTTGGGCATCAGGTCGAGCCCGCCGGTCTCGGACTTGTCTCCGGTGGCTTCGAAACGCGACCCGAGACGAAGCCATCGGCAAAAGCCGCGCGCATGGAGTGTCCGTCGTGCCACGGCGCTCTCGAACTGCGGGCTCCCGATCACACCCTGCGTGTCACCTGTCCGTACTGCGCGACCCTCGTCGATGTCAGCAAAGAACCACTCAAGGCGCTGCGCACCGCCAAGCGAGAAGATGTCCTAAAGCCCCGATTTCCCCTCGGTGCCAAGGGATCGCTGCGCGGAACGGAATACCAAGTCATCGGTCACCTGCGACGGACCATCGACAAAAGTGCGGTCTACTGGGATGAATACCTTTTGGCGGTTGGGCCGTCGGCAGCGGGCGGATTTCACTACCTGATCGAGTCCGGCGGTCACTTTACGCTGGCGCGGCCTGTGGCACTGGGCGATGTCACAAAGACATCGGCCAAAGAGCGCAGCTTCGACGGAAAGATCTTTCGTCACGCCGAAACCGCCGTCGTCAAA
>CAYTGC010000819.1:0-2178 GCA_964437195.1 uncultured Myxococcales bacterium | reverse complement strand
AGGCTCACCGTCGAAAAACTGCGGACAGAACAGGCTTCTCTCGACGGAATGCTAACGCAGCAGCGCCGCGAGGTTGAGCGAGACCGCGCCCAGCTGGCCCAAGAAGCGGCAGATGTGAGTGACGCGCAGCTTGACGCAGCCGTGTATAAGCAAGAGCAAGACGCTGAAACCAAGCAAAACCAGGCGAAAACCATCGAAGATGAGCTTAAAACGTCTGATATTGACGGAATTCGCCTGAGTGTGACCCAGCGAAGGGATGCCGTGGACGAGCTGGGTCGACAGCTCCTTGGGCTTGAGCAGAAGGCGCAAGAGCTGCAAATCGAGCTGCGCACGCTGGGCCAGCAAGCGCTCGACGAAGAAGTGGCGGAGACGGCGGCGACGTACGAGCGGGCCAAGGTCGAGCTTTCGCACCGACAGCGGCAAGCGGAGGCGATTCGACTGTTGTACGAGAGCATGCAGACGCACGATCAGCGCTCTCGTGAGGCGTACCTTTTGCCGCTTTTGCGCCTGTGTGAGCCGTATTTGCAGGCGATCCTGCCCGGCTGCCGGTTGGGACTCGACGAAACCACGCTGGAGATAAAAGGCCTGTGGCGAGGCGAGATCCTTGAGCCGTTTTCGTCGCTCAGCCTTGGGACGCGTGAGCAGCTTGCGGTGGTGGTGCGGCTCGCTGTCGCCGATCTGATGGCGCAGCGCGGACAGTCGGTGCCGCTGGTTCTTGACGACGCGCTGACGTTTTGCGACGACGCCCGCTTTGACCGGATGCTGCGGCTTTTGCGGCGGGGCGCCAGTCGGCATCAAATTCTTCTGCTGACCTGTCACGAGCGCGAGTTTGTTCGGTCGGGGGCAAAGCTCATTCGACTCGCCGACTGCAAGGCCGCCTAGACCCGTTTTGAGAGGACCAAAGAACAACATGGCAACGCAGAACACACTGTCCGTCGGAGATTTGGCCCCTGACTTTTCCCTGCCAGCCGACGACGGCAAGGCCTATCGCCTGAGCGAGCTGCGCGGACGGCGCATCGTCCTGTATTTTTACCCCAAGGACAGCACGCCGGGCTGCACCCAGCAGGCGTGCGATTTTCGCGATCAGCGAGAGCGATTTTCTGACGCGTTGATTCTTGGCGTGAGCCCGGACTCGATCGCTTCGCACCAGAAGTTTCGGCAAAAGTACGCGCTGAACTTTCCGCTGCTATCGGACACCGGGGCCGAGGTGGCCAAGCGCTACGGCGCGTACGGCGAAAAGGTCCTCTATGGCAAAAAGACCGTGGGCATGATTCGTTCGACGTTCGTCATCGACGAGAGCGGGCGGCTCGCGCAGGTCTATCGCAAGGTGTCGGTCAAGGGTCACATCGAGCGGTTGCTTTCGGACCTGGGCGGCGCGGTAGGATCGGCCCATGTCTAATTCCGTGACCCCACGCGGGGAGCGTCGGTTTGCGTTGGTGCTCTTTGGGGCCTCGGGTTTTACCGGAAAGCTCGTCGCTGAGTATCTGGCCAAGCTGGGACGAACCGACCTTGCGTGGGCCATCGCTGGTCGCAATCAAGCCAAGCTCGAGGATGTCCGTCGAGAGCTTGCTCGAATCGATCCGCGCCTTGGCGAGCTGCCGATTTTGATTGCGGACAGCAGCGACAAGACAGCGCTGCGCAGCATCGCGGAACAGACGCGGGTGGTCTGTACGACCGTCGGGCCGTATGCCAAGTATGGACTGCCTCTTGTCGAGGTTTGTGCTGAGGCGGGTACCGATTACTGCGATCTCACCGGCGAGGTGCCGTTTGTTCGTCGATCGATCGATAGCGCCCACGCAAAGGCCGAGCAGACGGGAGCGCGGATTGTCCACTGCTGCGGTTTCGATTCCTTGCCGTCGGACCTGGGCGTGCACCTTCTCGCGGAGCACTTCGGAAGCCGAGGACACAAGCTCGGATCCGCCAAGCTTTACGTGGTGGCCGTGCGCGGCGGAGCCAGTGGCGGCTCGCTGGCGTCGGGTCTGCACTTGATTGCCGAGGCGGCGCACGATCGCGAGCTGCGGCGGCTGATGGGCGATCCCTACGCGCTGTATCCCGACCGGCAGAAGGATCGCGGATCCGATCGCGGCGACCAAAAGGGCGTCGAGGTGGATGAAGAAGCCGGTTACTACACCGCGCCGTTTGTGATGGCGGCGATCAACACGCGGATCGTCCGTCGCA
>CAYTGC010000818.1:0-2179 GCA_964437195.1 uncultured Myxococcales bacterium | reverse complement strand
GATCACATGGATGTGTTTGAACCGCCGTCCTGCGTCGCGAAAACAGGCCAGCATGCTGAGCACGCGCGACCACTCATCCCCGACAAAGCTGGGATGGAAGGCCCGGTACGCCTTCTCGCTGGCGGCATGCAGACCCAACAGCAGCTGATCGACTCCGAGCGACAGAATCCGCTGCGGGTCCGCTGCCACCAGGTTGGTGATGATCGTAAGGTGAAGACCCCTCCGCTTCACCTCTGCGATCATGTCGTAGATCTCTGGATGGGTGAACGGCTCGCCCATTCCGGACAAGATCACGGCGCGCAGACCGCCTAGCTCGCTGACCTCATTGAGGATGTCTGTTACCGTCGCTGCATCAATTCGCTGTCTTTTCCAGCGCTGGGGACGCGGAACCCGCAGGTGCGGCGAGTGATCCCAGCAAGTGACGCAGTTTGTGTTGCAGCCATTGGTGATGTCGATGTGGAGCGTGTCTGGCCCCGTGACGGGCCTACCAAGATGCATTCCGAGCAGCCGCGGATCGACGCGCTTCATGACAGATTCCCAATCGCGGTGCTGATCACTTCGCGCAGCGATCCACCCTGATCATCGGACTGTGCGATCGACAGAGCCTTCACTCCCTCGTACAGATCGAGGTTGCGGCTCCGCAGCGTTCCGAGCAGCCTTCGCAGCTCTGTCACGGCTTCCGCTGCTGGCAGACTCCGCTCGCTTGGAAGTTGCTTGAGGAAAGACTGAGCCGAAGGCCAGTCCGCAAAGCCCGCCAAAGATCGCAGCAGCTCTTCCATTGCCGTCGCTTTTTCGTCGAGATCCCCAGTCCCAATCCGTCCCCCAAGCTGCCGTATCATGCGCGAAAGTGCCGGTTGCGGAAGCTGATGCTGTTTTGCCATTTGGAGCAGTGACAGCGCTTCATCGGCAGGAATCCCTTCGGTCGCGTCGCCGTGAACGCTGCGCAGCGCATGGGCAATCTCACACACGGGCTCGATGGACATTCCGGACTCTGCAAGCCGTTGCAGCAGAATGTCATCCATGGCATCCGCCGCTGCCGCGACTTTCTGCGCGGGCACAAGCAGAGACAGCAGCCGCTGGGCTGCATCCCGGGCATGATTGGTGGGGACAATGCTCATCGCTGCGAGCTGCGCTTTTTGCCGCAGCTGGGGATCGGAAAAGGAATCGATGACCGTTCGTAGCTTGTGGGCAAACAGCGGACTCTCGATGGGATCGCGCAGATGGACTGCCGCGCCACGCTGCTCGGCAAGATCAGCGCGCTTTCCTTGTTCATCGGCGATCTTCTCTTGCGGCAGAAAGACCGTCGGGACACCCGCGTGCAGCAGCTCATGGAACGAGTTGTAGCCCGCGGAGCAGACCGCCAGATCCATCCCGGAAAAAAGCTCCGCCACACCGCTCTGGGTCAGGAACGTGATGCGTGGACCATGCAGCGAGCTGCCCCGATAAAGCGGCCCTGCCCCGACGACGACATGCAGCTTCGGTCGTGACAGCAGAACCTCACAGACTTTTTCCAGGTGAGACGCTGCATTCCGATCCCCACCGCCTCCTGCCGAGACATAGACCAGCAATTCGTCGTCTGGAACGGCAAAGTGGGCGCGTACTTTCTCGCGCGGCCAGCACTCGACCTTTTCGCGAATCATCACTGGGCCGGTGTAGTGAAGCTGTCCGCGGCGGATTCCTTTGAGTGTTCCTTGGGATTCCTCTTCGTACTCTGGAACCAAGATCAGGTCGTACAGCGGCAGCATCGCAGCGAAGTCTGGACGCGACAGAAACTCCTCTTTCACCGACCGATGAATGAAGGCCTTGTACTGACACAGATCGAGCGCGGACAGAAGCTCGCCAAAGGAACCGCGCGGGAACGTATCCACCAGAAACAGATCGGGACGAATCAGGCCCAAGCTGTGCCAGACCCACTGCTTCGCCAGCCCCAGGTACGTGGTCTTGTCGATGCCCGTCTCACCGATGATCGTCTTCGATGGCAGCTTGAAGCTGGCGAAGCGCTCGGAAAACAGCAGCGAGTCCGCTTCACTGGTAGTCAGAAAGTAGATCTCTGCGCGCAGCTCTAGGACTTGGGTATACCGACGGAGCCAGCGGCTTATGGCGCAAAGTCTGGTGAGATGTCCGGCACCGGAGCCGTTCACCGCGTAGTTTACGATTCGCAGAGGACTGGCCATGGCGA
>CAYTGC010000817.1:0-2180 GCA_964437195.1 uncultured Myxococcales bacterium | reverse complement strand
TCGGCATGCGCCTCGGCGCCAGCGTGCGCTTTGACCCCTTCCTTGCTGTCCGCCGAGACGCCTGCATCCGCCGCCGCCTTGACGTTGGCCGGCCCAACTTTGCCCTCTGCAGTGGCCTTTGCGGAAGCCTCGGCACGGCTGCCTTTTTCATCGGCGTGAACCTTGGCACCGGCTTCTGCCTTGACGTCCATCGGCCCGACCTTGGCAGCCGCCTTGGCGGTGGCGTTGGCGTCGACCGAGCCCGTCGCGCCTTTTTCATCGACGCGACCTTTGGCAGTGGCGTCCGCATGGACATCGACAGGCCCGGCTTTCACGTCAGCTTTGGCCGACGCCTCGCCTTGCGCATGGCCTTTGACGCCGTCTTTGCCAACCGAGACGCCCGCATCGGCCTTGGCTTCTGCCTTGACCGGACCGGCTTCTGCTTTCGCCGTGCCACTGGCCGTCGCCTTGACGCCGTTCTTGTTGGCCACAGCATCGGCGGAAACATGACCGCTTACCGGTACTCCGGCGACGTTCTTTTTGAAGTCGCCTTCGACGTGAGCATGGACGCCGTCCTTGCCCACGGTGACCTCCGGCTTGAAGTTGTCGACGCCCGCCTTCCCGGCCGCTTTCGCAACGTCTTTGGTTGCGTTTGCGACAGCTTTGTTGGCGGCGTCGCTCGCAGCCTTCTCGGCGGTCTTCGCAGCATTTTTCGCTGCGTCGGCTGCGTTCTTGGCTGCATCGGCAGCCCCCTTGGCCGCATTCTTAGCTGAACCCGCCGCCCCTGCGGCCACTTTGGCGGCGGAACCAGACCCATTTTTTGCAGCGGCAGCGGCCTGCTTGGCACCACTCGCCGTTGCCGAGCTCTTTGCCCCCGAGGAGTGCTTCGAGCGAGGTGGCGTCGGGCCAGAGCCGTTGAGCGCCAGACCCTCATGAACGATCTCAATCGTCTCGATCGCGATCTCGTTTTTGCTGGCGTCCCAGTCGGGGGCATCCCACTTGCAGACCCACGCATTGGTGAAAGTCCACGTCGCCACCGCCCGACCGCCGGGGCCCATCTGGATGATCGCACCGTCGAAACGGCGCAGATCCCCAGTCGTGTCGCTGATGAAGCGCTGCCGCTTCCGCCACATCTCAGGACCGGCGTAGCCTTGCTTGAGGACGATGTTCGGATACTTGGTCCTGCCGACGAGCTTGTGCTCTGCGGCGTTCCAGCCGCCTTCCATCAGTGGAACCACTTCACCTTCGGACTTCAGACCGCCCGCCGAGCGGAATTGCGCAAACCGTTCGCCCTCGATCTCGACGACGAAGTAGTAGGCGCCGAACGCTTCCCTGCGCTGACCCGTATTGGCCATTGCATTTACTCCCAGTTGAATCGATCTGGTTATCGGCGTCCGGTGGCAAAGGTGCTTGCTGCTCGCAGGTCCGACCAGTGCATGGAGCCGTTGCCCTAACCAATCGATGTAAATTCAGTGAATTAAGAAACAAAATAACATTGCTTTGATGCTTCGAGGTGCAGTCTGCGCGCTTGCCCCTCGGCAACAGAACACGCGTGCCCCGCTTGGGCGGGTGTAAGATTCGCGTGCCCCATCGACGGAATGTTACGAAACGGGAGAACCGCTCATGACGCAGGAGCCGCGCAGGGTCTACATTGTCTCCGATCTTCACCTAGGTGGTGCACACGCCGACATACCCGGCCAGCGCGGCTTCCAGATCTGCACGCAGACCGATGCGCTTGCCGAGTTTATCGAGCGCCTGGCAGCAAGAGAGGCAACCGCAGGTGGCGAAGAGCTGGTGATTGCGGGCGATTTTGTCGATTTTTTGGCGGAATCAGACGATTTGGGCCCAAACGGAGAGCCAACCTGGAAAGCACTCCGAGACAATGACGAAGCGGCTGCGCAGCTCTTGGAAACCGTGGTGTCGCGGAGTCCCGAGGTGTTTGCAGCGCTCCGCCTGTTCAGCCAGCGCGGCCATACCCTCACGCTCCTGCTTGGCAACCACGATATCGAGCTTGCATATCCGCGGGTCCGGCAGGCGCTGGGCAGACTGCTCGGCGTGCCAGCCAACGTCGGTCTGCGCTTCATCTATGACGGTGAGGCGTACCCTATCGGCGACGCGCTGATCGAGCACGGCAATCGCTACGACGGCTGGAATGCGATCGACTACGATGCGCTCCGTCGCGTCTGTTCACTTCAGTCGCG
>CAYTGC010000816.1:0-2183 GCA_964437195.1 uncultured Myxococcales bacterium | reverse complement strand
GCCTTGGCGTAGTCGCGGTTTAGGTTCAGGTTGTGGGCTCCGACGCGCCAGCCAGTCTCGACGGGGCCGCTCTGATTGGGGCGCTGGTGGGCGGCGAAGCGCTCGTGCCCATCGACGTTAAAGACCGGGACAAAGACAAACGTCAGCTTGTGCAGTGCGCCGGGCAGCGTCTCGCCGGATAGCAAGCTGCGCAGAAGCCAAAACCCAGCGTCTTTGCCATCGACTTCCCCAGCGTGGATGCAGCCTTGAGCCAGCACCACCGGGCGGTTTTTCTTGGCGAGGTCGGCGGGATCAAACGTCCCATCGGCAGAAGCGACCAGCGCGAGCATCGGCCGACCTTGCGGCGTGGTGCCAAAGCGCTGACAGCGAACCTGGCCAGGAAACGTCTTTTCAAACCGCTCGCACAGCGCAATCACCTCGTCGTAGCGACCGGTGCGGGCAAAGCCACTCTGCTCCGCCACGGTACGCAGATCCGAAGAAGCGAGCGCAACCGGCGGGGCCGCAGGCGCAGACAGACCAATCAGAAGCGGAAGGGCATGTAGCATGGCGAAGACTTAGCCGAATTGGCGCGGTTTGTGCGAGTGTTGTGAGTCGAAAAAAGTGCAGGCTGCGGAGTGGAAAGCAATGAGCAAGACGATGCGAGAGCGGGTGACAGAGCTTGAGGCAGAGCGCGAGCGCGTAAAACAGATGGGCGGACCCGACAAAGTGCAGAAACAGCACGAGCGGGGCAAGCTCACCGCCCGCGAGCGATTTGAGCGTTTTTTCGATGGGGGTCAGTACTTCGAGGTCGGGATGTTTGGCACCCAAATGGGCGGCTCAAATCCCACCGACAAGCCACCTGCAGACGCAGTGATCTGTGGCTTTGGTCCGGTGAACGGTCGAATGGTGGCGGCGGCGGCGTATGACTTCACGGTCAAAGGCGGGTCGATCGGAATGACCGGCGAGACCAAAGTGACCCGCATGCGCGAGCTGGCGCTGCGAGCCCGCATGCCGATGGTGTGGTTCATTGACTCGGCGGGGGCGCGCATCGATCCGCAGTCACAAGGCGGGGATCAGATCTCGCTGTTTGCTGGGTCGGGACACCTGTTTCGCGAAGAAGTCCTGATGTCGGGAGTGATTCCGCTGGTCGCGGCGATGGTAGGTCCGGGGGCGGCGGGAACGGCATACATTCCGGGCTTGGCGGACTTTGTGCCGATGGTGAAAAACCAGGGCTCGATGGCGCTCGGGGGTCCGCCGCTGGTCAAGGCCGTCACTGGACAGGAAATCACCGAGCAGGAGCTGGGCGGCAGCAAGATTCACTGTGAGACTTCCGGCGTTGGCGATGTCGAACTTCCCGATGAGGAAAGCTGCATCCGGCTGATCAAGGAATACCTGTCGTTTATGCCGCAGCACTGCGAGGAAAAGCCGCCGATCATTCCGTGTGATGATCCACTGGAGCGCCGCGATGAAGCGCTCCTCGACGTGCTGCCGCTGAGCACGCGCCAGTCGTATGACATGTACACGATCGTAAAAACGATCGTCGATCACGGGCGCATCCTCGACATAAAGCCCAAGTGGGCCAAGAACATCATCACCTGTCTTGCTCGCATCGGTGGCTATCCGGTCGGAATCGTCGCCAACAATCCGCGCCACATTGGCGGCATCCTCGACGTAAACAGCGCCGACAAGGCCGCGCACTTTATGCAGATCTGCGACGCCTTTAACATTCCGCTCGTCTTCCTGATGGACGTTCCGGGGTTTATGGTTGGCAGCAAAGTCGAGCACGAAGGAATCATCCGGCACGGTGCCAAGATGCTGCACATCATGGCTTCCGCGACGGTTCCCAAGCTTACGGTGGTGGTCCGCAAAGGCTACGGAGCGGGCTACTACGTGATGGCTGGACGCGCCTATGAACCCGATCTGCTCGTCGCCTGGCCGGGCGCGGAGATCAGTGTGATGGGCGCAGAAGGAATGGTGGGAATCGCCGGCAAGAAGCTGTTTGGTGGTGCGGAGCCGCCGCCGGAAGTGAAGTCGCAGATCGTCGGCATGATCCAGCAGCACATCGATGTCTTGAAGGTCGCGGGCTGGGGTCTGGTCGATGATGTGATCGATCCGCGTGACACGCGGCGGGTGCTGGGTCTGGGGCTCAAGATGGCGTGGAATCGCACCGTCGAGCGCCCAGCCAGAAAGCGCGGCATCATTCC
>CAYTGC010000815.1:0-2188 GCA_964437195.1 uncultured Myxococcales bacterium | reverse complement strand
GTCTCGGTGGACGATGCCTTTGCGGTGGACTTCGGCGAGGCCGCAGGCAACCTGGGCGACGAGAAAACACATCCGGGCGGGCGGAATCGGTCCTTGCTCGATCAGCTCTTGCAGCGTCTGACCGACGAGAAACTCCATCACCAGGAACGGCTGATTCGTCGACAACACGCCGAAATCGACGACATCGACGATGTTGCGGTGTCGGACTTGCACAGCCAGCTTTGCTTCGAGGAGAAATCGCTGCCGAGCCGCTTCGTCCTGAGGCTGGAGCATCACTTTGAATGCCAGCGGTTTGTCGAGGACAGTGTGCGTGGCCTTGTAGACCATGCCCATTCCGCCCTTCGACAGCATCTTGTCGATCTTGTAGCGATCGTCGATGACCGCTCCATCGAGGCCATCTTCGGGCCTGGCCGACGGTCCCCCGAGCGGACAGCTGTGTCCGGCGCTCTGAAGATAAGAGCTACCGCATACCGCGCAGGTGCGGGCGATAGACTTGGTCGCGCCAGTCAGCGTAGAAGACAAACCGCTCCCCAACTCGCAGTCTTCCTATTAGGTTAAATCGGCGAGAAGGCTTCTGTCGATGCGTCGTGTGCACAGAAAGTGCAGATAGTTAACGCCGCTTCTTGGATGCCACTTTCTTTTGGACGTGGGCGCGCGGGCTTGGCGGTCGGCGCTCTGCGTCCGGGCTGGACGGCTCGACGACGCGTGGGGCGGTTGGCTTGGCTGGACTGTCATCCTGTGGCGACTCTGGATCGGAAAGGTCGGACTCACTGGGATCCTCGCCACGAAAGTCGGACGAGATGTTCATCGCCACGTACAAGGCCGGGAAGGACAGAAACAGACCGACCAGACCGAAGGCGTGTTCGAACAGCACCAGCGACACGATGAGCACAAGCGACGGCAGGTTCACATGTCGTGAAGCCAGGCGCGGATTGAGTACGTACGCTTCAATCTTGTGCAGAAGGAAGGTGCTACCCACGAACACAGCCACCGCAATCGGTCCCTTGTACACGTAGGCCGCGACAATCAGCACCGCTCCCGAAACCAGGTTGCCGACGACGGGAACCAGTGACGACAAGAACAATAGCAGCGTGAACCCCAGCAAGTGCGGCAAGCCCAGCGCGACGAGGATCGGCAGGGTGAACACGGTGTTCACGATCGCGACCACAAACTGCAGCGTGATGGTGATCACGATCGCTTCGCTGAGGAAGCCAAAGTAGCGCCGCAAGGCCCCCAAGATGCTGTTGCCGGGAATCTCGTGCAGCATTTGGTCGACGGGCTGGCGGTCGAGCAGGTAGATGATGGCCAGTACCACGCCGAGCAGGACATGCAGCAACATCCGGCCCGTCGCTCGCAGATACGTCATCGCCGGAGTCACCAACTCGGGGATCTTGTCTTTTAGGTCCTCGAAGTGAATCCAGCCGGGCAGACGATTCACGGCTTCGTTCTGAAGCTCGCTCATCAGGTCGGTGAGCGGCCTTCCTGAGCGCAGCGCCATCAGCTCGCTGTAGTAGCGGGTTCCAATGTGGAACATGCCAAAGCCGAGCAGGCCAAGCGCTCCCAGAAGCAAACCAAGACAGATCAGCACGCCGACGCGCTCGCTCCGCTTGAGGAGTCGGCCGACGATTCCTCCGAGCGCTCCGAGGCCGCGGGAGAGAACAACGAGCGTGACACCCACCAACGCCAGGTGTCGGAATCCGACGAGCAGACCCAAAAACAGGGCCAGCGCGATTAGTCTTCGATAAACGGGAATCCGACTCAGGCGCGAGAGTGTGTCATGCATTCGCTCGTTCCACGTCGCTGGCGTCAATCTTGATCACCATCTTACCGACGATGACCTTGAGCTGGCCCTTGGCGTCCGCTTCCGCCACAGCGCCATCTTTTCCTGCCAGCATACCGCGAACGATGCGCACCCGATCGCCCTTCTGAAGACCGCGCTGCCTGCGCACAGCCTTTTCTTTGTCCAGCACCTTGGCCATCGAGACAAAGTCGTTTTCGCGCGTCCAGACAATGAAGCGGTAGATGGGAAGCAGATGCACGAGCCGATGGTGTACCCAGTCAGCCTGCTCGTCCGCGGACATCGTGCAAACCTGCGCCGCCGGAAGGCTTGTGCCGATGGCGAACATGTGAACCGGCTGGCCCGGAATGCCAAGACCGCCGGTCTGGGGCATCGTTCCCATGATCTCGG
>CAYTGC010000814.1:0-2190 GCA_964437195.1 uncultured Myxococcales bacterium | reverse complement strand
CGTTTGACCTGCACAAGCTGGCCGGTCAGAAGATCGTGGTGCGGCGCGGAAAGCCGGGCGAGAAAATGAAGACGCTCGACGGGCAAGAGCGCGAGGTCGGGCCGAGCGATCTGCTCATTGCCGATGCCGATGCCGGAGTCGCAGTGGCAGGTGTCATGGGCGGACAGACGTCGGAAGTCAGCGAGACGACCACCGATGTGCTGCTCGAGTGCGCGTACTTTTCCCCGGCGATGATCCGGCGCACCGCGAAGAAGCTCAAGCTACACACCGAGGCCTCGCATCGCTTCGAGCGCGGCACGGACCCAAATGCACTTTCCGACGTGGCTGACGCCTGTGCGGCGCTGATTGTGAAGCTTGCGGGCGGATGTCTTTCCGCACCGGCAACGGATGTCTATCCGAAGGCGCTGTCGCTGCCGACGCTCACCCTGCGGCCCGAGCGCACGACGGCCATCTTGGGAATAGCGATTCCGCTGGAGGCGCAGAGACAGTGCTTAGAAGCGCTCGGGCTGACGGTACACACCGATGGCAAGCTGCTCACTGTCGAAATCCCGACGCGGAGACCCGATCTGACGCGCGAAATTGACCTGATCGAAGAAGTCGCGCGGGTGTACGGCCTGCATCACATCCCTGCGACGCTGCCCAAGCTACCGATGAGCGAACCGCAGCCTGTGACGGCGCAGATGACACGCTACCGCAACGCCGACCGGGCGCGGGCGCTGTGTGCTTCGCTGGGCATGCTGGAAGTGATCCAGTTTTCGATGACCAGCCCTGATCGCGTGAAGATGGGCGAAGGGTTGCGCGAAACAAGGCCGCTGCACATCGACAATCCGCTGCGTGAGGAGCTTTCGGTTCTGAGAACGCGGCTTCTGCCGGGACTGGCCGAGCTTCTGCGACAGAACTTGGCCCACGGACAGACGGACCTGCGGCTTTTTGAAGTCGGCGAGGTGTTCGAGCCATCTGCCGCAAACGAAGTGCTACCGACAGAGCGAACCCACGTCGCGGCGGTTCTCTACGGTCATCGCGATCACTTCCTGAAGCCGACGGCGACCGATGCGCTCGACTTTTACGATGTGAAGGGCCTGGTCGAACAGCTTGTCTCCGGCCTCGGGCTATCGCTGTGCTGGCAGCCTGCGGAAAACGCCCATCCTCGGGCCGTGTTTGTGCGAGCCGCCACGGCAGACGAAGCACCGATGCTGCATCCAGGCGCCGCAGCAGCTGTATGTTTTGCCCAAACGGGCGCAGTGCTCGGTACCTTTGGCGAGCTGCATCCTGATCTTCGGAGCACACTCGACCTGCCGAGTGCAGCGTTTGCATTCGAGCTGATCGTTCCCGACCTTCCCATCGAGAAACCGCACTACTCCGCGCCCTCGCGCTTCCCGGCGACCAGCCGCGATCTGTCGTTCTTCATCGCCCAGGAAGTCTCCGCGGCCACGCTACTCGACACGATGCAACATTGCGCAGAGCCACTGCTCCGCCAGGTTGCCTTGCTCGAGGACTATCGCAGTCAAGGGCATGTTCCGACCGGACAAAAAGCGCTGCTGTTCAGCCTGACCTATCGCTCGGATGACCGGACGCTGACCGACGAAGAAATCCAAAAGGCGCACCAAAAAGTCATCACCCACCTGAGCAGCAAAGTTCCCGTTTCGCTTCGCCAGTAGACGCCGCAGCCCGCGACGCAGTTTTCGCTTCGGCGACATTTCATCTGTAGAAAGGCACAAGCCGAGCTAGGCTCACGAACCGCTATGAATCCGCGCGAAAAACAGGACGCAGAGTTTGACAAGGTTGCCGACGCGATGATCCGACGCATTGAGCGGGCGATCTCCGCTTTTGATCCAGATGAGGTCGATGTCGAGATGTCCGGCGACGTCCTGAACCTGACCTTGGGATCGCAAAAAATTGTGATCAATCGGCATCGAGCCGCGCGACAGATCTGGATGGCGGCGCAGCGCAAGGCTTGGCACTTTGACCCCGATGCTGCGGGCAAAGTCTGGAAAACCGGCGACGCAGAGCTGGTTGCGACGCTGGAAACTGTCCTGACCTCCCTGCTCGGTCGGCGCATTCAGCTCGGAATTTCGTAGCAACGTAGTCGGACCGGCGGCACTTTCGCGGAGTAAAATAGGATCGTGCTGGGAATTTTCTTCCTGCTTGTCTGGGTGACCGTCATCGCGGCGCTGACCAGCCACGAGCGCA
>CAYTGC010000813.1:0-2193 GCA_964437195.1 uncultured Myxococcales bacterium | reverse complement strand
GAAAAAGGGGTCAAGGTGGCGCAGGTGCTTCTGACCCACGCCGACATCCAGTCGCGGACGCGCTATCTCAATGCGCGGCGGGCGATTGCCCAGCTTATCGAGTTCAAAGCGCTGCCGATCATCAACGAAAACGACACGGTCAGCGTCGAGGAGCTAAAGTTTGGCGACAACGACACGCTGGCTGGGATGGCGGTCGATCTGGTCGAGGCCGAGCTGCTCATCATCTTGACCGACATCGACGGGCTGTATACGGCGGACCCACGAAAGGACAAGACTGCGACGCGGATTCCCGAGGTGTTCGGGATCGATCCGCAGACGCTGGGGCTGGCGGGGGATTCCTCGTCGGGGGTGGGGACCGGTGGAATGGCGACCAAGCTGCGGGCGGCAAGCCGGGCCGGAGAATCGGGTGTTCCGACGCTGATTGCGCCCGGCAAGCAGGTCGGTGTGCTCGATGCGGCGCTCGCCGGGGAGCCGATCGGGACGTTTGTGCATGCGCCGCCGCAGCCCGGCACCGGCAGCCGCAAGCGCTGGCTTTTGCGCGACCTGCGTCCGACCGGGCAAGTCGTCATCGACGATGGCGCCGAGCGGGCGCTGTGCGAGCGCGGCAAGAGCCTTCTTCCGAGTGGGATTCGCGAAGTCCGGGGTACGTTCGAAGCGGGCGAGCCAGTCGAGATCCTGTCACTTGTGGGCACGGCGCTGGCACGGGGATTTTCGAGCTATGGCTCGGACGAGCTGCGGCGAATCGTGGGTGTGAAGACCGCCGATATCGTGGACAAGCTTGGCTACAAGCTGGCCGACGAAGCAGTGCATCGCGACGACCTCGTGCTGCTGGATGCGGGGCGCGGCGGGTCGGGAACCAAGGGCAAAGGAGACAGCGCGTGACGACGCAGACGGTACAGGTGTCCGAGGAGCAGATCGAGCAGGCTGTAGAGCTGGCGCAGGCGGCGCAGCGGGCGGCGCGTCCTCTGCGCAGTGTTTCGACGGACCAGAAGAACGCGGTGCTTGCCACCCTGGCCGATCTGCTCTGCCAGCCGTCGCACGTCGAGTCGGTTCTGCTCGCCAACGCCCGGGATGTGCAGGCGGGGCAGCAGGCGGGCCTGTCTGCGGCGCTTCTCGACCGACTGCGGCTCGATGAAGGTCGGCTGCGAGCGCTTGCCAAGGCGGTGCGCGAGATCATCGACCTGCCCGATCCGGTGGGCGAAGTGGTCGAGTCGTGGACGAGGCCGAAGGGATTCACGGTCGAAAAGGTGCGAATTCCGCTCGGCGTGCTGCTGCTGATTTACGAAGCGCGTCCGAATGTGACGATTGATGCGGCGGCGCTGGCGCTCAAGAGCGGCAATGCGGTGATCCTGCGCGGTGGCAAAGAGGCGCTGCACTCGAACCGGGCACTGGCTGGGCTTTTTGGGGAAGCGCTCTGTGCGCACGGGCTGCCGCCGGATGCGTGCGTGTTTGTCGACAATCCCGACCGCGGCCTGATGCTGGCGCTTTTGCGGCAAGCGGGGCTTATCGATCTGTGCATTCCGCGCGGCGGTGAGTCGCTGATCCGCTTCGTCGTCGAACATGCGCGCATTCCGGTGGTGCAGCACTACCAGGGAATCTGTCACTTGTTTGTCGATGAGACGGCGGACCTCTCGATGGCCACCGAGCTGGTCTTCAACGGCAAGTGCTCGCGACCGGGGGTTTGTAACGCGCTCGAGTGCCTGCTCGTCCACGAAAAGGTGGCGGCGCAGCTTCTGCCGCTTGTGGCGGCGCGGCTGGCCCCGGCGGGTGTCGAGCTTCGGGCCTGTCCCGACGCGCAGGCGCTTTTGCCGTCGCCGCTGCCCCAAGGGCTGCGCGTTGCGGCGGCCCAGCCGACCGACTTTGGGCACGAGTTTCTGGACCTGACGCTGGCGGTGCGGATTGTGCCGTCGCTTTCCGCCGCCATCGATCACATCGCACGCTTTGGCTCGCTGCACACTGAGGTGATCTGCACCCGCGACGAAGAATCGGCGCAGCGCTTTGTCCGCGAGGTCTGCGCCAGCTTTGTCGGCTGGAACGTATCAACCCGCTTCAACGACGGTGGCGAGCTGGGGCTGGGCGCAGAAGTCGGCATCTCTACCACCAAGCTGCATGCGTTTGGCCCCATGGGTCTGCGCGAGCTGTGTGCAACCAAGTTCGTGGTCAAGGGCGCAGGGCAGGTCCGAACGTAGGATG
>CAYTGC010000812.1:0-2208 GCA_964437195.1 uncultured Myxococcales bacterium | reverse complement strand
TCGCGGTGGATGATGCCGCGCCCGTGGACGGCGGCGAGCGCAGAGGCCACTTGTCTGACCACTCGCGCAACATCTTCGACGGGCATTCCTTCCGGGCTGCCACTTTTTTGCTGCTTCTCAAAGCGCGACCACAGGGTCTCGCCTTCGAGAAGCTCCATCACGATGTAGACCTGACCCTCGGCGGTGCGGTCAAAGTCGTAGATCTTGATGAGTCCCGGGTTGCTGACCATGCTTAGCAGCTTCGCCTCGTCGAAGAAGCGCTGCACATGCTTGGCCTCACTCGAAAGCTCGGGCTTGAGCAGCTTGACGGCGGCTTTTTGGCCGATTTCGACGTGAACAGCCTCGAACACGCTTCCCATTCCGCCTTCGCCGAGCTTGCGAACCACGCGATACTTGCCGATGCGCTGATCGACGAGGTTGACCGCTGGCTTGGGCTCGCTTCGGGCTTCGACGGGCGTATTCATGGTCTCTTACCGCTGGAACGTATTGCCGTTACACAGAAGCGCAGCCGCCTTGGAAATAGAGAGCCACTGGCCATGGGTATGCCGCTTCGCGCAAGGCTATTCCCAACCATCATACCTTACTCACCTGGTCGCATCGAAGAGAAATCCGCCGCGGACGCTCTGCTTGGGCTCGCGATGCAGGTGAACGTCAGACGATGTGGGGGCCGTCCTACAGCAAGCGAACCGCGGTCAGAACCGGTTTCGAATTTGCTCCGCAATCGAGCTTGGTTGCAGGTGGTTAGGAATCGGATGGGAACGGAATAGGACGCCGCAAGGGAGTCAATCGGAGAGAAGCAGCGGAGGGAAGGAGTCGCTTCGGAATCGAAGCGGAATGGACCAGACGGGAAAACCTGTTAGTGCTTGTGATCGTCGTCGTGGTCGTGGTCACAGTGCTCGCCGTGTTCATGTTCGTGCGCTTCGATTTCCTTGCGCACTTTTTCCATGTCCAAACCGCGCACTTGATCCAGCAGCTTGTCAAGCGCTTGCGCTGGAAGCATTCCTGGCTGCTGGAACACGCCAACCCCATCGCGGAAGACCATCAGCGTGGGAATCGCACTGATTCCGAACGCTGCTGCAAGTTCCTGTTCCTCGTCGGTGTTGATCTTGCCAAACACTGCGTCTGTGTGCTTTTCCGATGCGGCTTCAAACACCGGAGCAAAAGAGCGGCACGGGCCACACCACGGCGCCCAGAAGTCGAGCACGACAATGCCGGGTTTGTTCAGCGTTTGTTCGAGGGTCTGGCCTGTGATCACGACGGTGCTCATGATGAATCTCTCTTGTTGTGAAAAAGCAAGCTGGCCACACCTTGGCGAAAACCGAAAGAGAAATCGTCGAGGCGAAAGCAGCAAAGCGACCACTAGACCTTGGCTGTTGACTCGGCAACCCGCGCTCTGGCGATGAAGAAGTAGTAGAGAATGGACAGCCCAAAGATCGACACAGACAACAGGGCGAGCAGCGGCTGGCTGGACACCACTGCAATGAAGCACAGGACGGCCAGACACAGCGCGACCACCGGAAACACCGGATACAGAGGCGCATGAAATGGACGACGCAGATCCGGTTCTCGCTTCCGCAGAACGAGAAGCGAAATCATCGACACGACATACAGCAGCGTTGCACCGATCGATGACAGCGTGATCGCTTGCTCGGTCTTGTCGAGAAGGACCACTACCAAACCGACCAGCGCTGGCACAATCACCGCCCACACAGGAGTCTTTCGCTTGGGATGCAGATAGGACAAAAACGTCGGCAGATAACCACCGCGTGCAAGTGCAAAGACCTGGCGAGAGTAGCCCATCATGATGCCGTGAAACGACGCGAGCAGACCAAACAGTCCAATGTAAACCATCATGTGGGTTAGCGGATGATCGGGCCGGAGTACCGTCGCCATGGCATGTGGCAGCGGTGACTCGTCTTGGATCAAGTTGGCACTGGATGTAACGCCGCTCGTGCAGATGAGCGTTCCCAGCGCCAGCACCACCAGCGTACACAGACCCGCGATGTAGCCGCGTGGAATGTCGCGCTCTGGACTGACGACTTCCTCAGCGGACATCGCGACTCCTTCCAGCGCCAGATAGAACCAAATGGCGAACGGGAGCGCCGCAAAAATTCCCTTTATTCCCGTCGGAAAAAGCGGCTCTGTCAGCAGGTTGGCGAGCTTTACATGGGGTCCACAGATTCCGAAGAAAAGGAGCAGCTCAAAGAC
>CAYTGC010000811.1:0-2212 GCA_964437195.1 uncultured Myxococcales bacterium | reverse complement strand
ACTATGCCGTTTGCGTTCACGGCCGGGGACGATAGCGTAGGCTGCGGTCCAGTCAAGGGTGTGCGGGCACAAAGCGCAGAGACTCACCCGCTCGCAGAAGCAGCGTCGGAAGGAGCGAACGCTCGGCCAGCGGCAGCGTGGTTGCCACTTGGACCAGGGATTCTCCGACGGGAATTTTCTGCGATTGCGGACGATTCAAGCGGTCAAATAGCTCTCGCGCCGCCTGCTGTAAGGTCGTCGGAAGATCGGGAACGACAAGGGGCGCGCCAAGCTGCGCCGGTTCATGTAGCCGACCGAGCAGCGTCCGCAGATCGGTCTGGGCTTGATGCAGCTCGGTGATGGCGCGCAGCGAAAGCGGCCGATTCCAGACTGCGGCAGCGTGCAGCGAAAGTGCGTACGTGGCGAAAAGCTGCGTTGGCAAGGACTGGACGGCTCGGCGGTAGTCGTCGTTCCCTTTGCGAAACAGCGCATTAAACCGCAGCGATGGGACCAGCAGCGTGAGCGCGCGAGCCATGCCAGATGCGAAGGGCGAATCGCTTGGTCCGTACAGCTGGTCCAGCACCGAGGCCAAGAGACCCACCGAATCGTCGACTTCGCCCCGCAGGCCCAGGTGCCGGTTCGTTGTCTGCTGCATATGTCGCGCAAAGGGCAAGAAGGTCGGCTCCGCCACAAAACGCTCGGAGTCATCTCGCACCGTCGTTTCCAGCGCCAACCAGCGCAGCTCGCGGGCGCCGTGCGGCAGGTCGACGCTGCTTTCGGTCAGCGGGTTTTTGGCAAAAGCGGCAAGCTCGCTGGATAGCTCGGCGTGGGTTACGCCACGACCACTTCCGAGCGCATCTTGGACGGGACAGACGACGCTGTTGACATCGACAACTTGGCTTGCACCGACGCGGAAAACGCGATTGAACGGAAACAGGCGACATGTGGTGAACTTGGCGTCGCGGCCATGGGTGCGCTCATAACGGCACATCCCATCATCGGCGAGAAACCAGCAACCGTCCGTGACATCGGGCAGTCGCACATAACCACCAGCGAGCGGCTGCAAAAGCGGCGCAATCTGTGGCACCCGACCGAGCAGCGGCACAAGCTCTCGCTGGGCGGACAGCGCGATGCCTTTGCCTCGGCAGCAAGCTTGTCCACAACTTGCGCAGTCATAGCGGAATGCTCCGTCCAGAAAGGCAAAAAAAATCGCGGCCATGGCGCATCGTAGCATGTGGTGGCGCGCGATCCGTAAGCGGGGCAAGATGAGGACAAGTGGCGCAGCGAAGCGCCCGGAGGCCGAATCATGATCTCGTTTTTGGTGTCGTTTGTTCTTTATGCCCTGGCGTTCATGCTGACGGCCCGCGTCGTTCCAGGCATCGAGGTCCGCTCATTCCGCAGCGCGTTTGGCTTCGCCATCGTGTTTGCAATTCTTGATGGCCTGCTGTTCAAGCTGCTCGCGTTAATGACGCTGCCGCTGGTGATCCTCTCGCTCGGTCTGTTCTGCCTGGTGATTCGCGCCTTCCTCTTTATGCTCACCGACAAGTTCATCGATGGCGTAAAGATCGACGGCTTTGTTTCCGCGCTGATTGGATCGGTCGTGACGGGCGTTTTGAACAGCGGCATCACCTGGCTGGTGCACAAGATCTTCTAAGCCCGCGGAGTACGGGCGAGCCAGGTCGGCTGCTCGCCCATAGCATCGGTCTTACGGAGGCGGAGCGCCCGGTGGTGGACCCATAGGTCCGGCAGGATCGTAACCAAACTCATCGTTTGCGCGACTTCGCTGCTGCGTCGCCGCGATAAGAGCAGAAATTCCCAAATCGACGAGCCCCTTGGGAATGTAAAGCTGGTGCTGGCTTTTGGCTCCGCTGTCGAACGAGGCCGCCGATACCACTTCTGCTCCTTGGGGAACGGGAACACCCAGTGGTCGTCCCATCGCCTGTTCCACAGAGCTTGCCACCCGCTTCAGATCCAGATCGACATACACGCTGGCACCGGCTGGGAATCGCTTCGTCGCTTCGGTGGCAAACTCGCCTTTTCCGCTCATCAGTGCATTGACAGCCTGGTCCACGGTTCCACCCATCGCGAACACCAAGTAGTTTCCGACCTGCACCACTTCCATCTTCATGTTCGAGAACTTGTCGAACACGGCCTTGGCCTGCTGCAGTTCCGGCTTGGTGACTTGGTAGCTGTATTCGTAGCGGTCGACGGGCCAGCCATGCAGCTTGCGCGC
>CAYTGC010000810.1:0-2212 GCA_964437195.1 uncultured Myxococcales bacterium | reverse complement strand
CCTCGTCCTCGATGATTGCAATCTTGGCCATGCCAAAAGTCTCCCTTCCACGCAGTGTAGGTCGAGCTATGGGTCGCCGGGATAGGCGGAAGCATCGAATCGATGTGACATTTTCGTAACGCCTTTTCGAGTGCAACTTACGGTAGACTGAACGACACTGGTCGTCGCTTGCGGGGGTAGCATTGCACTAGAGCGACGAGGGCCAGCACGGGAGTGCGCTAAATGCAAGATTGGCTGGACTGTCGCCTCTCTGATGAAGCTGTGGTTCTGCGCTCGCCGCAGAGGGTGAGGAAACCGGCGCTAAGAACCATCCGTGACGCGAGCCTGGCTTCCGCGGCGGTGGCGGCCTGCACCCTCGCCTTGTCGGTTCGGTCCGAGCGGATCTTTATCCTGCTGTGCGTCGTGTGGCTCGGGCTGACGCTGCTCACTTCGCTGATTTTCATTCCCATCTCGCTGCTCACCGATGCGCGCTTCGTGGACATGACCGGTGATCTCAAGGCCCGGACGTACGAAATGACGGTGATGTCGGGTCTTCGGGAAAAGAAGCAGTCGGGCAGCTTCGATGACTTCGCCAGTGTGCTGCTGCGCTCGGAGCTGGTATCAGATGGACTGGCGGCCCCATTTCGGCAGCAGTACATCTTCCTGTGCTGGCGCGACGAAAAGCGAGATCCGCTTGGGCCGATCGTGTTTCGCCGGGTGTCTTCAGGCGGTGAGTTTGGCAACCAGCGCGCGGTGGCAGCGGACCTGGCCGAAGCGATGGGCCTGCCGCTGGTGGATGCGACGGCGGGACGAGGCGGAGGCCGCCTGTCGAGCGAGCACATGCCAAGCATGGCCGCAGTCGATGTGGTGTAAGCGCTAGGGCAAGTGGCCGCGCTCGCGAAACCAACTGACGGCGTCGCCAACGGTCTCGGAGAGCGGACGGACCCGATGGCCCAGCTCTCGCATGGCCTTGTCGGACCGGAAATCGCAGGGACTTTGCAAAATCTGGATCGACTGCGGGGTAAGCAGCGGCGAGGTCTTGGTGAGATGGGCGACCGTCTCAAGCACCGGGGCAACCGGAGCCAGAAGCCACAGCGGCGCACTATAGCGCGGTGCCTTTTTGCCGCCCGCTTCGGCGACCAGCTCAGCCAGCTTGCGAATCGATCCGACCTCACCCGCGAGGATGTACTTGTGCCCGCGCTGGCCGTTTTCGACGGCAGAGATCGCGCTCGACACCACTTCGCGCACGTCGACCCAGTTGTAAATGCCGGGCACGACCATCGGGAAGCGACCGCGCGCAAAGTCGAGCAGGGTTCGTCCGATCCGCGATGGAGCATGATCGTTTGGCCCCATGATTCCCGACGGATTCAGGATCACCGCATCAAGGCCCTTGTCGACGGCACGCATCACCTCGCGCTCACCGAGCGACTTGCTGCGATCGTACGCTGGCGCAGTATGACCGTCGACCAGCGGTGTGGTTTCATCCATCGGCTCGTCGTGAGGCGGCACTTCGAAGGCGTGTACGGAGCTAAAGTGGATCATTCGCCGCACGCCCGTGTGAAGACAGGCCGCGGCAACGTTTTTCGGACCTTCGACGTTGACCCGCAGCACGCTCGGCGCGTCATGGCGGCTGATCGAAATCTGAGCCGCGAGATGAAACACCACCTCGGCCCCGGAAAATGCCCGCAGAAGCGAGCCCGGATCGAGCACATCGCCCTGGTGGAACTCCACGTCGGCCCCCGGCGGAAGTCGCGCCCTAAGGCTCTCTTTGGCGGTATCGCCCGAGTGCAAAAGCGCCCGCACAGTGTGACCCTTCTCGACCAGGTCTGAAATCAGGTTGGTACCGACAAAGCCCGTGGCTCCCGTGACGGCGACGATCATGTGACGACTTGCTCCTTGTCCAAAAACACATAAAACCCCAATTTGACGGCTACTTCCAACAGGCGAAATAGTGGTGTACGGTTCAGGTATGCCTACTGGTCGCCGAGAAACTACTCCATCCAACGAAGATCCCGCTGATGTCGCTCGCGAGCTTTTGCAAGGCGGTACGGCCAGCGAGTCCGATACCGATGACTCAGAGGAAGATGGCTCAGAGTCACGGGGTCAGTCGGGAACCAAAGGCACCGGCTCGGCAGGTTGAAACAAAAAAGGCGCCGCCCAGTCATCCCGAGCAGCGCCTCTTCGCTAGGACCTAATCGTCAGACTAGGTCGTGGTCTTCTTGTCCTTGGTTTC
>CAYTGC010000809.1:0-2215 GCA_964437195.1 uncultured Myxococcales bacterium | reverse complement strand
GCGACGCTGGGTCGGTGCGCGCACCCGATGCTGAGCAGCCCGAGCCAGACCATGTCGATCCCGAAGCGGCGCTGCTTGTGGCGAAAAAGACGTGGCAGAAGGCGCATCGCGTTAGTGCTCCTCTGGGAAATCAGGCAATGACAAAAGAGCCCGCAAAAGGTGCCGATCGATTGCTATCGCACGCTCGAGGGCTCGAACCGCTTCCTTGCGCGCCTCTTTGGCTGACGCGGGATCGCTCTGCCGCTTGGCGCGTGCTTCGTAAATGTCAGCGGCCACTGACTCGAGGTTTGCACGGAAGAAGCTGTCGCGGGTTGCCAACTTGCGGCCCGCTTCAATCTGGGCGAGCGCCTGTCGTTCCGTTTCCTCTCCACCTTGCGACAAAAGCAGTCGGGCGAGCCTTGCGTGTGCGTCGAGCAGCGCGTCTTCTCCGTCGGGGTTTCCGGTCGGAAAGCGGATCGCGAGCACTTCCTTGATGTCTGCGATCGCCGCCGTCACATCTCCGTCCAGCAGATGCAGATCGGCTCGGCGCTGGAGTGCGCGTGCTTCGCTTAGCGAGAGGAGCATCGCTTCGTCACTGCGGCTGGCCAGATCCTCTCGGTTGCAGGTCCCGAGGAGAAACAGCACCAGAACCAGGGCGCCGCGCCAGCTCGATGGCTTCATTGAACTTTGTCTCCCTCTCGCATCGCCGTCGAAGACGACAAGCGATGGTGACGATTGACCAATGTGACACTGCCGCGTACATGATGCATCCGTCGCTGGCGTAGCCTTTCTTGCAGGATCAGATCGAGTCTCACCGTCGGACTTTCACCTCGGCGAAGTGATTCGCGGAGCAGCCATGCCGTCTGGCCCATGCCGCTACTTGGCGTCGATCGCAGCTTGCTGCCTTGATCGAGGATGGCCCACGACACGATGAGCATAATGGCAGCGCCGAGGAGCAACCCGCCAGTTCCCGTGATCGATCGACTGAGCTGACGAATCGTCGTGCTGCGGAGCTCGGCGTGGGTCCGCTTGACGGCGATGGACTCTCGAGCGGCCCGGGCCAGGCCGCGCGCGCGGACTTCACCCAGAGACTCCAGCTCCATCGGGAACCGCAAATGAGCCGCCAGCCAGCGTGCCTCGGTGCTGCGTGGTGTTCCCGGGTGGAGCGGATCGGACTCGAGCTTGTCTTCTGTCTCGCGAAGCGCCTCTCGTAGCACCTGGGCTGCGCGAAACTCATCGCTCCGCGGCGGGGCATCCGGGTCGTCGCTGTGGCTCTTTCCACCAGCATTACCTTCGCGATCATCCAGCATCGGGCTCTCCATAGGCTTTGCGGAAGGCACGGACTGCCCGCAACAGCAGCACATCAAAGGTCTCGACGGACACTCCGAGTGCAGCGGCACAGGTCGCACGGGACTTTTCTTCACACAGCCGGAGCCGAATCGCCGTCGCATAGCGCTCGTGCAAGACCTTGAGGGTCGATTCGATGCGCTGCTGGGCGATTGTGCGCTCCTCGGCTGCCGACAAAAGGAGCGGGGCCGTCGCGTCTTCGCTTTCGTTTAGTTCTGCCCTAAGGGCCTGACACAGCCGCTTGCGTCGTCCCTGCGCGCGATGAAAATCGATCACCTTGTTGAAAGCGATCTGCCTCAGCCAGTGAAAGATGCTGCGCTGTTGAAACGTATAGGTAGATATTCGTTCCAGTGCCGTCACAAAGGTGTCCTTCAGAATGTCCTCGGATTGGGCTCTTTCTCCGACGCGACCGAGGATGCCCATAAACAGTGCTTCGGCATGGGCAGCGAGGATCGGTTCGAGTGCAGCCAGATCGCCAGCTTGGGCTTTCTCGACGGCGCGCTTTTCCCGCTGAAGCAGCGCGCTCTTTTCCGCCGAGTCGTCCGGGCCTGTGCGGTCGGGGTGCTGCACGAACTTGGTACTCCGTTCAAACGCGCGAGGACATCGGACCTTACAGGCATGACACCGAGTGCGGCGGCGTCGAAAGCCTGCGGTTCAGTTCCGAGAAGCGATCGGTTTACTTGAGGGTCAGAGAGAAGGCCGCCACCGTCTTGGCGCAGGTCTTACACTCGGGGAATTTGATCGACTGCATCTTGGCGAAAGCGCACGCGGCAACCGGCGTGCTGGTAGATCCGTTGACTCGGACCGACGACACGGAACCCGACCCCTTGACGATGAACTCGAGGTCGATCTTCTTGGTCTGTGGGCTGCGCGCGGCCTCTTCTCGTAG
>CAYTGC010000808.1:0-2220 GCA_964437195.1 uncultured Myxococcales bacterium | reverse complement strand
TTACGGCGTCATCTTCCACTCGCCGTTCTCCAGCACAAGGTTCACTTCGTCGGTCTGGACGTTTTCGCCCTTGGTTCTGCGGACCTTCAGCGTCGCCAGCTTGAACTCGCCCTGCGTCTTGAAGGTGCTGCCGCGAAGCTCAAACTGCACGCCTTCGAGGTCTTTTTGCGCCTTCTTCAGGTCCTCGGGCGACTGCATCATCTGCTGGCCGACCTGTCCCTGGTAAAGCAGCGCGTAGCAGTCGATCGCTTTTTGGGCGTCGCCCTTGGCCATCGCCCCTCGCCAGCGCTCGAACGTCTTTTCCGGCGTCGAGAACTCGGCCCGCGGAGGCGGCAGCTTGAAGGCAATCGACTTGACCTTGTCTCGCGGCAGCTCCAGCTTTTGCCCACCGCTCGTCTCCATGACGATGACGCCGTCGAAGTAGTGGGTGAGCTTGCCTGCGATCTGGGTGTTGTCGGCGAGGGTTACGACTTCGGACGCGTATGCGCTCACTGACGAAAGGAGCAGCGCTCCGAAGGCAAAACAAGCGGCACGAAAAGCAGATCCCGCCACACAAGACATGGCGTTCCAGCCAGAAGGCATCAGACAAACTCCTATGGGTGAGCGCTGGATTTACCTTGACTTTTTGCCGCTGTCAAGGCGGCAAAGCCAGTCTGTCCGTCGGTGTGACCAACGCAAAAAAGTCGTTACATACCGGTCGGAAATGCGAACCTAGCTGCGCAAATAGGCGAGCACGGCGTCTGCACTGCGCAGACCATCGATGGCAGCGCTGACGATCCCACCCGCGTATCCAGCCCCTTCACCCACCGGAAAAAGTCCGGCCAGCGACGGTGACATCAGCTTGTCGTCCCGCACGATGCGCAGCGGTGAGGATGTTCGCGTCTCTACCCCAACGAGCTGAGCCTGCGGCGCAACGAATCCCGGCATGGTGCGCTGGAACTTCTGCATCGCCTCTTTGAGTGAGGTCACGACAAACGCGGGCAGCACATCGGCCAGGTTCGATGCGACGACACCAGGTCGGTAAGTCGTCGGCAGAACATCGGTGCTCGGCTTCCCACCAAGAAAGTCCGTTAGCTTCTGCGCCGGTGCCCGAAACTGCCCCCCGCCAGCGGAAAACGCCTGCTCCTCAATGGCTCGCTGAAACCACATGCCTGCCAGCGGATCGGATGGGAAGCGCTCGAACGCCGCGACATCGCGATCTTCGACGGAAACCACCAGCGCACTGTTCGCCAGCGGCGAGTCTCGACGCTTCAGGCTCATGCCGTTTACACACAGACCACCAGGCTCGGTGGCGCTCGGGACGACCCAGCCGCCCGGACACATGCAGAAGCTATAGACGCCGCGATCACCCACCGACGCAGCGACCTGATAGAACGCCGCAGGCAGCGCCGGATGATCCGCCGCCCGTCCGTACTGAATGCGATCGATGAGCGGCTGTGGGTGTTCGATGCGGGCCCCAATGGCAAACGGCTTCCGTTCGACGAAGATGTTTTCGTTCACCATCAGTTCGTAGATGCCGCGCGCACTGTGGCCCACCGCCAGCACGACCGCATCGGCCAGCACTTCGAGGCCCGACACACAACGAACCCCGAGCAGCTTTCCCGACGGTGAACGCAGCAGGCCGACGACTTTTTCACCGAAGTGATACAGCACGCCACGCGTCGTCAGATCAGCCCGCAGGGCCAAGAGGATCTTGGGCAAGCGGTTGCTGCCGATGTGCGGACGCGACTCGACGCTGATTTTGGGATCGGCGCCATGCTCTACCAGCGTCAAGATGGTCTCGCCAATCGCCGCGCGGTCTTTGCTGCGCGTGTACAGCTTGCCGTCGCTAAATGTCCCGGCCCCACCTTCGCCAAAGCAGTAGTTCGAATCGGGTGAAAGCTCGCCGCGGGTCAGCTTGGCCAGATCGTGACGTCGCGGCTGAACCGGCTGCCCTTGCTCTAGCAAGATGACTTCCGCGCCCGCTTCACACAGTCGCTTCGCGCACAGGGTTCCCGCCGGTCCGCTGCCCACGATGACCACTCGTTTTCGCTTGGCCAGCGGCACCGGGCTTGGCAGGCGCTGCATGCCACCTTGCAGAAACGGCCAGCTCTCTTTTTGCCCGGGCCGAGGCACATCGATCCGCGAGCAAGCCGGTGGCAGCTCTGCTCCTTCGGGGAAGACCTCGATCTGCATGCGATAGCCGATCGGGAAGCCTTTGCGCGCGTCGAGCGACTTGCG
>CAYTGC010000807.1:0-2224 GCA_964437195.1 uncultured Myxococcales bacterium | reverse complement strand
CGACAGGAAGGAAGCTCCCATCCTCCCGCTTCTCCACCATAATGTTGTCTGGCTTCAGGTCCCGGTGCAGGACTCCGAGTCGATGGGCTTCGTGGACCGCGAAAATCACATCGCTCATCACCTGCACTTTGTGAAGCAGCGACATCTCTCTGGCCGCATCCCCGAGCTTCTTCCCCTCGACCAGCTGCATCGCGATGTAGGGCTTTCCCGCCACCGTTCCAACTTCATACACTTGACAGATGTGCCGATGCTGGATGCGCGCTTGTGCACGGGCTTCCTGCTGAAAGCGAGTCACCATCGTGGCATCGTCGCCGCGAATGAACTTGAGCGCGACCATTCGGCCAAGCCGCTGGTCGCGTGCCTTCCATACCGAGCCCATGCCTCCTCTACCGAGGAGATTCAGGATCTCGTACCGTTCCCAGTGCTCGACCGGAGGGAGCTCCGCAACTTGTGGGGACCCCTCGTCTGGGTCCTGCGATTGAACTTTGGTCACCCCAGGCCGATCTTCGCACAGATGCTGCCGAAAGTAGAGACCGGTTTGCTATCAAACAGGTCGGCGACAGTCTGATGTGAACCGTCTGGTGCCGTCTCCGATTCCGCCACGATCCGGGCGATCGGTTCCCGGAAGGTGAGACGAGGGGAAAGAATCCACCCGCCTGCTGCTAGAGCTTGAAATATCGGCGTAGCAGACTCTCGCGCAGTATCGCGGGTAGCAGCCGAACGAAGTCGATCGCGTGCGATTCGATGCCAACGGAGTATCGAGTCTGCATGTGCTTGTCCGTTAGCGCAGCGAGGATGACTTTGGCAACCCGGCTCGGCGGAATTCCGCTCTCGCCCGTGCTCGCATTCATCTGCATGATCCGGTCGAGCAGCGCGCCATACAGTTGACGCTGCTCCGGCTTGAGCGATGCGGCAATCCTCTGCGCGGTGGCTGCTGACTTCGCCCAGATCGGCGTTTGGATGGCACCAGGAGCAACCAGCGTGGCACCAACACCAAACCGAGCCTACACCGTGGTGCGGTTTGGAAATCAGCGCACATCTGGTCACCTATTTGATGTGCGAGCAGCACAAGGAGGGCGACGAGGCGCTCCCGCTCCCTCCGCTTCGTCAGTCACCGCGAATCCGTTACCTTCAAAAAGTTTGCGACAAGTCTGCACAGCCTGTGTCTTTGGGGAAACAGGAGCAAAGACCATGGACACCAGCAAGACTCCCCGCAAGCGTCGTTTGGTGCGCACACCCACGGGCCCACATGTCGCTGCCTTTATCCACGGCCACTGGATCAGCATGCGCGTAGACAAGCTGGGCAGAGCGACCATGTTTCTGGTCTCTCCTTCCTTCGTATCGATCTACACGGTTGTTCAGCTACACGTGCATCTAGATGCGGACGAAGCACCTCTGCGCATGATGGTCAGCGTGACCTATGTGGAACGAACAAGGGCGGGCTACGGGCTCGGGGTCCATGTGTCGAGTACATCCAACGAAGATCAGGCGCGATGGAATTCCTATCTTGCTTCCGTGCCAAGCATTGGAGCAGCAACGATGGCCTCATGCTCCCACGTGCTCCCTGTGCCGTCCGCCGATCTCGGTGGTTTGCGGGTCGTTGGTGACGCGCTTTCCAAACACAGCATCGATTCACTTCGTGCGGTAGGAATCGACGTTCTGCAGGCTGAAACCATGGATCACGTTGCTGCCAAGGTCCGTGATGAGAATGTGTCCATGGTCATCGTGGATGAATCAGCAAAGGCCACCAGCGGATTCGAGTGGTGCGGACAGCTGCGGAGGATTCGCCCCAGTCTCCGTCCTGTCGTCTTGGTTTCAGGAAAGAAGGAGTCGGAGTTTGAGGCCGCCCTGCAGTCCGGAGCGTCGCTGGTCATCGGTGTCAGCTCGAGCCAGAAACTCATGAACACACGCCTACACGACCACTACATGCTGGCTCCCAGAGTCAATGAGGAAGCAGCTGTGAGTCGGTCCCAACAAGGTGCTCGAGCACGGTCTGTAGAGCCGACCATTCAGGCGACACAGTCTTCCTTCGGTGAGCTGTGGCGCTGGATGATCAAGCGATTGGGGGGCTCTCGTCACCATGTTCGTGCATCAAACTGAGACCAGCGAAACGAATGCAGACGCTAGCTGAGGACTCAGATTCAGCGCTGGGAGAGGCGGATCTCTGAAGCTCATGGGCCTTGCTGTGCCGACGGAAGAAGACCCCAAGACGAGGCTTCATTTG
>CAYTGC010000806.1:0-2225 GCA_964437195.1 uncultured Myxococcales bacterium | reverse complement strand
GCTGCGATGTTCGCCAGCAAGTCCGCCGGAGCGCAAGCAAGTGCGGTGGCCAGCTTGCAGATGTTCGCAAGGCTGATGTTTCGCTCGCCACGCTCGACCATCCCAACGTAGTTGCGATGCAGACCAGCCCTCTCGGCAAGCGCTTCTTGGGTCAACTCACGAGCAAGGCGCAGCCGTCGGAGATTCTCGCCAAACTGTTTTGCAGCGTCGGGCACCGGGGAAGCAATACAACTCGCTTCCATCGCGGTCTACACACAATAAGTAGGCACACTATTGATATACACACTATAGGTGTGATACACGACCGTCATGTCTATGACCGAAGCACAAGCCGACATACATGGCGTCGAACGTTTGACGCTTGGGATCGCTTTTCTCTAGCCCCAATGTTCCCGCGTCGGGACGGATAGAGCCCAGACGCAAAACGAGCCACCGACCGAAGCCGGTGGCCCCTGCGCCCACGTCGGATCATGCCGCCAAGCTTTCGCCGACGTGAACGGAGAGATCCTATGTCTTCTGATAGTCGTCGTACACCGATTTCTCGCAGTCCGCGCCACGTCTCACCGTCGGGTCTGCTACTTGGCTCGCCTAAGCCTTCCGCGCTGCTCGACCTGAGCAAACCGGGTGAACGTCGGGTAGAGGCGTTTATGCGCTGGGCTGCGACAGGTGAGAGTCCGCTATGGTCGCCGCTGGCCGTGGCCCGTCGAAAAACGGTGCTGCTTGTCGCGGTGGCTTGGCGAAACTGGCCCCATGCGTTAGGCCATCCTTTCGGCCTCGTCGAGCTATCGCTGACCGGCGAGGCGCTCACGTGGCGATCATTTTCTCGACGCCAACGCGATCAAATGATGGCGATGCTTCCCGATGCTGAGAGCGCGACAGACACGACCCATCGCTTCGGTGACATGCTGCGGTATCGTCGAGAATCCGCAGGGCTCACGAGGATGGAACTGGCGACGGCTGCGAAGCTGTCCTATCGCACGGTTTGCAACCTCGAAGCCGGAACTACCGTGCCATCTCTGCTGACGCTGGCCTGCTTGCGTCAAGTGACGGCGCTTGGGCAACTCACAGAGCCGCTGGCAGTGAGCAGCAGTGGGGTCATGAACCATGACGGATGAAAAGGCATTTTCCGACATCCGTGTGCTTGGTCCCTATGCCTTCCGGGGCAGATGGCGGTGTGTCATCCGAAATGGCAGCCAGAAGTCATTTCTGTCGCCGGAGAAGACCCCAGCTAGAGCGCTAGCCGTCGCGGAGCGTCTGGTTGCTGCGCTGTGTGCCAGCGTGCCGATGACGGTTGGCTCTGCGATTGATCGCTACCAAACGCACCTACGAGAAAAAGGAAACAAGGCCGCCAGCTACGAGGGGACGCCTCTGCGGTTGCGGCGTTTCTTTGGCCGCATGCTCCAGTCCCCGCTGACTTCGCTGAGCGAACGTCGCTGCCAGGCGCTTTACGACGATCTTCGGACAGAATGCAGCCCGCGCACGGCGCGCCCACTGGCGGTTGATACCCATCGCGCCTATCTGGCCGATGCACGATCGTTTGGGCGCTGGGTAGTAAAGGCGAAGTTGCTCCGAGACAATCCGCTGGCACAGATCGAAGGCATGGGACGACGCCGACGAGGGAAACCACAGCTTCGCCACGATGAGGCGAAAGCCTGGCTACGCAAGGCGCAAGAGCTGGCCGATGGAGAGCAGCCCGGCGCAGTGGCGGCGATGATGTGCCTGCTCCTTGGGCTGCGCTGCGGCGAGATCGTCAATCGCGAGGTTCGCGATCTCGACCACGGTGGCAGCGTGCTGTTGATTCCCGACAGCAAGACCGAAGCCGGACGGCGGACGGTGAAGGTACCCGACACGCTCAAGCGCTATCTGCTGACCTTGTCTCGAAACAAGCAGCCGAAGGATCTACTGTTTGGCAAGCATGACCGCGACTGGCCGCGCCACTGGGTCAAGAAGATCTGCCGCTTGGCCCGTGTCCCAGAGGTGTGCGCCCACTCCATGCGCGGCCTACACGCAACACTGGCGATCGAAGCAGGCGCGTCACCTGACGTGGTAGCTCGTTCACTGGGTCATGAGTCTGCCTCGATGACCCTGAGCGCCTACGCTGCTCCCGGTTCTGCCAAGGCTGCTACCGCTACCCGCGTACAAAATCTTTTCGCTGGCATCCCTTCCCCGCCCTAGCTCGTTCTACAGGCTGTTGCACACACGTTGCACAGCCCAAAACCGACCCC
>CAYTGC010000805.1:0-2238 GCA_964437195.1 uncultured Myxococcales bacterium | reverse complement strand
GACCCCTTCGGGCAGTTGGCGCAAGCCGCAGCACCAGCGAGGGACCGAGCGCACCAATCAGCAGCTCGCCTACCGACAGCAGTGCCAGACAGCCGAGCAGCCAGCCCAGACCCACGAGGGAACCCTCGGAACTGCGCACCGCCGCCATGACCAGCGGGACGTAGGCGAGGCTGGTTGCAGCCACTCCAATTGCGATTTTGGCGGTAGCCGTTGGCAGGCTGCCGCACGTAGAGCACGCTCCGATACACGCGCCCCAATCCGTTTGTGGCTCTTCCTGTGCTCGGCAAGGCGCGTGATCCTGGCTTGCACAATGGCTGAGTCCGCCTGAGAAATGCGATTTTCCGTCTTGTGGCTCAGCCAGAGGGAGCGTAACAACCAGGGGAATTCTGGGCTTCTGTTCGAACGGGGAAAATTCCCAAAGAGGACTGTGATGATCGATCGAGTTCAAGCAGCGCTCGACGCCATGCAAAGGGAAGGAAGCTTTGCTGCGCGCTTGCGCTGCCCAGCCAACGACCTGACGATCGAAGTCAGAGGGGTCGGGGTGCTGCGGTTCCCTCTGTCGGCGGCAACGGCGCGCAAGCTGAGCAGCGTGGCACGACCGGCCCCGTTTGGGCTGCGCGAGCGGACGCTGCACAATCCGAACATCCGCGATACAGGACAAATCCAGCGGAGCTCGGTAAAGATTGATCGTCGGCGCTGGAAGCCGGTGCTGCAGGCCCATCTGGCGCAGATTCAGCGGAGCTTGGGACTCCCGGCGGAGGGGCGGCTCGACGCGGTGCTCGATAAGCTGCTCGTGTATGGGCCAGGGCAGTTCTTCGCGCCGCACAAGGACTCGGAGCGCAGCGATGACATGATCGGAACGCTCACGGTCGAGTTGCCATCGGTGTACACAGGTGGAGCGATGCTCGTCGCGCACGGTGGACAGAGGAAGGAGTTTCGCCGCACGGCGGGCAGTGGCAAAGAGCTGACGCTGCTGGCGTTCTACGCCGACTGTACGCATGAGGCACGGCCCGTGAAGTCTGGCTGGCGGGTCGTGCTCACCTACGAACTGCATTTTCGGCGAGAGTCGGTCGCGAAGGGGCCAGCCCTTCCTTCGCCAGCGATCGGCCCCCTGTCAGCGAGCATCGCCGCGTACTTCGACACGCTGGTGCCGGAGCCGTATGCCCGCGCGGTGCCGCAGAAGCCAGATCGGCTCACGTATCTCCTCGATCACGAGTACACGCAGCGGAGTCTTTCGTGGGAACGACTCAAGAGCGCGGACAGACTGCGAGCGAATGCACTGCGGCAGGTGGCAGAGCAGCTCGACTGCGAGATCTATCTGGCGCTGGCCGACGTGCATGAGACCAGGGAATGCGAGAGCGAGGACAGGAAAAACGAGTTCTATGGTGGCCGATGGAATAGCGAGTGGGCGGAAGAGGACGACATGGATGCGGAGGACGAGGACAGACATGAGTTCCTCGGCTTGATCAGCAGCGAGATCGCACTCAGTCACTTCATCAATGCGCAGGGGAAGAGAGCCCCCCAGCATGGAGGCGACGCCGGTCTCTGGCGAGGTCTGCTTTACCCTGGCCTCGCACGCGATGAAGTTCTTCAAGTCCGAGGATGAAGGGTGGATGGGCAACTACGGCAACACTGAGGATCGCTGGTATCACCGTGCGGCAGTCGTGATGTGGCCGCGTGAGCGCAACTTCATCATTCGCGCGAAGTTGGCACCCGCTTGGGCCATCGACGAACTCTGGGTGCAGATCAAGCAGAGGGCAGTGAAGGATGCAGCCGAGCGGGCGCGCAGCCTGCTTCCCTTCTGGAGTTGGGCGGCACCGAAGGAACCGAGCGCGACGTTCTTCGGCACGCTGCTCAAGGTGCTGGACGCGCTCGGGCAGGACGATTTGTCTGCGGGTCTGCTTGCTCCGCTTGGGCCACGCTGGCTCAGCGCGCGGACGGTCCCAGGGTTTGTGAAGCTTTTGCTACAGCACGGTCTGCCATGGAGCAAGCAGCTTCTTTCCAAGTGGGCGGAGCAGAGGAGATACGGGGAGTCCGCAGCCTGGCTGCCGATCCTCGCAGCGGCGGAATTGCTGCGCACTTGTCGATTGAAGCGCACGCAGGCTTCGGTTCGAGCGCTGGGTCTTGCTCCCCTGTATCTCCACGTCGTGGACTCGCTCACGCAGAGCGCTGCCGAACCGCTTCGAAAGAAGCAGCAGGAACTCCTCGCCTGGCTTACGCAGGAGCAGACAGCGTTCT
>CAYTGC010000804.1:0-2240 GCA_964437195.1 uncultured Myxococcales bacterium | reverse complement strand
CGCTCTTCGCGTTCCTTCTTGGCCGTCTCGTACTTGAAACGACCGTAGTCCATGATCTTGCAGACGGGCGGCACCGCCTTCGGCGAGATCTCGACCAGGTCGAGACCTTCTTCGCGGGCAAGGCGAAGCGCGTCAGGGGTTTCCAAGATGCCGATCTGTTGGCCGTCGCTGCCGATCACGCGGACGCGAGGAATGCGGATGCGGTGGTTGACTCGGTACTGCTCTGAAGGAGACGGGCGGGTTTCGGGTCTCAGGGTCGTGGCTCCGATCTGTGGGTTTTGCAAACAAACTGCTGGGAAAACTCCGAGTGCCGCGGCAAACGTCCGAGGCGTCGACGGGCCAGCAGTAAAGAGTAGTCCACTAGTAACCCGACCGGCTTGCGTTCTGCAAGAACGAAGTCCGGCACGAGGACTTTGCGCCGGTTAGTATGGCGTTGTGATTCCCTTTCGTGTCGTCACACTCAACATCTGGGGCAACCATGCGCCGTGGAGCGAGCGCCGTCGGCTGATTCGGGCCGAGCTTGTGCGGCTGTCCGCTGACCTTGTGGCCCTGCAAGAAGTGCTAAGGCCGCTTGGCCCGGGGACCTCGCAAGCCGATGAGCTGGTAAAGGACTTGGGGCTGCCTTTTCCCTATCGCGTCTGTTTCGGCAAGGCGTGTGCGATCGAAAAGCCCTTTTCTGCCGAGTTTGGCAACGCTGCGCTTACTCGCTGGCCGTTGCGTGAGCAGCGGGTCTTGGCGCTGCCGACCCCCAAGGGGATCGAGACGCGATCGGCGCTGTACTTGCTTCTCTCGGTCAAGGTTGGACTTCTGCCGGTGGTGATCACGCATCTGTCGTGGGAGCCCGAGCTTGCCGACAGCCGCGCTGCTCAGCTTGGCACCATCCAGCAGTTTCTTTCTGGCGAGATGGCTGCGCTGCCCGGACGGGTTCCGCCACATGTGCCGATCCTGCCGCCGCTGCTCTTGGGCGATCTGAATGCACCGCCGGATAGCCACGCCCTCCTGGGCCTTTTTGCACCGCTGGAGGGTCGCTTGGCGTTTGTGGATGGCTTCGCCCAGGTCGGGCAAGGTCCTGGCGACACGTTTTCATCGCGCAATCCCTACTGCGCGCGTCGCGATCCGGCGATCGATCAGCGCATCGACTACACCCTGATCGGACAGGCCGGGGCGCTGGCTCGGCTTTCGCTCGTGTCCTCGCGGCTGTGCTTTGCTGAAGGCGAGGGCGATATGTTTCCATCGGACCACTTCGGCGTACTGACCGAGCTGTCGATTTCCACGGACCCCGTCCCGGTCGCCGAGGTGGAGTCGCCGTGAAGCGGTTTGGGGCGATCCTCGGGCTTCTTCTGCTGGAAGTCGGCTGCGCACACGCGCCTGCTTCGACTGCCAGTGATGACGCGGCGCGCGAGCTGCGGACCCAGAAGATCATCGTTCAGTGGCAGCGCAGTGCACCCGATCCACAGTCGGTCTTGCGGCAAAAAGCCCTTCCGGTGCAGCCGGGCGATGACGTGCCGGGTCTTGTGCAGAAGCTGCAGAAGGCGCTTGTCGCCACGGGCGGGGTTGGGATTGCAGCACCGCAGATCGGCGTGTCGCGGCGGGTGTTCCTCATCAAACACGGCACAAGGCCCGTCGGCCAGGCGGTGACGGTGCGCGCGTATATCGACCCGGAAGTGGTGTGGCGTGCTGATGCGGCGGTCGACGACTATGAAGCCTGCCTATCGGTCGCCGAGGTCGGCGGGAAGCTGCCGCGTGCGGTGTCGCTGCGGCTGCGCTACACGCCGGAAGACGGCGGACCGCAAAAGCAGGTCGAGCTTTTCGACTGGGATGCGCGGATTGCCCAGCATGAGCTGGATCACCTCGATGGGACGCTGTACATCGACCGGGTGACGGGGCCGCTCGTGCCGATATCCGAGATGCGTCGCCTTCGCGACGAAACCCACCGAGCCCGCGGCTGGGTGAAGTAGCTAGTCGCCGATGAAGAGCTGGGTGACGTAGAGCTGGAGTCCGCCGCTCGGGGCTTTTTGCACGGCCACGCCGATGCCTACTTTGGTGATCGAGCGGTCGAGGATGTTGCGGCGGTGTCCGGGGCTGTCCATCAGGCTCCGCTGGGCTTCTTCTTCCGTCGGGGCCTGCGCCAGATTTTCGGCAATGATGGTGTTTTTGATCTTGGCGCGCTTTACCCGATCCTCGGGCGTTCCGGTGGTCGGCGAGTGATGGAACACCGTGCGCTTCTTGGCCATTTCCTC
>CAYTGC010000803.1:0-2246 GCA_964437195.1 uncultured Myxococcales bacterium | reverse complement strand
GCCGTTTCCGTTAAGGAGTCGCCATGTCGCTGTTTCCACGTCGCCGTCGGCTGTTTCTGGGTGCTACGGAGTCGGGCATTGTTGCCAGTCTGCTGCTGCTGGCAGCGTGTAGTCCGGCCCGGCTGGGCGTGGATGACGACGCGCGCGGGGATGGTGGGGACTCGTCGTCAGGGGATATGCCTGTGGGGCCAGGCAAGCCGTGTGGTCCCGATTCACCGTGTCCGATGGGCTGGCTGTGCCATAGCGGCCAGTGTGTACCCGATCGGGGCACTTGCTGCTCGGACAATGACTGCCAAAACGACACCCGCTGTAGCGTTCAGGTTGGCGATGGCGGAAGCTGCGGAATCTGTCTCGATTGGAAGGACGGAGAGTCGGACGCCATGTGCAAAGGCAACGGCTTTTCGGCCACCGAGTTCAAGGCTCCGGTCGATCACTGCCAGTGGCCTCCCAAGGGCGGTCCGGTCCCGGTCGCACGCGATGTGGTCATGACGCCGCTTGTGATCGATCTAGATGGCGATGCCGCGCCCGAGATCGTGTTTGCTCCGCAGGTGAGCGCGGGGCCTTCTCGGCTGGTGGCGATGAGCGGCAAGGACTGCTCGGTTCGTTACGATGTCGATGCCAACCTGCAGGGCTTTTCGCAGCTTGCTGCCGCCGACCTCGATGGCGACAAAAAGCCCGAGATTGTCGGCATTCTGGCCACGGGGGCTCCCGGTTCGGGACACGCCATCGGTGTCTTTGAAGGCACGACCGGGAAGCTCATCACCAGCAGCACAGATTCCTATGCGCTCTCGGGCGGCGTGTCGTTTGACTGCTCGGGACCGGCGCTTGCGGATCTGGATGGCGATGGGACTCCCGAGATCATCGCGGGCGGGATGGCGCTGCGCTTTAACAAAGCCAAAAAGCAGCTCGAAAAGATGTACAACACGCCCGTCATTGGGGCGACCTGGGGCACCCTGACGCTGGTAAACGACATGGATGGCGATGGCAAGCCCGAGATCATCTCAGGCAATCGCATCTATGACGGCCTGACCGGCGCGGACAAGACCCCCAGCTCGATGGGCGCGCTTGCGAATGGCGGCTATCCGGCGATCGGCGACTTCAACAAAGACGGCAGTCCAGACGTGGTGTTTGTGCAGTCGGTCAGCGGTGATCAAAAGGTCGCGGTGATCGATGTGAAGGCGGACAAGTTCCTGATGCCGCTCACCTCGATTCCCAACGGCTGGGGTGGACCGCCCACGGTGGCCGACTTTGATGGCGATGGCACGCCGGACTTTGGCACCGCGGGACCGCGTTCCTATTACGTGTTCTCGCTCGACTGCCTAAAGACGCCCAAGCCCGCCAAGTGTCGCGGCACGCTGCCCGGTGTGCTGTGGAACACGGTGACCAAAGACGCCTCCTCGGGCGGAACTGCATCGTCTGTGTTCGACTTCAACGGCGATGGCCGCGCCGAGGTCGTCTACCGCGATGAGTGCTGGCTCCGCGTCTACAACGGACCCGATGGCAAGACGGTGTTCGCCCGGCCCATCACTTCGGGAACCGCGCTGGAGATGCCGATTGTGGCGGACGTAGACAACGACGGCCACGCCGACTTGGTGGTGCCGTCCGACTCGATCCAGGGCAACGGCTACTGCGCCGATCAGAACCCCGAGCGCGACACCGGCATGGCGCACACCGGCGTTACCCAGGGCGTGTTCGTGCTCAAAGATCCGATGAACCGCTGGATGCCATCGCGGCCTCTGTGGAACCAGCACTCCTATCACATCACCAACATAAACGACGACGGCACGGTGCCCGCCAAAGAGACGCCCAACTGGACGACCTACAACAACTACCGGCAGAACATCCAGGGCACGCTGGTAAAGACCGTGCCTTTGCCTGATGCCACGAGCCACGGCTCGCCATCCCCGGACCAGGCCGACTGCACCAAGCAGTGGAAGCTGTATGCGCAGATCTGCAACCGCGGCTCGGATCTGATAGCGGGGATGATTCCGGGCACGTTCTACCGCAAAGATCCGCGCGTCGATCCGGCGTCTTCGATCTGTGTCGCGTACACCACAGCCCCGATCCAGCCCGGCAAGTGCGAGATCGTAAGCTGCGCTTGGATGAGCCCGCAGCAAGGCACTGTGGATCTGTGGTTTCGGGCCAACGACGATGGCAAGGGCGCGCGTCCGCAGCCGCAGTGCAAAAACGGCAACGACCTGGCGTTCATGCCGGGCGCTCGCTGCACCCAAGGTCCGGGCTAAGCT
>CAYTGC010000802.1:0-2252 GCA_964437195.1 uncultured Myxococcales bacterium | reverse complement strand
GTCGGCGAAAAAATTGGCGACCTGCGTGCTTTTGACGCAGAAGATTTTGTCGATGTGCTATATGACCGTTCTGCTTAACGGTAGAAGCAACCGGGCTGCGGTATGGGCCCACATCTAGGTGCGATAGCGTGCGGAACAACAAGTTCCTCGTCGAGAGACACGATCAAACGCAGTCCTGCGGTACCCATTCCGAGGGGCCATGCGCGGTTTTTGTGTCCGCATCGCACGATACCAGCGACGACAATGGTAATTTTGGGAGCGGCTTGTCTGAGCAAAGGCGAAATCAGTCCCGAAAGCCGCTTGATTGCGACAAAAGGCGCATGATATCGTTTCCCCTCGATATCAGAGGATGCCAGCCCCACAAGGCGTTACGCGAGGTAAGCATGAGGAGATTGGCAATAAGCCTGTGCATGGTGACAGCGTCGGCGCTCACGCTCTCTGGCGCAGGCGGAACGGCATACGGGCAGGCGAACAAGCCGGCCGCAGCAGCACAACCGGCGAATCCACCAGCGGCAGCTCCGGCACCAGCCGCTGAGCCGCCGGCTGCAGAGCCACCAGCTGCGGACCCACCAGCCGCCGCCCTGCCACCGACGGGTGAGACCACCGCTTCCGAGGTTTCGGGTGCAAAGACCCCGACCGATGACGTGAAGGCGAAGACCCGATGGGACGACATCGCGGTTCTTCCCCGTCGTTACACACTCAAAGCGCGACGATTGGAACTGTCTCCACAGTACCACTTCTCGCTCAACAACCCGCTGATTCGGCACCACGCCGTTGGCGCTCAGATCAATTACTTTCTGAGCGAAGCGCTGTGGCTCGGTGTCGAAGGTCAGTACTACTTCCCGCAGCAGAGCTCCGACGTTCAGGGAACCTACTTCCTCATTGGCTCGCAGGACAAAGCCCTGCCGGCCGTGAACAAGTTGATCTTCTCGGCGTTGCTCGACTTCGGCTACGTTCCCGTGGCTGGCAAGTTCGCGCTGTTTAACCGGGCCATCGTTCACTGGGAAGGCTACGTCACCCTGGGTGTCGGCGCCTTCATGAGTGAAGTCATCCCGGTCAAGCGGTCGGACCCGGCCTTCCGGACGATCAGCGCCATCTTCGACATCGGTGTGGGCTCGCGCCTATTCCTGACTCGGTGGCTGGCACTCAACGCGTTCCTCAAGTTGTACGGCTATCCGGACAAGTTCGAGCCTGTCGCCAACGCCTCGTTTACGCGAAGCGGTGCCGGTTGCAGCTCGTATCTGGCGGGCCAGACAGCAGGAAGTCAGGCGTTTGAAGACGCATATACCCAGTGCCGCAAGGAAAACGGCAGCACCACCCTGGTGATGGACGTGCAGTTCGGTCTGGGTTTGTCGATCTTCCTGCCGCCTAAGTTTGAATACAAGATGGCTCGGTAAGAGGAGCGAGGGATTACATGCGAACGCACACTCGAATCATCTTGTCGTTTGGGGCCCTCGCGCTGCTGGCAGCGCCAGCGCATGCAGACCGTGGACGCAATCCTCTGGCGGGACAGCCGGCCATCCGGCATCGCGTCGAGATGCGCAAGATGCGGCTCGAAGTCACGCCGCAGTTCACGATCTCCGCGAACCAGCCGTTCCTCATCGGTTTCGGTGGTGGTGCGAACATTCGCTTCCACCTCACCGACTGGCTCGCAATTGGTGGCTCGTATCACTACACCGCCAACATCGCTTCGCCACTGGTCGGTCGAATCACCGAAGCGCTGCCGGACACCTATGCGGTGCGCACAAGCACGCCAGCTACCGACGATCCGACGGCTGGTCTGCGTCAGCCGAGCAAGGACATCTTCAAGGATCACTTGGTCGGTCCGACGCTCGGTATGTGGTCGGCGCACGTCGCGCTGACTCCGATGGGCGGCAAGTTCTCGCTGTTCAACGCGCTGTTTGCCAACTATGACTTCTATGGAACGGTTGGCGTCGGTGGCGTGATCCTCGGGAACCCACTGTCGAGCGGAGCGACGTCGTACACCGTACGTACCGATAGCTCGGGCACCACGTCAGTCCGCCAAGTGAACACCGAAGCGCAGACCTCGGCCAACGACGTGAACCTCCAGTCTCCGTCAGTCTTCACGGGCCACCGGATCGCTGGTGTGTTCGGTATCGGCACGCACATCTTCTTCAACCACTTCATCGGGCTCAACCTCGAGCTGCGGGACTACATGTACATGGCCAACCCAGGTGGCCTCGACGTGAAGACTACCGACAGCAACAGCGATGGCTCGGGCGTTCTGTCGA
>CAYTGC010000801.1:0-2252 GCA_964437195.1 uncultured Myxococcales bacterium | reverse complement strand
GACAGCCGCGACAGTGGCGGCAGTGATCGGATGCTGTTTTGCGGCGCCGCTGCGATTGGTTCGGGGGAAAAGCAGGACTACGCCAGCTTCATGCGCTACGCCTTCCGCAGTTCCTTAAAGGCCCGGTATGGGAGCCGCAACCTGGGCTTTCGCTGTGCCGCGAGTCAGACCATAAAGCCAAGCGAGGTGAAGCCATGAGATGGCTGCTTTTTTCTGCGCTGCTGCTCGTGGGTTGTCAAAAGGGAAAGGGCGTGTCTACCCAGGAAAAGGTGCCGCCGCCCGTAACCCCGGTCGTGGCCGAAAAGCCCGTTGGGAGTCCCAGCAAAGCGGGGCCGGAAGCGGCCAAGAAGAGCTTGCCCGAGGAGTCTCTTTACCAGCTTTCGGCCAGCCTTACCGATCAGGACGGACAGAAGCGGCTGCTGGCATCCTTTGCGGGCAAGCCCGTCGTCGTGAGCATGTTCTATGCGCACTGTCCGAACGCCTGTCCGCTGCTCATCCACAAGATCCAGAGCCTGGAAGGAAAGCTTCCCAAGGCCCAGCGGGACGACCTGCAAGTGCTGCTGGTGAGCTTTGCCCCCGACGTGGACACCGATGGCGTGCTCAAGTCGCTGGCCAAAAAGCAGGACGTGGATGAAAAGCGCTGGCGGCTTGTCCGTACAGAGGAACAGAGCGTTCGCGAGCTGGCCGCCGTGCTCGGGATAAGCTACCGCAAGCTCGATGATGGCAACTACAACCACGCCTCGGTGCTAACGCTCTTGGATCGCCAAGGCGTGGCGGTGGCCAAGCTGGACGGACTCGGTTCTCCCAGCGAAGCGTTTCTCGACGCCATGAAGCAGCAGACCCAGACGCCACCGCAGTAGCGCCGTTCTCGCTAGAGCATTCTAGGCGCCGTGTCCGTATAATTCGCACATGACTGAAAAGCCGCGCACCCAGGCAGCAAGCTTCCGTCTGCTGCTCCGTGCGCTTGTCATCTTCTGGCTGCTCTGCGAAACGTCGATTGTCTATGGTTTGCGCTACGTGGGCATGCGCCTTACCGGCAAGAGCCGCGCCGCCCGCCAAGCGATGTTCGGCCAGACCGTGCTGACGCTGTTTCGACGCCTGGGCGCAACCTTCATCAAAGTCGGGCAGATCATGTCGACGCGCCCGGACCTTCTGCCGCCCCACGTCATCTCGGCGTTGGCCAGCCTGCAAGACAACGTCGGCCCGTTTCCCTACGCTGCCGTCGAGCGCACCTTTGCCGAAGACTTTGGTCAGCCCATCTCGGCCCTGTTTGCCGAGTTTTCCAGAGCCCCGATCGCCTCGGCCTCGGTCGCCCAGGTCCACAAGGCGCGACTCGCATCGGGCGAGCTGGTCGCTGTCAAAGTCCGCCGCCCCGACATCGAGGAGCTGTGCGCCTTTGACCTGTCGGTGATGTCGTTTTACGCCCGCATCCTCGAGCTGATTCCTTCGCTCAGGCTCCTTGCGCCGCTCGAAAGCGTCCAGCAGTTCGGACGCGCGATCGCGATGCAGCTCGACTTCACCATCGAGGCGCAGAACAACCGCCGCTTCACCGCCAACTTTGCCTTCATGCCCGAGGTCGTCGTCCCGAAGCTCCACGATCCCTTGTGTTCACGCCGCATCCTGACGATGGAGTTTATCGAGGGCAAAAAGATCCTCGACGTCGGCGGCGACCAGGCATCACGGCGCGCGCTCGGCGAGCTGGGCTTCCGGGTGATGCTCAAGATGATCTTTGCCGACGGCTTTGTTCACGCCGACCTGCACCCCGGCAACCTGCTGGTGACGCCCGAGGGCAAGGTGGCGCTGCTCGACCTGGGCCTGATCGCCGAGATGGACGACACCCACCGCCTGGCCTTTGCCCGCTACTTTGCCGCCTGGGCGCGGGGTGATGGGCAGACCATGGCCGACATCATGGTCAGTCACAGTCCGTCGCCGTACGTCCGCGACCGCGAGGGCTTTACCTTGGCCATCCAAGACTTCGTCAGTCGGCTCCACGGCAAGCGCCTCGGCGAGGTCGAGGTCGCCAAGGTCGTCTACGACATGCTCCAGATCCTGCGCCGCTACCGCGTCCGGGTAAACGCCACCTTCACCATGGTCAACATCGCCATCGCCGTCACCGAAGGCATCGGCAAACAGCTCGACCCCACCCTAGACCTCCTAAACGAAGCCATGCCCTTCTTCATGGCCCTGTCGCTGTAGTTTTTTTTGCAGTTTGACTGGTCGATTCGAAAAAGTGGGTCACGCTTGTATGTGGG
>CAYTGC010000800.1:0-2252 GCA_964437195.1 uncultured Myxococcales bacterium | reverse complement strand
GCACCGTCGGACTGGCTTGATCAAAGTGGATAAAGTCGAACTCGAGCTGGGCTTTGACTGGCGATCCTTCACCGACGACGATGCCAGCCCGAGACTGCTGAACCTGGAAGCTCAGGTACGGGGAATCGGGGGTGGCCAAGAACAGGGGATTGGCCGCTGCGGTCATTGCCGAGGAGTTCGGATTCCCGAACGTCTCGACGCCATTTGTGACATCGACCATCGCCCGCAGTGTTCCGTAGATCTTGATCGGCAATGCCGCCATCACTGCCGAAAGTGTACTGGCCACACTCGGTGCCGGTGCCGGAGCCGGTGCCGCGGCTGGAGCCGCTGGTGGTGGTTCAGCCTTGGTCTCTGTCGCTGCTTTGGGGGTTGCGGAAGATCCGGGATCGCTTGTGCTCGCAGGGGTTCCTGGCGGAGCAGTGGCTGACGGTCCGGCGTTGCCGGTTGCGGCTCCACTTGTTGGCGACGCAGTCGTTTGGGGGTCCGCCGTGGAAGGAACCGGCGGTGCGCCTTGTGCCGCCGCAACATTCGTTTCTGCCAAGACCCAGGACGCAACCACCAGAGACAGAACGCTCGATTTGGCCATACTTACTAGTATCGTTTGAGCGCCACTTGAAACGAACAGATTTTTTTATCGACGCAGATGGTTATTAAACATACATCATGCTTCATATCGAGTCGGCGTGTCAGCGATCTGTGGATTCGTGCGGGGAAGTGCTGGCGCGTGGCGGTAGCGAGAACTGTTTCCGTGGAGTGCTCTTCAAGACATCGGTGAGCACCTGAAGGCTGATCGGTTTCTGGATGTACGAATCCATGCCCGCCAAAAGACAGCGCTCCTTGTCTTCTGCCATTGCATGCGCAGTCATGGCAACGATGCGTGGACGGTGCCTGGGTGGAAACATCTCGCAGATAAGCTGAGTCGCTTGCAGACCATCCATCTCCGGCATCTGTACATCCATAAGCACCACGTCATAGACCTGTCGCTGCACGGCTTCGACCGCCTCTTGACCGTTGGCAACGATGTCGGACCGATAACCGAGCTTGCTGAGGAATAGCTGCGCGACCCGCTGGTTGACAGGGTTGTCTTCCGCGAGCAGTACCCGCAGCGGGTGCTCTTGACCCAAGACCTGCACAGTTGGTTTGGCCGGATCGCTGGACGCGCTCTGCGGAGCTGGCTGTCCCGCCAGTTGATTCAGGGCGACACACAGCTGACAAAAGGAGATCGGCTTTCGCACCCGCAGCGCAAACAGCGCTTGCTCTTCGGTGGTGAGCGGCGCGTTGGGTGGGCTGAGCAGGAAGATCGGGACTTTCTTTTCTGGACACCTTTGCCGCATGCGCTTCGCAATCGCGACTCCATCGGTCTGCGGCAGTGTGTAGTCCAGCAACACCACGTCGAACGTACTGCTGGCAAACAGCTCGATGGCTTCGTCTTGATTCTCTGTTTCCTTGACATCTATGCCCCAGGTCGTGAGCCAGGTTCGGAGCTGTTCCCGGCAGGTCTGGTTGTCCTCTAGTACAAGGGCGCGCAGTCCGCGCAGCGCCGGCGTGGATACGCAGCAGCGATTCTGCGTTCGCAGGGAGCGTTCCACGGTGATCGTGAAGGAAAAAGTGGTGCCCACCGAAGCGGTGCTTTCGACACCGATGGTGCCTCCCATCCGCTGGATGAGCTTTTTGCAGATGGCGAGACCGAGCCCTGTTCCGCCGTAGCTGCGCGTCGTCGATGCATCGACCTGACTGAATGGCTTGAACAGGCGGTCCATTCGGTCAGCGGCAATTCCGATACCGGTATCGCGGACGGAGAAGTTGATATGGAGTTTTTCCGCCTCAGGCGAGTGACAGGTCACAGTCAAAACGATCTCTCCCCGCGGCGTGAACTTGACTGCGTTGCCGAGCAAGTTCACAAGGACCTGCCGCAGCCTTCCGGCATCGCCTCGCACCGGTGACGGAAGGTTGGCATCGACGAAAATGCACAGCTCGAGATCTTTCTTGGTTGCTGTCGGCAAGACCAGATCAACGGCTTCATCCACAAGGCCTCGCAGATCGAACTCCGATAGCTCCAGTTCGAGCGCGTCGGCATCGAGCTTGGAAAAGTCCAGAATCTCGTTGATGATCGTCATGAGGTGATTTCCCGAGCTGCGAATCGTTTCGATGAAGCTGCGCTGCGTGGAATCCAGTGGGGTATCAAGCAGCAGGCCCGTCATTCCGATCACCGCATTCATCGGTGTGCGGATTTCGTGGCTCATGTTGGCGAC
>CAYTGC010000799.1:0-2253 GCA_964437195.1 uncultured Myxococcales bacterium | reverse complement strand
GCTTGGCGATTCCAAAGTCGAGGATCTTTACAAAGTCCTCATCCGCCCCAGTCTGTAGCAGATAGATGTTTGCCGGCTTCAGGTCCCTGTGGACAATTCCGAGTGTGTGGATGGCTTTGAGTCCGCGTACGATCTGAAGGGCCATCTGTACGGTGCGCTTGGGAGGCATTCTGCCCTGATGCAGCTCGTCAGCAAGGGAGCGTCCGCGCAGCAGCTCCATACAGAGGTAAAGCTGACCGGTCGGAAGGACTCCGAAGTCGGACAGAAACACCGTGTTCGGATGCTGTACCTTGGATGCGAGCTTGGCTTCTCGCAAGAAGCGCTGCTGGCTTTCCAGATCGTGGGTTTGAAGGAGTACTTTGATCGCCACCGCACTATCGAGGAGCAGATGTCGTGCTTCATACACTGCGCCCATTCCTCCCTGTCCGATACGGCGCAGCACACGGTAGCGGTCGGAAATGGTCATCCCGACAAGGTGCTCATCGAGGAGTTGTGCGGAGGCACGCGCGCTCTTTGGGCCTGACACATGGGATGCGTTCCCGGTCTGCGCGGACAGATCGGACGACGAGCGCGGAGAGGTTGCCGTCTGATCGAAGGCGGACGCTTGTTCGTCGGTAACTACCGCCTTGTCGGTCGCGCTGAGTGTGTCCTGCTGCGCAATCGCCTGATCGGAGCAGACATGTGCTTCGCCAGTCTGCTTGGGCAGACCACAATCCTTACAGACCTGAGAGTTCACCGCGCTATCTGGTCGCAAGTGGGAGGCAATCATCGTACCACATCTTCTGTGTCATGTGCCTTCGCAACGGCCTGTGGCTGCGGTATGGTCGCAGGCAGAGCGGACGCGGCAGCGCGACCCATTTGGTACACATACATTCCTTGTTCGAGGACGAGCCGATGAGCGACGGAATTTCCGTGAATGCGGAGCGACTTTGGGACTCCCTAAACGATCTCGGATCGATAGGAAGCTATTTGGATGAAGCGACCGGACTGCGCGGTGTGAATCGGCTTGCGCTGACGGCAGCCGATGGGGCAGGGCGGCGTCATGTGGTCGAAAAGATGAAAGCCCTCGGGCTCTCTGTGTCGATCGATCGGATCGGCAATGTCATCGGCAGACGACCTGGACAAGACGGCTCGCTTACCGAAGTGATGATGGGTTCCCATATCGACAGTGTGCCGACCGCAGGAAGATTCGACGGTTGTTTGGGAGTCCTTGGTGGTCTAGAGATCATTGCGACGCTCGCGGAGTCTGGCCGGATCACGCGGAGGCCCCTTGCCGTCGCGTTTTTCACCGATGAGGAGGGCTCGCGGTTCGGGACCGACATGCTTGGGAGTGCGGTGGCGACCGGACGGATTTCTCTTGCTGATGCCTACGCGCTAAAAGATCGCGAAGGACTTTTGGTCGAAGGAGAGCTGCGCAAGATTGGTTTTCTGGGGGATGCGGACGAAAGACTGCCGCCACCGTATGCGTACCTGGAGTGTCACATCGAGCAAGGTCCGGTCTTGCGCAGCCACGAGGTCGACATAGGCGTCGTGACTGGCGTTCAGTCGATTTCTTGGCATGAAGTGCAGATCGTTGGGCGCAGCGCACACGCCGGAACGACACCCATGGAGCTTCGCGCGGATGCATCTGTGGCGGCGAGCCGGATCAACCTCAAGCTGCGGGAAATGGCCCGCAGCGGCACGTACGGCCATCAGATGCGAGCGACGATGGGCGCCATGAATCCGGTGCCTGGGCTTGTGAACATTGTGCCGGGGAAGATGACGGTGACCGTCGATCTTCGCAATCCAGACGATGCGATGATGCGTGCCGCAGAAGCGGATGTCATCGCATTTTACGATCAGGTTGCGCAGGAAGAAGGGGTGCAGATTCGCTGGCGTCAGACGGCTCGAACCGACAGCGTCAGCTTTGATCCGTCCGTCCAGCAGCGCATTGCCCAGGCCGCGTCTCGACGTGGGCTCCGACATCAAGCCATCGTGTCGGGCGCAGGACATGACGCGCAGGAACTGGCGCATCTGACGCGTGCGGCCATGGTGTTCGTTCCGGGAGAATTTAGCGGCATCAGTCACAACCCACGCGAGCTGTCGACGAAAGAGCAGTGCGCACATGGCGTCAATGTGATGCTCGACGTGGTGCTTTCACTGGCGGACGAAGTCTAGGTTCCCCCGGCAGCCTTCAGGGCTTGACGTGCCGGGCTCCAGCCGCCTATGTTCCGCCTGCACATGAACCTTGGTCGTGTCATCGGTACCGTCGTC
>CAYTGC010000798.1:0-2256 GCA_964437195.1 uncultured Myxococcales bacterium | reverse complement strand
CAGTTTGGCAAAGGCTCGATCATGCGCCTGGGCGAAGGCATGGCGCTGCCAGAAGTGGTGGTGATGCCGACGGGCTCGCTCGCTCTCGACATCGCGCTTGGCTGCGGCGGCTTGCCCCGCGGACGAATCGTCGAGATCTTTGGCCCGGAGTCGTCGGGTAAGACCACGATGGCGCTGTCGGTGCTCGCCGAGTGCCAGAAGCGCGGCGGAATGGCGGCATTTGTCGACGCAGAGCACGCACTCGACATCGTCTATGCGAAAAAGCTCGGGGTACGCACCGACGATCTGCTCGTCTCGCAGCCGGACAACGGTGAACAAGCGCTGGAGATTGCGGACATGCTGGTCCGCAGCAGTGCGGTCGACGTGGTCGTCATCGACTCGGTCGCCGCGCTGGTACCCAAGGCGGAAATCGAAGGCGAGATGGGCGATCAGCACGTCGGCCTTCAGGCTCGTCTGATGTCGCAAGCGCTGCGCAAGCTCACCGGATCGATCAACAAGAGCAACACGCTCGTCATCTTCATCAACCAGATCCGCATGAAGATTGGCGTGATGTTCGGCAGCCCGGAGACGACGACGGGCGGAAACGCGCTCAAGTTCTATGCTTCGCAGCGGCTCGACATCAGGCGCGTCGGTGCGCTCAAGCAGGGCGAAAAGGTCGTGGGCAACCGCACCCGCGTCAAGGTGGTGAAAAACAAGCTGGCGCCACCGTTCCGTGAGGTCGAGTTCGACCTGATGTACGGCGAGGGCATCAGCCATGAAGGCGACCTGGTCGACCTTGGCTCCGAAGCGGGCATCATCGAAAAGTCGGGTGCGTGGTTTGCCTATGGCGGTGAGCGCATTGGCCAGGGCCGCGAAAACGCCAAGGAGTACCTAAAGACCCATCCCGAAATGGCGGATGCCATCGAAGCCGCGATTCTGGAGAAGCACGGGATCAAGCGCCAGGGCCTCGAGCCGACGAATACAGCAGCAGCAGCGAGCACAGCGGAACATGTCACTCCACCGACAGGGCGCAAGGCCAAGGCGGCGAGCTAGGACTGCTTAGTCGACAATCTCGGGCCGACCGGCGGGACCTTTGGTTTTGCCGACCGGCTTTCCACCCGGCGGCGGATTCGTCTTTGGCGGGAGCGTCTTGCCTGGCGTCGCTGGGATCGGAGTCTTCCCCACAGGCGCAGTCTTCCCGACAGGCGTCTTGCCTGGCGTTGCCTGCTTTGTGCCCACCGGACCGTTTGCCCTGGGGCCACTCAGCGTCGGTTTCACTGCCGGAGACTGCTGCGCTGGCTTGCTGTTCGTCGTTGGCTTGGGCGGCTCGACCGGATCGAGGGGCACATTCAGGTTGACGTCACTGCCCACATTCACGTCGACGTTTTGGTCTTTGTAGTTGGGCCGACGAATGATGAGCTTCAGGTGCTCTTTGCCACGAGGCCAGTCCTTCTTCATCGGCGTAAGACCAATCGAGCGCCCAGAGCTGGCCAGCAGCACATCGGCTCCGGCAGGCGTGCTCTCGATCGAAAGCATCACGTTGCGGCGCTCGACTTTGGTTGGCACCACGCTCGGCTGGGTGGTGTCATGTTCATCGCGAAGGAGCCTGACCGAAACCGCAACGATGAGCGACGTCACCACAATCGTTGCCGCCGCAATCACCGCGATCCACTTGCGTCGGCGCGCCGGTGTCATCGACAGGCTGCTCTGTCCCGCAGAACCGCCGAGGGTTGACTGACGAAGACCGGAGTTGGAGTCTTTTTCGGCTTTTTCCTTGGCGACCTTGAGCCGGTTTCCCGTCGGAGTGTCGTCTTCTCCCGGCGAAGATTGTGCGGCTGGAATCGCAGCGCCCGATGCAGCTTGCGGCCCCGGTGCCATCATGCCCGGCGGCTGAAAACCCGGAATCGGAATATTGGCCGACGACAACGTAAAGCCCGCCGGCATCCGAACAATTGCATGCGCGGTCGTCGGATAGGCTACCGCCAGGCCCTCAAGCTCACCGGCGACTTGCCGCATCGTCGGACGATCTGCCTTGTTCTTGATGAGCAGCCGATGCACGACCTGTCCGAGGTTGACCGGCACATACGGCGCAACATCCCGAAGCGGAGCGGGTTCGTCGTAGATTTGCTTCGCCAGAATCTCGCCCTGCGCGCCAGTAAAGGGCGGCTTTCCGACGAGCATTTCGTACATGATGACGCCGAGCGAATAAACGTCCGCTTTGTCGTCGACGTTGCCCGCCCCGCGACACTGCTCCGGGGCCATGTACTTGGGCGTCCC
>CAYTGC010000797.1:0-2258 GCA_964437195.1 uncultured Myxococcales bacterium | reverse complement strand
CGGTTGGCGGTGTCGCTCATGAACTCCTTGATGCGCGCGATCACTCGGCTCGACGTGCCGCCATCGTCCTCACCCTGATTGCCAAACGCCCGATCAGCCTCGTCGATGATGACCATGACCTGGCCGATGGCCTGCACAACTTGCAGGATTCTCTCGAGGTTTCCCTCGGTGGCGCCAACCCACTTGCTGCGGAAATTTTTGAACTTGATTGCCGTCAGGCCCGACTCTTTGGCAAACGCCTCGGCGACGAAGGTCTTTCCGGTGCCCATCGGACCGACGAACAGCAGGCCCATGGGGACGCGGCTGCGACGGCCTTCACGAATGTTCTTGGCGATAAGTGACAGGTCTTTTTTGACCTCGTCCATCCCGCCGACGACCTCGAAGCCATGCTTGGGCTCGACGAACTCGATCAGGCTGTAACACTCACGCTCGATGATCTCGCGCTTCCGCGCGGCAATCAGCTTCAGCACCTCGGCGCGAGCATCGGTGTCGGCGTGCGTCGTCACGGGCCCGTCGGGCGCAATCAGCCGACGAATCTCCGAGCGCGGCATGCCTTTGGTGATCTGCGCCAGCTTCTGCGCCCGTTCCATCGCCGCCGCATTGCCACCGAGCAGCTCGGCAATGTACTTGGTCCGCTCGGTCTCGTCATCCGACGGAACATCGTGCGGCGCCAAGATGCCTTGGATCTGGATGCTCTTCAGACCGGCGGTGACCTCGGTCATCATCTCTAGCTCGTCGGTGGCCATATCGGGCCGAATGTGACGAAGCAGCGCCCGCCGTCCCTCGGAGTCGGGAATCGGCACTTGTACCGTCGCAACCCGTGGGTTGGCAACCAGCTTGGGATGCAGCTCCGACAAGTTTTCGACGAGCATGAACACCAAGCTGTCGTTCTTATCGAGAGCAGGCAGCATCGACCAGCGCTGCAGCGTGACCACCGATGAGCGATCGTCGATCGTCGAAAAGCTCGTCTCGCCGGCGGGAGCCACCGTCTCGGCGTATTCGATCACGACTGCAACACCGTTCTGCGTCATCAGCAGTCGCTCGAGCAGCGGCAGGATCTTCGACGGCTCTTTTTGCAGCGCCAGATCCTCGTAGCCCGGCGGAAGCTTGCCACGCACGAAGCGAACTCCCGTCGAGACATTGTACAGAAGGACCATCGACTTCTTTTCGAGCATCACCTTGCTCAAAAAATCCGGCAGCGGGAAAAGCCGCTCTTCCGGGCCCCGCTTGTCGATTTGTCCGTCGGGATCGTCTAGGATCAGGTCGTGGACGTTGCCGAACAGCACAAACTGCGTCGATTCACCGCGTAGATAGCGACGGCGGATCTCGTCAGCCCAGACCGGCAGCCGAGTCGTCTTCGAGGTGGTCAAGGTGGTCATCGTGTCGTCCCCTGCATGTAGCGCTCTGTCTCGCGCGAGGTTTCCCGCACCGCCGCCACACCTTCGCGTAGCTCGTCGAGACGGGCGCCCAGCTCACTTGCATTCTGCATCCCGACAATCTCGTCGGCGAGCAGTCGAAACGTATTTTCCATCAGGTCCATCTGCCCGCGTGCCGTCTGCAAATTCCGTCGCAGCTCGAGGTAGCGATCTTTTCGCGACAGCAGCACTTCGAGGTTCTTTTGTGCCACCTTGCGTCGCTCATCCCCGATGGGCAGCTTCTCCGTCTGGTTGGTGTAACGGGAAATGTCCTTCTCGATCTCAGAGAGGTTCATGTCCTTGAGATACGCCTCATAGCGTGAAGCCACGTGTGCCATATCGAGAAAGTCGTCGACGAGGTCTTCCAGTTTGGCGATATCCGTCGACAGCAAATCGACTGAGAAGCTCGCATTGTCGTGCGCCATCTTTTCAATCCGCTTTTGCTGATCGCGCAGGCGCAGCGCTCGTTCTTTTTCCTCGTCGGGAAGCGCGTTGAACTTGGCCGCTTGGCGGGCTTTCCGCGCTTCGTTCTGTTCACCTTCCCAGATCGGGTCGAACCACTTTTTTTGCAGCAGCCGCGAGTCGGGTGCAAACAGCATCCACACTGCTTCAGCAGCGACGGCACAAAGCCCCAGCCACCAGTGACCGGTCAACAGCGCGGCGCTTCCGGCTCCGACGAGAAGTGAGAGGTTGTAGGGATTGGCGAATGCGTACTTGGCGTACGGTGGATCGGCTTTGCCCTGGGATCTGTTTTCTCGTTCGCTCACTTCGCGTAAAGCAGCGACAAGAGCTGCTCCTCACATTGACGAAACTCGGGACTCGCCTTGACCTTGTGGGTCCGGT
>CAYTGC010000796.1:0-2265 GCA_964437195.1 uncultured Myxococcales bacterium | reverse complement strand
CAATCAACACTTGGGACAGGACCGCTCGACCTTCGGCGGTGCAGAGCACGTCGTACAGGTCTGCATCGAGGATCGCGCCTTGAACCATGCCGACGAGCTGAGACGCATACTTCATCTGCTTCGTTGCCGAGAGCGTGTCTGCCTTGCCTTCGACGGCGCGCAGGTGCCAAAACCCATCGCCTTGTAAGTGAAAAAAGGGCAGCACGTAGCTCGCTGCTGCGCTCGGCGGCATCACCCGCTTCCAATAGATCAGGAAGTCCTGTGCCAGCTCTGGCGTGGGCTGGATCAAGTTCTGAGCCAGCTCGCCATCCGCGAATCGGTCGATGACCGCCAGCAGCAACAGGGGCTTGTGGGGCGCGCGGAAGTACGTCTGCCCGGTCCACCGCTGGCTGTTCTTGTCGGTGCGTAGCTTGCCGAACAAACGAACGTATTTTTCGAGTGCCGTGGACATCGCCGAGCATCCCGGCGCGAGTGTACGGCTGATGTCCCAGCGGCGGCAAGAACGACCAAGGCCAGTGCCGCTAGGGCTGTTGGGGACGCGGTCCTCGCTGCATGCGCAGCACAAGGCGGGCAAGCGTTGCTGACGGGAGCTGCGCGAGTACCTTCTCGGCTTCGGCATCCGTCAGATCCTCACTGGCTGCCGCGTCTGCACCGTCGAGGTTCAGCAGTTCCAAGACGCGAGCGGTCCGAGCAGCGCTGATCGCTTCGGGTCGGGCATAGTGTCTGGCTGTCATCTCGAAGGAGCCGTGGCCCAGACTGGCAGCAACCAGCTCGGTGACCGCCCCAGACTCGACGCCCAAAGTGGCCCACAGTCCGCGCAGGCTATGGGTGCAGACGCGCGGGACACCGGCTTGTTGGCAGATGCGTCCGACCGCTTGCCACAGCACTCGGGGATGGCGAGGCTCGCCCTTGCGATTCAAGCCAAGGAGCGGAGCGTCGGGCTCTTTTCCGGCAGATAGCTTGATCATGCGGGATTGCAGCACTTTCGGAATCCGTAGCTGCCGCCGCGCATTTGCGGTCTTCCCTGCTTCAACCCAGAGCAGGGAGCCGCCACAGTCCACGTCGCGAGCGGACCGATTCAGAACCTCGCTGGCACGGAGCCCCATGAGCAATGCGACGACCGCCGCCAGCGCGAGCACATCGTCGCATTCATCGTAGAGCTTGAAGGCAACGTTGATGAAGCGGTTGGCTTCATCGACACGTAACTGTGGCTTGCCTGCGTTTTTTCGACCTTGGGGACGAACGTGCTTAAAGGGACTCTCGATGACGTAGCGCTTCGCCTCTGCCCAGGCGAACAGCTTCTTGGCCAGGTGCAGGTAGAAGTGATGTGTCGATGCGGACAGGGGCCGACCAGACTTCTTCGACGGTCGGTTCACGAGCTGCTCGTACATCTGCTCTGCAAACCTCGGGGTCATGGTCTTGATCGACGCATTCAGGCAGTCCTGAAATGCAAAGTACAGTCGATCACGCTCGTACTCCGCAGTGGTCGGTTTGCATCGGCCGTATCGAAGCTGATCCGCCAGAAATCGATCGATGATCGTGCAGACTCGGTAGTCCAGAGGCTCATCGTCGATCCGGGCCTCGGCGTCGATCTTCCCGGCCATCGCTTCCTCGAAGGTGCGGAAGTAGACGTTGCGCTCCAGCTCACCGCGGATGATGCGGATTCGGAAGCGCGTCCCGTTGCGTTCTGAATAAGGACCGGTGACCCGCGGGGGGGACTTAGGCCGAGACATGGGGCCGCCTGCGCCGTCTGGGCAACCGGTCGCCGTTTTGCGGGCCGAGCAGCCCGAGTTGGAAAGGCGGAGCAACTCGTAGCGGACTGAACATAACAACATACTCCGTGATGGTCAGCTGCTGGGCTTATTACCACAGGCATTTGAAGGTGTTACACCTGCAATTCAACACTAATGATGAGTCCGCTGCGCGGATTGTCTGCATAAAAAATGTTAAGAGCACCGTTGTTAATCTGCATAAAACGCTTGCCACCCGGCCAGCAAGCGCTGGATGAATCGTAATGAACTGACCAGTCGGCCATTTTGATGATGGATGCTGATGATGGATATCGATTGTTTTCACTTCAGCAGAAGAAGCGCTCGGCCAGCGTGTTGTGTCGGTGCTGTGAGCATAACCCCGTCCATCGACTGAGCCTCAGGCGACGCCAGCGCATGTCGGGACCGTACCCAAACCTCGCTCGCAGGAGGGCCGCCTCACTCGTGGAATCGACGGCAAGGTTCTTCGGTTGACTTGCCCGCTGCACCTCGCAAA
>CAYTGC010000795.1:0-2267 GCA_964437195.1 uncultured Myxococcales bacterium | reverse complement strand
GCCTGACGCTATCCTCAAGAAGAGCGGAGGTGCGCCCATGGACGCGATCTACATCATCGCTGCGATTCCGGTCTTTATCCTGACCATCCTCATCGAGCTGGCTTGGGATCTGCGCAAGCGTCGTGGCTACTACAACCTGGCCGATACGCTGTCGTGTCTAAGCTGCGGGGTTGGTCAGCAGATCCTGCTCCCACTGGTCGGCGGCTTCGGACTGGTGATCTACCAGGTGGTGCAGCAGCGCTTTGGGCTGTTTCAGATTCCCACCTCGGCCACCTGGGCCTGGGTGCTGATGTTCTTTCTCGATGACTTTCTCTACTACCTGTATCACTGGGCGTCCCATCGGGTGAACTTCCTGTGGGCGACGCACGCGGTGCATCACCAGAGCGAGGAATACAACTTGTCGGTGGCGCTGCGGCAGAGCTGGTTTACGTCCGCCACGAGCTGGATCTTCTACCTGCCACTGGCGATTCTGGGTTTCCCGTTCCTGATGTTCGTCATCGTGCGGACGTTCAATACCCTGTACCAGTTCTGGATTCACACCCGCGCGGTCGGCAAGCTGGGAGTCCTGGAGTGGGTGCTCAACACGCCTTCCCATCACCGCGTGCATCACGGAATCAATCCGCGCTACATCGACAAAAACCACGCCGGCATCCTGATCATCTGGGACAGACTGCTGGGCACCTTTGTGGAAGAGGATGCAGAGCCGGTCTACGGAACCGTCAAGCCGCTCGCCAGCTTCAACCCGCTGTGGGCAAACTTCGAGGAACTGGCCCGCCTTTGGGACATGAGTCGGCGGACCCGGCGGCTGCGCGACAAGATCTGGGTCTGGTTTGCGCCGCCCGAGTGGCGACCCGATGATCTGGGCGGAGTCGTGAAGGTGCCGGAGATCACCCACGCAGAGCAGCACAAGTATCGCGTCTCGCCGCCGCTCACGGTCAGCATCTACACCGTCATAAGCTTCGCTTCGGCGCTGATCGGCGGGACGTACCTCCTCTACGTCTCACACAAGCTCTCCATGCAGCAGCATCTTCTTTACATCGCCGAGCTTACGTTTGGGCTGCTGACCATTGGTGCGCTCGCCGAGGGAAAGCCTTGGGCACGGATGGCCGAGCTTGTGCGCTTTGCCAGTGTGCTGGCGCTTGTTCCGATGGTGGCTCCGGCGTTTCAGTTTCCGCTGGTGGCTGTGACGACAGTGCAGGTGGGGGCGTTTCTGTGGCTTGTGTATCGTCGCCCCACCCAGGCTGCGCTGCCGGTGTAGGGACTGGCTAGTCGCGCTCTAAGTAGGTGTAGCCGGACAGACCGGACTCGTAGATGCGGAGCAGGTTGCGGCTTTCCTCTAGCGTCATCCGGCGGTTGCGCAGGGCCGTCTCTACCGATCGTCGCAGCCGCGCCGTCAGCTCGTCCCGAGAGTAGCCAACGTACTTGAGCACGTCGGTCACTGCGTCACCCGTGATCACATGCTCGATGTGGTAGCCGCCGCCCGATGCGCAAGAGACGTGCACCGTGTTGGTGTCGCCAAACAGGTTGTGCAGGTCGCCGAGGATTTCCTGGTACGCACCGACCATGAACATGCCGATGTAGTAGTCGCCTTCGGTCAGTGGGTGCAGCTCGAGCACGTTTTTGACTTCGCGCGGATCGATAAACTGATCGATCTTGCCGTCCGAATCGCAGGTGATGTCAGCGAGCACGCCGCGGCGGGTCGGCTCTTCGTTGTGGCGATGGATCGGCATGATGGGGAACAGCTGATCGACCGCCCACGAGTCCGGCAGCGACTGGAACATCGAGAAGTTGCAGAAGTACGTGTCCGACAGAGCGTGCTCAAGGCCATCCAGATCCTCTGGAACGTGCGGCATGTCGCGGATGATCCGCAGCACTTTCTGACACAGCGCCCAGAAGATGTCTTCGGCGATCACGCGGTCGCCGAGCGACAAGTGGCCGAGCGCAAACAGCGTCAGGCACTCGTCTTTGTACTCAATCGCGTCGTGATAAATCTCAAGGAAGTTCTTCCGGGTCACATCGCGATAGGAATCGAACAGGTGGCGAACCACCTGCGCCGAGTTGTCCGGCAGTGCCTCGGGGACCTTGCCGACCGCAAACTCACTGACGCCCAGGACATCGACGACCAGCGCGGCGTGATGCGCAACGATGGCGCGGCCTGATTCTGACACAATCGTCGGATGGGCAATGCCTGCGGCGTCGCAAAGCTCCATCAGGCTGTAGACGATGTCGTTGGCGTACTCCTGAAGCGAGTAGTTCATCGACGAGCT
>CAYTGC010000794.1:0-2267 GCA_964437195.1 uncultured Myxococcales bacterium | reverse complement strand
CGCTGCAAACGCTCGTCGCACAGGACTGCAATCGCATGGCCTGGCGCGGCCAGTCAGGTCACTACGAAGTCTGGTTCTTGACGCTCTCCCACCGAGAGAGCAAGACCGGCTTCTGGATTCGTTACACCCTTGAGTCGCCGGACGTCGGCCACGGACCACCGTACGCCGAGCTTTGGTTCTGTCGGTCTGACGGCAAAGATCCGACACGCAACTTTGGTGTCCATCGCCGATTCGACATAGCGCAGCTTCACAGCCAGCACCGTCCGTTTGTCGTCAGAATTGGCGGATCGGAACTCGGTCACAGCCACGCCAGCGGTTCGCTCAGCGGGGACGGACACACGATGCGCTGGGACCTGCACTGGGACGGTCTTGGCAAGCCGCACATGCTGCTGCCCCAGGCGCTGTACGCAAACCCGATGGGCATCGTCGAGACGATCCTGCTTTCGCCAAACCACAGCATCTACGTCTCCGGTTCCATCGAGGTCGACGGACAGCGCTACGAGCTTTCCGGCACTCCGAGCGGACAGAGCCACTGGTGGGGCAAAAAACACGCCTACGGCTGGGCATGGGCTCGCTGCAACGCGTTCGACCGCGAAGATGAGCGGCTCAACGAAAAGCCCAAAGCCGTGTTCGAGTCACTGACAGCGCGGCTTAGACGTGGTCCTGTGGTGCTGCCGGTCACTCTGCTTTCGGTCTATCCCGATGGTATGGACGGCCCCGAAGTCGCATTCAAGGAATGGACCGATCTGCCGATGACTCGCGCCGAATATCGGACCGGCAGCTATGTGCTATCCGCCGAGGGACCGCGCACCGGAATCGAGGTCCAGTTGTCGTGTAGCGCCGACGACATGGTGCGCACCGACTACGTGGACCCTGACGGAACACCAGCGTTCAATCACCATGCTGGGGCTGCTAGCTGCACGCTGTTGCTGAAAAAACGGCTCTGCCCTGGTGCGGCGTGGCGCATCGAGCGGACGTTCCGCAGTGACCAAGGGGCACAGTTCGAGTGGGCGGGCCGCGCGGGCGATTCACTCGTCCGCAAGCGCCACGTCCTCGTCAACGACTGATCTCCAAGTTGCGGCGCGACGACGGTCAGGGAACCAAGCTGCAGCCGGACCGGAAGTCTGGTGACTACGCCCGCTCGACCAGCGCGGCAGCGCCCATGCCGCCACCGATGCACATCGAGATGATGCCGTAGCGTCCGCCGCGACGAGTGAGCTCGCGCAGTGCAGTCAGCGTCATGCGCGCGCCCGTCGCCCCGAGTGGGTGGCCGATCGCAATTGCACCACCATTCACGTTGAGCTTCTCACTCGGAACACCCAGCTCGCGGGCACAGTAAATGGCCTGGCTGGCGAACGCCTCGTTCAGCTCCCAAATGTCGATGTCTGCGACGGTGAGTCCGGTCTTTGCGAGCAGCTTACGGACGGCGGGAACCGGACCGATACCCATGATCTCGGGAGGCACGCCAGCGACGGCAAAACCGCGGAAATATCCGAGGAACGGGCGACCAGAAAGCTTGTCCTTGGCCGCCATCACAACCGCTGCGGCTCCGTCGGTCAGTGGCGAACTGTTGCCCGGTGTGACCGAGCCAGTGGGATCGAACGCGGGACGCAGACCCCCGAGCTTGGCGGCATCAGTATCAGCCCGAGGAAGTTCGTCACGGTCGATCTTCACGCTGCGCGCTTTACCGCTCTCATCGAAGACCGAGGTCTCGATCGGAAGGATCTCGCCGTCGAAAAAGCCCGCCGACTGAGCAGCAACGGCCTTCTGGTGACTTTGGTAGGCAAACACGTCTTGCTCACTGCGGCCAATCTGGAACCGCCGAGCGACGTTTTCAGCAGTGACACCCATCGGCGTGAAAAGGGCCGACTGTTCTTCGACGAGCCGAGGGTTTAGCGACACTTTAGCCCCGGTCATCGGAATCATCGACATCGACTCGACCCCACCCGCGATGCCAAAATCGATCTGACCGACGGCAATTCTATCGGCCACAATCGCCGCGGCCTGCACGCCCGACGAGCAGAAACGGTTGATCGTCATGGCCGGGACCTCAACCGGAAGTCCAGCGCCGACAGACACCAAGCGGGCCATGTTCATGCCCTGTTCGGCTTCGGGGAATGCGCAGCCAAGGACCACGTCCTCGATCTCTGCCGGGGCGACGCCCGAGCGCGACAGCGCGCCACGAAGTACATGAATTCCCAGATCATCGGGCCGCGTGTCCTTGAGCGAGCCTTTCACACCACGACCGAACGGAGTACGAGCACCCT
>CAYTGC010000793.1:0-2268 GCA_964437195.1 uncultured Myxococcales bacterium | reverse complement strand
AGACCTCAAACCGGACAACATCATGGTGGTGCCGGACCGGCAGATGCCGACGGGGGAGCGGACCAAGATCCTCGACTTTGGCATTGCCAAGCTGGCGCGGGAACAAGAGCATGCGAGTCTGCGAACCCAGACCAATACCATGCTCGGGACTCCCTACTACATGTCTCCCGAACAAGCCCAAGGATCTGGAAAGGTCGATGCCAAGACGGACGTTTATGCGGTGGGCATCATTGTGTACGAGATGCTAACCGGGAAGCCTCCGTTTACGGGAGACGGACTGGGAGAGTTGATCGTAAAGCACATGAGCGAGCCGCCGCCGCTCCTTGCCGAACAGGCTCCCAGCAGTCCGCCGGAGCTTCAGCAACTGGTGACGCGCTTGCTCGAAAAGGATCGCACCAAGCGGCCCACGATGGTCGAGATCGTGGAGCAGCTGGAAGCGCTGGGAGAGAAGTATCCGCGGGCACGCAGCCGACCCAGCCAGAGCTTGCCGGTCGTCCGTCCGTCGAAAGAACAGGCACTCGGCGTTCCCAATCTTCACGAGGAACCGCATAGGACTTCGACGCTGAGTCGCGCCGCTGGGCAGATTCCTTTGCACAAGCGGAGTGGCTTTTTGTTTGCCACCCTGGGGATTGTCGCGGGCCTTGCGCTTGTCATCGGGCTCTCCCTTTCGCTTCGTCGACCGAATGTTGCGAAAGTCGATCCGACTCCCTTGTCCGCCTCGCCGATTGTGGCGCCCATCAAAGTCCCACCAACGACAGGCGCGCCCACGGCAGCACCTGGAATCACCACAGCGGATCCAGCCGGGGGGAACACCACTCCTGAGACTTCTTCGCCAAAGGCGGACACGGCAACCGCTCCACGCGCAACGAGCAAGCCTTCGCCAGCCGCATCCGCAAGTCCCGTTCGCGCCAAGAAACCTACCTTTCCTGCGATCAAAAAGCCGCGTTCGAAGAAACCACATGACGTGCGCTCGGCGATAGAAGACTAGGGGTCCTCGGATCCTGCGACGGCGTGCGCGATGAGTGGACTGTTTCGGGCTGCGCGCATGCTATGAGTCCCCATGCCTACAAACTGCTTTTCTGGAGCGGACAGCGTGCGCGGCGCGGGCACTGTCGAGACGAAGCTTGCGCGGAGGCGCCCATGCCGCCGACTCCTGTCACGGTGCATCGGCTTGCGTCTGTGTGTGCTGCTGATCTTCGGGGTCGGAATCTTCAGTGCTCGCGACGGTGTCGGCCAGGGATCGACGACCCCGTCGGCACGTCCGCCACGGGGGGCAGTGATCGAGCGGGACAGACAACCGGTCTACGTGATCGCGGATGGGAAGGCCGGAGCGCGCATCCTGCTCGATGGTTCGACGGTGCCGGGCTTGTCGGCGGGTGCGATGACGGAGCTGGTCATGCAGGCCGGTGCGACGGTTCCCGAACACCGCCACGATGATGCGACCGAGTGGCTGTACATCTTGGAGGGGCAGGGACTGATGAAGCTAGATGGACGTGAGCAGCGTGTGCGGGCTGGCATGGCGATCTACATTCCGCCAGGGGTTCCGCATTCGCTGATTGTCGACACCAAGGTGGAGCCTCTGCGGGCGATCCAGCTCTACACGCCGGGCGGTGCAGAGCAGCGCTTCAAAAAAGGCACAGCGGTGAGCAACTGAGGCAGGGAGCGGGTGCGGAATTCGTCTCGCTCGATGCGGCGCCTAGTTCAACTTGATCGGAGCAACCTGCGTCAGGTTTGCTCGGTTTACGTCCGTCACGACCTGCTGGTATTGGTTGCCGCGAAGGCTTCGATGATGAGGATCGTTGGGATTCGCACTCTGCCTTTTCCCGGCCTCCGTCCACGGCTGGGCAAACAGCAGACAGGTATCACCGGTACGCCGCGCCTCGACGTAGGCGGAGTTTGGGGTCGCCAGTTGGGCTAGTCGTAAGTCAGCGAAGTTGCCGACCTTCTTCCGTCAGCAATGGTTGTGCCAGTCCGTTGTCGAGCCAGGCGTGGCGAATACTCGTCTGGAGTGGACGTACGGCGACCGCTGAGCGATTGCGCGGGGTCGCTCCGAGTCGCTCCGTTTCGGTACTGGTATGCCGGAGCCCCTCTCGCGTAAGATCGGCAGTACGGGGGCGCCAGGATCCTGGCAAAACGCAAGAGCGTACACACTGCACGTGTGACAACGGAAAAGGGGGGCAATTCCGATGCTATTCTCTCGCCGATATCGGACCACTTGGAGTGCGTTGCTTCTGGGTCTTGGAGGCATCGCGTGGACGGCGCCAGCAC
>CAYTGC010000792.1:0-2270 GCA_964437195.1 uncultured Myxococcales bacterium | reverse complement strand
TCGACAAGCTGTTTCCGGGGACGGCAGCGCGGATCTGCTATCGCGAGTCAGCGACACCGATGAGCCACAGTCGATTCACGCGGGCCAGCGACGGATCGGGCTATGGTTTGGCGGCCACTCCCGATCAGTTTCTCGACAAGCGTCCCGGCTATCGAACGCCGATTGCCGGGCTGCTTCTATGCGGTGCGTCGACGCGGGCTGGCCATGGCATCGCCGGTGCGATGATGAGCGGTTGGAAAGCCGCACAACGCATCCTGCACACGGCGGATTCGCGGGACTAGGCAGCACACTCTTAGCCAAACCACTGCTTGTCCTGGGCGGTCGGCCCGACGGAAATACACACAAGCGCAGATCTGTCCAGCGCGATGGCCGCCAAGAGTTCGTCCACAAAAGCCATCGCTTCAGCGCTGAGCGTTCCGTCGTCTCGTCGGAGCCGCGGGATCGGTGTCAGGTCTCTCTCGATTGGTTGGCAGGTTGAGAGCAGGTCTGTTAGCCGCTGCTGCCGGGAAATCGTCGGTTGCTCTGCCCGCCTCAGATCACGGATGGCTCCACTGTGATCGAAGACGAAGTACTCGTGCAGATCGGGAGCTTGCGGCCCAGTGTAAAGGTAGCGATCGCAGATCCGCAGCGTCGGCAAACCGACCAATCGATCGAGACAGGTCAGGGCGATCCGGGTCTTTCGTCCGACAATTTGTAGCGCATAACGCGTGGCAACAGCGTCGAACCAGCCGACGCGCATTGGGCCTTGCCACGGGTTTGTCGTGTTGTGCGGTTCGACGAGCTGCTCGGAAAGTGGGGCATTTTCACTGACAAGTGGCCCCGGGCCGTGTCGTGTTGCATAGGCACGCAGAATGCCAATCTTCGTCGCCAGTTGTCCGGCAAGCAGCTGATCGGCGTTCACCATGCTGGTTCGACTCGGCGTCACAAACGGAAAAAAACCATGCTCTGCGTCGAGAAGGACTCCTTGCGCACCTTCGAAAATCCGACAGAGTTGCCGCTCCGCGAGGAGCCGTTCCAGCTTTTCGTCACTGGCAAGCTGGACTCCCGATTTGGCAAAGCGCGCATAGTGTTCGCATAGTCGCTGCGGCCAGTCGCGCAGCCGCATTTCCACAAGCAGCCGTTCTGCCTTTTGCCGGTCGTCCGAGTGGGGCACGCTGTCGAGGACTTGCTCGGCCTGATCGACTTTTACCAGCTGCAGGAAGCGAAGCTTCGACGCCAGCGTGTCGGGATTTTGCAGATCCTGAAGCCGCAAAGCGGGAAGGCTCTTGTTTTGACTGTCAAGCCACGCTTGTCCGACGCCAAGCCCGCAGCTCCCATGGCGCGTGTGACCGCGCAGGATCTCGCGCAGCCGTCCCAGCAGCTTGTGAAACGGTGTCACCACCACGCAGCGAACCGAGATCGATGTGCGCAAAAGCGGCGAATGGACGCCCAGCGCTTCCAGGTGGGCCGCTTCATTGAGCAGCGCCATCGGTTCGACGAGCATGTAGGGTGACAGCAGCGTTTCCGTCTGTGGCCGCAGCATGCCCGAGCCCAGCTGTGCAAAACAGTGCCAACGCCCGTCGGACAGAACCACATGGTGCGCTGCTTGCGGACCACCATTGTAGCGAATGATCAGCGACGGTCGCTGCTGCTCGCAGACCCAGGCGTCGACGATGGAGCCTTTGCCCTCGTCGCCGAGCCCGAGTCCGCCGATGATCGCCGGTTGCGCCTCGTCCCCCACGCTGGCGACCTATCGACTAAAACGCGAGGCCTTTCTTTTGCTGCACAAGCTCGGCCTGTGCTTTGAGCAGAAGCTGGTTGGCCTCGTACAGCTCTCGCGTTCGCGAGCGAATCTGCGTCGCCAGGCGCTCGCGCTCGCGCGCTTCGTTCTCGAGCATCTTCTTGTACTTGTCTTGGACCAGCGCTTCGTCGGTCACGTCACGCTGAATTTCCAAGGCCCCGACGGGCTTGTTGTTTTCGTCGAGGATTGGAATCGCCGACAGCACATACCGACGCGGCGGCGCGTCGTCAGGCTGACCGATGGGCTTGCCGTCGATCTCATCGAGCCGCACCTGCCGACCTTCCCGCCAGCACTGCTGCGCGATGCAGCGATCTTGGCAGATGGTCAGACGCATCACGTCGAGGCACTTTTTGACCTTGAGCTGCCGCGCTTCCGGACGGGGAAACATCGAAAAAAACGCCCGGTTGTAGTCGACGATGTTGCGGTCATTGTCGCAGATAAACCAGCTGTCGATGACCACGTCCGACGTCGCCTTAAACTGCTGGATGAA
>CAYTGC010000791.1:0-2288 GCA_964437195.1 uncultured Myxococcales bacterium | reverse complement strand
GCAGCGAGACCGCGACTGATTCCCAGGCCAATCCGTAGCGCGCGCATCCAATCGACGGGCCGAGGGAACTCGTCCAGCTGGCGACCTTCAATGTACTCGTAGGCGATGTAGGGTTGATCATCGATATCGCCGACGCGATAAATCGCAACCACATTGGGATGTTGGAGACGCGCAATCGCTTTGGCCTCACGTCGCAACCGCTCGCGCGCCAGCGGATCAGCAAAGCTCGTTGAGATGAACTTTATCGCAACCAGACGATCGAGTGATGTATCACGCGCCAGATGAACTGTCGCCATGCCTCCTGTGCCCAGTGGTCGAATTAACTCAAAGCCATCAAACTGTTGGTGCGAAATCAGGCTCGGGTTACCGCTTGGCACGACGCGCAACCTCGCAATTGTTGATATGAATCATCTACTATTCCTAATATAGGACGCGTTGCGAGGAGCGCAAGGACTACGGCAGTCGGGACCTTAGTGACGAGACTTTGGTCGCCGCATCGCGGAACTGTCCACGAGGCCCCATAGACAGCTCGTAGCACAGAATCGCTTCACGGAAGTCTCCCATTTTCGCATGAAACTCGGCGAGTACATACATCAGTTCGCTTAGATCTTCCTCACTGACATTCGGTAGGCTCACCCCCTGGAACAGCGTCTCAATGGCTTCCTTGGCAGAGCCGTTCTCGAAAAGCGCTCTGCCGAGCAAGAGTGCTGCGCGTGCTCCGAGAACGGGATCAGGTGGCACTTTTCGCAGGGTATCGACTGCTTCTGCAAAGCGACCTTGAGAGTACAAAGTCAAGCCTTCCTGATAGACAGGAAGCGCGGCGGCAGTAGGAATTCGGGGCGGCAGCGGTCTCTGGGCGCTGGGGCGAGCTGCCTCCACTTCGCGTGGCTGAAGGCTGATTTCCTGTTCGATGTCATCTGGCGAGATCTCAAGGGTGCTGCGCAGGTTTTTTTGCACACCCACTTCAGGGATCTGGATTGGTCGCAGGGGCACAACCGGAATCCTTGTCACGCTTGTCACCACGAGGTCGGTCGCGGGACGATGCTCAAAGAGCTCCGTGCGCAGCTCCGCCTCCATGGATGCAACCGAGATCTGATCCTCTGGCGTGTTCGGAGTCTCGGCCTGACTCAGCGCGCTCAGGTTGGCAAGCTGTTCCCTGGCTGCGGCTTCATCTGGATCGAGTCGAACGATGAAACGCAGATACCCAATCTCTTCTTGTCCGTTCGCGCTCTGCTTGCGCAGCTCCCATAGCTGTGTGACCGCAGCGCCATAGTTCCGTTGTCCGACGTACAGACGGACCAGTGCCTTGCGCAGGTGCTTGAGGTACGGATTCTGGGTCAGCGCTTCTTCCAGATGAGAGATGGCCTTGTCAACCAGCCCCAGGTGGAGAAAAGACTCTGCTTCGGCGATCTTGATGGCCGCATCGTCCTGCGGATGAGAGTCAAGCTCTGGTCGAGAATTCTGCGTTGGGGTCCGCTGGCTCTCTTTGGTTGGCTGTAACGCTTTTTCTTCGTCGCTGTTGTCATCATGATCGGTTCGACCGGAGCTCTCGGCAGACTCGATTCGGTGGGATTCCAGTGCGCAGAGCCGTTCCACGACCTGGCCGTACTCTTCTATCCGATTGGCAGACCGAAGCGCGGTGGCTGCAATCCGGAACTCACGAATCGACTCATCCATGCAACCGGCTTTGGCGTACTGCTCTGCAAGCCTAACCCGGCGACCGACATTCTCCTGGGACATGTCCACGAGCTGCTGGATTGCGGCCAGTGACTCGACCGTCTTTCCTCTTGCAGCGAGCGCTTGTCCCGCCAGTTCGAAGGCGAGCGCGGCGCGATTGAACTGCCCCAATGTCCGATAGATCTGCGCTTGCGCAAGCAGTGCATCTGGGTCTTGCGGAGCAAGCTGTAAGATGGTCTTGTACACGGCCAGTGCTTGGTGCTGGTCGCCAATATGAAGCATCAATTCTGCTTCTTTTCTGTGTGCGGCGACGGCAGCTGCCTTGTGTTCTGCGCGAGTCTCTAGCTCTGCGAGCAGACTCCACAGCTCGATCGATTGATCGTCGGTTGAGAGTCGCTCCCGGCACTCGGCAATCGCTTGCTCTGCCTGACCTCCCTCGGCAAGCTCCCGAAGACCTGCGATCGTCAAACGTGAACGCTCAGGTTCAGACATGCTGGACTACCCCTCGTAGGGAGACACTACCTCTTGTCTATCTCTCATCGTAGACCTCGATCGAGCGACGGGTCAAGCGACGGATCGGCCAGTTGGTTGGGCAGTTGGTTGGGCAGTTG
>CAYTGC010000790.1:0-2307 GCA_964437195.1 uncultured Myxococcales bacterium | reverse complement strand
TTGGCATCGCCAAGCTGGGCGCGAAAAGCTCTCGGGACGATCAGCCGCAGACGCGCACGGGCCTGTCGATTGGCACGCCTGCCTACATGTCTCCAGAGCAGTGTCGCGACACAAAGACAGTCAACGGCCAGGCAGATGTCTACTCACTCGGCGTGATGATGTACCAGCTGCTCTGTGGGCGGCTTCCTTTCGATGGCAGCTCCGAGGGCGCACTGATGGGTGCGCACATGTACGAAGAGCCAAAGCCACTGCTGAGCCTCGCCCCTCACATCTCCCGTCCTGTCGCGTCGCTGGTTCACCGCATGCTGGCAAAGCAGCCAGAGAAGCGACCGACGGCCAAGAAGCTCGAGGAGATTCTCATCGAGATGGCAGCGGCGGTAGTCCCGGCAACCGCCCGACCCAGTACCAAGTTGAAGACCGTTTCTCTCGCATCTTCGACGGAAAATGCCCCGATTGATTTGGACGGAGAGCATCAGTCCACGTTGAGCCGTAGTGCTGCCGAGGCATCATCGCGTCGGCGGTCGGCCCTTGCACACTTGGTGCTCCGAATCACGGATCGCTCGCCATGGCTGACTCAGCACACGACTCCTCGCCAGCGACTGGCAGGACTGGGCGCTGGGGCGCTGCTCCTTTTTGGGACACTCGCCTTTTTGCTCGTGGGAAGTTTGCGCAAACCGCCGCCCGTGGTCGTTGCTCAGCCCGCCGCAAAAGTTCGCTGGCAACTCGATAGCAATCCGCCCGGAGCAAAGATCATCCGCAAGAGCGATCAGGTCGTGCTCGGACAAACCCCTTGGACGCACGAACAGTCGGCGGCCTCGGGCAAGCTGGATCTGCTGTTGCGGCTCGATGGTTTCAAAGAGCGGACCATTGCCATCGACCAGAGTCAAGACGTGAAGCTAAGCGAGACGATGGAGTCGATGTCACCCCCAACGCCAGAGCCCGCAGCCCCAAGCAAGAAGCGTGGCAAGAAGACCACCAGCGCTGAGATCCCCGCAGATCCCGCACGTTCGCGCAAGCGGGTCAAGCTGATCGACTGAACCGCGCCGAGAGGTGCATCGACTACGCGATGCTCCGCAACGGTCACCCCAACACTCCGTGCCAAAGAAATGATTGACTGGGAACACCGCTGCCACCCACCATTATCTGGCGCAATGAGGCAGTCTCTAGGCACCCGATGGAACGGAGTAGCAGATGACCCAACGTAGCGAAGCCCGTACACGAACGAATCCTTCGGCAAAGTCGGCAGCGGTCGGTCTGACGCTGGCCGTCTGCGTGATGGCACAGACCCCGGACGCGCGCGCGCAGCTGACCGATGTCCGACAGTATCCCGGCGATGTCTGTCCCGCAGGTACCGTGGTCGTTTCCTACGAGGAGGCGATGCGGTACCGCGACTCGCTCTGCGCTGCAATTGGCCAGTGGGACATCGTGTATGTGGGCGGCGGATCGATGGATGGTGCCGGCTACCGCTGCAAAGTCCGTCCGAACGAGACCCGCCGACTGAAGGGGATTCTGTGCCGACCGGCTGTCGCCATGCCGCCGCCACCGGTCATGCAGGCGCCACCGCCGCCACCGGTCAGAATCTCTGATTCGCCGTACCGCATCTATGCTGGCGCGGACTATCGCGCGTACTCGAACGCCGAGCTGCAGCGCCGAGTCTTTGAACTCGAGCGTGCCGTGATGCAGCTCCAGCAGCGCGTCTACAGCCTAGAGGCTGCACCGCCAACCACCATCATCGCCCCGCCGCCCGTGATGCCGTGGACCTGTACGATGGTGAACGCCTTTGGGAAGTCCTTCACCCAGACCGCTCCCTCGCGTGGCGAAGCGTCAAGCGCCGTTACCCAGCGCTGTGCAGAGGACACGAACGCGATGCACTGCAAGAACCTTCAGTGCAGTCAGTAACCTCAGCACTTTCGCCAGCAGCGTACTATTCCTGATCCACGCGAATATGAGTCTTTTCAAATGACTCATTTCTGTCGCTTCCAGCCGAGTCAGTCCCCCCAACTCCGGGACTGATCGCCAGGAACGTGCCGGACTGGGAGACAGCAGCAGCGACGATTCCTGGTCACGGTTTCGTACCGGCTGATGTCCCTTCATTGCAACAGATTCAGGCAAACCAGACTTCAGGCCGTGTTGAAGCTGGATGATCCGTTGGACCATGCTGTGGCGTGCTTTTGCAGAGGCAGATCATGCGCACATCACACGCTGTCTTCTCCAGCCGATGCAGCAGCGGACAATGTTACTGTGCTTTCAGAAAACCGCGAGGTCTAGACCCCAGTCCGTCCCGAGCTGTTGGGCCCGGACGCAGAA
>CAYTGC010000789.1:0-2308 GCA_964437195.1 uncultured Myxococcales bacterium | reverse complement strand
GCCCGCGCCCACAACTTGTTCGCGTATTCGGCTTTTTCTCACCGACACGAAGCCGAGATTCTGCACAGCCTGCGCGGCTGGACGGGACACAGTCATGCCACGGCGCGGCTCATCACTCACTCGGGTCCGATGGTGCGCGGGATCTACCTGACGCTGCATTTGCGCGTCGACAAACCACTTGTTCAAGATGCGGCGGCAGCCGCGTTCGCGAAGGCGTATGCAGGCCGCCCGCTCGTCCGGGTGCTGAAAAAATCGCCCGAGCTGACCCATGCCATCGGTGGCTGCTACGCGCTCTGTCACGCCTGTCAGAGCGACGACGGGCGCGAAGTTCAGGTCACGATGGCCATCGACAACTTGCTAAAAGGCGCCGCTGGACAAGCGGTGCAGGCGATGAACCTGGCGCTCGGACTTCCCGAGGCTTCTGGTCTACAAATGGTCGGGGCTTTCCCATGCTAGATTCTTCCTCTTCTTCGTCGGCGCTGCTGCCGGTCTATGCGCAGCTGCCAATTCGTCCGGTTCGCGGTCAAGGCTCGTGGCTTATCGACGAGTCGGGCCAGCGCTGGCTTGACGCGTACGGTGGCCACGCGGTCGCTTCGACGGGACACTGTCATCCCAAAGTGGTGGCGGCGATTGCCCAGCAAGCTGCCGATTTGCTGTTTTACTCCACCGCACTGCCGCATCACGGTCGTGAGAGGCTCGCCGAGGCGCTCGTCGCCCACTGCCCCAAAGCGCTGCGCAAAGTGTTCTTGGTCAACTCGGGTGCGGAAGCGAATGAAAATGCGCTCCACCTCGCTCGCAAGCTGACGGGGCGGCAGCTCTTTGTGTCGATTTCCGGCGGCTGGCACGGCCGAACGGCGGCCACTCTCGCGGTCACCGACGGTGAAAAATACATGGCGGGGGCCAGGCGAGCCGGGATTCCACTGTCCGTGAAGGTGCCGTGGAACGATCCCGATGCCATGCTGCGAGCGGTCAACGATTCGATCGCAGGCGTGATTTTGGAGCCAGTTCAAGGTCTGACCGGGGCGCGTGATCTTCCCGTCGAGCTGTTGCAAGCCGCGCGCAAGGCCTGTGACCAACACGGCGCCTTGCTAATTTTCGACGAGGTTCAGTGTGGCGTCGGACGCTGCGGCGCCTTCACGGCGGCGGAGTCGTTTGGCGTTGCTCCGGATGTGATCACGCTGGCAAAAGGCTTGGCGTCGGGACTGCCAATCTCAGCGGTGATCACCACCGACGCGGTGGCCCAGCACGTAAAGCAAGGCGACCTGGGCAGCACGTTCGGCGGTGGCCCTGTGCCGTGTGCGGCTGCGCTTGCGACGCTGCGCGTCATCGATGAAGAAAAGCTCATCGAAAATGCGATTTCCGTCGGTGACTTCTTGGCGCAAGGTGCGCGAGCGCTGGGACCCAGCAAGGTCGTGGCGACGCAAGGACGAGGCCTGCTGCTTGGGCTGCGGCTTCACAAGCCAGCGACGGCAGTGCAAGAGGCGCTCCTGGCCCATCACATCGTGAGCGGAACGTCGTCGGATCCGAACGTGCTGCGACTGATGCCACCTCTGACCTTTTCGCGGGAAGAGGCGCAGCTTGTCCTTTCGGCTCTCGCGGAGGTCCTGTAAATGCACGCCCTTGCCCAACTCACCCAGCGCAAAAAGCGCGACTTTTTGGACATGGCCGACCTGGCCCAAGGCGAGCTGTGGCGGCTGCTCGATCTGGCGGCTCGACTCAAGCGTGGCGACGTAAAACGCAAAGATGCGCTGGCGCAAAAAGTGCTCGCGATGGTGTTTCTAAACCCCAGCCTGCGTACCCGAACCAGCTTCGAGGTCGCCATGTTCCTCCACGGAGGCCACGGCGTCGTCCTCGAGCCGGGCAGCACGAGCTGGACCTGGGAAACCCGCAAAGGCGTCGTGATGGATGGAAGCACCGTCGAGCACATCGCCGAAGCAGCGCGTGTCCTCGGTCGTTATGGCGATGCCGTCGCCCTGCGCGCGTTTCCGCGTGGCGGCACCTGGGACGAAGAACGCGAAGACCGAATCCTGCAAGATTTCGCTTCGTACTGTGAAAAGCCCGTCATCAACATGGAGTCCGTTCGTCGCCATCCTTGCCAAGGTCTCGCCGATGCACTGACGATCCGCGAGCGGCTTTCCGATCCCAAAGGTCGCCGCTGTGTGCTGATGTGGGCGTATCATCCCAAGCCACTGCCGACAGCGGTTCCAGCGAGCGCGGCGATTGCAGCGGCCAGCCAGGGAATGGATCTGACCATCGCGCATCCCCCGGGGTACGAGCTTGATCCCGACGACATGACGACGATTCGTGG
>CAYTGC010000788.1:0-2311 GCA_964437195.1 uncultured Myxococcales bacterium | reverse complement strand
AGCGCGGCTTCTGCTGCGGTGCGGGTGGCGGTCGGATGTGGCAGGAAGAAAAGGGCCCACGCGTCAACCGCAACCGCACCGAGGAAGTCCTGAACAGTGGGGCGGAAGTCGCCGCTGTCGCGTGTCCCTTCTGCACCATCATGATCACAGACGGTGTCAAGGATGCGCAGGCCGAAGAGAAGGTCCAAGTTCTCGACATCGCGGAAGTCGTTCGCAAGACGCTGAAGGTCAAAGCCGAGAAGAAGGCGCAAGAGGCCCAGCCGCAGGCCGACTGAGTTCTGAGTTTCGAAGTGACCGACGAAGCAGACCCACGCAATAGCCGCGAGAGCCGACTGATCTCGGCCTGGCGCTGTGTCTATCCCCCAGCGCTGGGGATTCTCGTGGTCGTTGTGCTGTACGTCGGTCTGTTCGGCATCGACTTTTTGCTCGGTGCCGATCTGCGAGTCATGGGTGTCGGTGACGCGGCGACGGCAGAGCGGGTGATGAACCGCTACGGTCGCACGCTTGTGGCGCACCAGGCTCGGGTCCTTGGCTTCTACGCGACCGTTGGCGCGGTGGTCGGCCTCTTCATTCAGGCCATTGTCCTTTTGTGGGAGCGCTCGGCGGCTTGGCCCAGTGGCAGAAGGCGGCCCCGCAGCCTCGAAACGCCTCTGTCCCTGCCCGCAAGCCCATGGCCACTGCTTCGGCGCATCCTCTTTAGTGCCCTGTGCGCACTGACGACACACTTGTTCTTGCTGAGCCGCGCCATCATCTTGCGGCCCGCCCTGTTTGCCGAGGCGCTGTATGACCGCGGCGGGCGTGGCAAGTCGCTGATGGTCTGGCTGACGCACGGCGCTGGGGGGATGCTGCTGTGGATGGTCGGCGTCGGGCTGCTGTTCTTTCTGCTCCTGGCGCCGCTTCTGTCGCTGCGCTCGCGTCGCTTTGTGACCGATGTGTGGCACTACCACAAGCCATGGCTCGTCGGTGCATCTGTGGCCCTGCTGGTCGCCGTGGCATATGGAATGTGGCCACCCAAGGTGGCTCCGGCGCAGAAGCCGGGCCAGCCCAGGCGTCCCTCGCTGCTGCTGATTGCAGTCGATAGCCTTCGCGCCGACCGCCTGTTTGCGCCCAAAAGGCTCGTCGCACCAGCAATGACCGAGTTTGCCGCCGAGAGTGTTCGCTTTACCCAGTCGCACGTCTCGGTTCCCCGCACGTTTCCTTCGTTTGTGACGCTCCTCACCGGACGGGCCCCGTACCACCATGGCATTCGGACGATGTTTCCGACGCACAAGGAGAGAGCTGCCGTCCCCATTGCGCTGCCGCAGCTGCTGAAGCAACAGGGCTATCAAACTGCCGTGGTGTCGGACTTCTGCGGTGAGATCTTCAGTCGCATCGACCTCGGCTACTCAAAGGTGACCGTGCCGGCCTTCGATGCGCGTGAGCTGGTCTTGCAGCGTGGCGTGACCGTCCACCGCAACCTATTGCCGTACATCTCGGGGGCGGGGCTAGGCACGTTTGGCATCGAGCTGGGCCAGCGCGTCTTTCCAGAGCTAGAAGGTGTCTCGGAGCTGGCCGATCCGAAGCTACTGGCTGCGCGAGCCCTGCGCACGATCGCCGACGCGGGCAGCCAGGGCGAGCCGTTCTTTCTGACGGTGTTCTTTTCGACCGCACACTTTCCTTATGCGGCCCCGGCGCCGTACTACCGGCGGTTTATTGACACGAGCTACCGTGGGCCGTTCCTGTACTACAAGCCACCGCTTACCGACGTAACCTCGCCTGCCGATGTTGCTGCCGTGCAGGCACTCTATGATGGATCGGTCGCGGCGGCTGATGCGGGTGTGCGGGCGCTTCTCGATGGACTCAAGGCGATGGGGCGCGACCAAGACACCATCGTCGTGCTGCTATCGGACCACGGGGAAAATCTGTACGACGAGCCAGGACGCGGCATGGGCCATGGCGATCACCTCGAAGGCGATCAGTCGATGCGGGTGCCGGTGGTGGTGCGCGATCCTATCCACCGCTTTCCGCCGCACAGCGTCGCTGGTTTGACCAGGGACATTGACCTGGTCCCGACGATTTTGGCGTTGCTTGGCCAGTCGCCCGAGCCATCCCTGCGCGCGCAGCTTGATGGCGTCGACTTGACGCCGCTTTTGCGGGGCGAAAAAGACACGCTGGGCCTTGTGGCGCTGTCTGAGACAGAGCTGTGGTTTACCCCCACCGGCCCAGGCTTTGCGACCGACCAGCGACTGCCGTATCCCGACGTGACGTCGACCACAGACATCAGCCCAGACGATGACATTGCCGTGCTCGAGCGCTATCGCGATCTGGTGAC
>CAYTGC010000787.1:0-2318 GCA_964437195.1 uncultured Myxococcales bacterium | reverse complement strand
AACGCGCCGAGCATGCCGGTCTCGAGGATCAGCGTCGCGACGACGAACTCACGAACCTTGTCGCCAATCGCCGACCACGTCGACAAAAAGACAATCGGCATGAGGAACGTCGTCAGCATCACCAGCCAGATCGAAATTCCGTCGATTCCCAGGTGGAAGCGAATGCCGAGCGACTCGACCCACGCAAAGTCCACCTCGAAGTTCATCTTGGCGGGCTCAAGGCCGGACAGAAGCAGCAGCGACGCAAAGAACGTCAGCAGCGCGGTACCAAAACCGACGCTGCGATGAAGCTGTTCCTCCTCCCGCGGGAGCGCCAGACACAGCAGCGCACCAACGAGCGGCAGGAACGTCACGATGGGTAGGATCATTCCCATGATGTTCTCCTACTCAACCTTGGCGGTCAGCGGAACGCTTGCGCCGAAGAACCAGTCGTCAGAACGCTTGACCATGTTCCACACGGGGTCACGAGCCTCGACGACGATCTTGTACTGACCGGCGTTTCCGTACTCGTGCTTGATTTCGCTGTTGAAGCGGACATTGGTGTCGTCAAACTTCCCATCGCCATCCCAGTCGATGGCGTAGATGAGCTGGCCGGGCCGCATCCGCTCGTCGCCGAGCTTCAGCGTGACCTGGCGCTTTTCGACTTTGACCTGACCTTGGATGCCCTGATACGCCAGCCAGTAGGTCGAGCCAAACAGGATGCCCGCCGCTCCGACCATCACCGCGATGATGTAGCGCTGCACGTCGCCGTTCTGGAAGCGCTGCGCCACCGCACCAAAGATGTCGACAAAGAACGGGCCAGTCTTGGTCAGGCCACCGTCGATCACGATGTTGTCGACGCCCTTCCACAAAAGGCCTGACACCCGACGCAGCGGACGGACCAGCAGAAAGTCATAGATCTCGTCGACGTAGTACTTGTTCCACAGCAGGTTGTGCAGGAATCCAAGCGACTGCTTCATGTTCTCTGCCGTCTGGGAAATCCCACCGCGATACAGCATCGCCGCCAGACCAATGCCAGCACCGGAAATCGCCAGCGCACCGCCCATCAGCGCCCACTCGACCCAGTGCTCGTGCGGCTCCGGCGAGGCCGGAACCATCGACGGGCTTAGCCACTGCGTAAAGAAGGTGAAGAAGTGCTCCGCCGACTCGGGCAGGCCGTGGGTCATGACCGCAGGCACGCCGATAAGACCCGCCAGCACCGAGCCAATCGCCAGCACCGTCAGCGGCAGCGTCATCGACAGCGGCGACTCATGCAGGTGATGCTCTTGCTCTTCGGTGCCGCGGAACTTGCCCGTGAACACCACGAAGTACAGCCGCCACATGTAGAACGCGGTGCACATCGCCGCCACAGCCAGCATCGCCCACAGAAGCTTCGGATACAGCGCTACGAGCTTCGCCTGCCACGGGATCATCGTGCCAGCCATGCGGAACTCGGTCGCAAACGCACTGGCCAGGATTGCGTCCTTCGAGAAGAAGCCCGCAAACGGGACGATGCCCGCAATGGCCAAGCAGTAGACAAAGAACGTCCAGCGCGTGATCGGCATGTGCTTGCCAAGGCCGCCCATCTTCACGATGTCGCCTTCGCCGCCCATCGCGTGCATCACCGAGCCCGCACCGAGGAACAGACCGGCCTTAAAGAAGGCGTGGGTCATCAGGTGGAAGATTCCCGCCGTGTACGCTCCGGTGCCGACGCCCACGAACATGAAGCCAAGCTGGCTCACGGTCGAGTACGCGAGCACTTTCTTGAAGTCGCGCTGGACGATGCCAATCGTCGCTGCCATCAGCGCCGTCAGCGCGCCAACGCCTGCCACCGTCATCTTCGCCGCCTCGGGGAAGGTATCGAAGATGGTGTGGCAGCGTGCGACGACGTAGACACCCGCGGTAACCATCGTCGCGGCGTGAATCAGTGCCGAGACTGGCGTGGGGCCCGCCATCGCGTCAGGAAGCCACACATACAGCGGAATCTGGGCCGACTTGCCCGCACAGCCCACAAACAGCAGGATCGCAATCCAATAGCCCGCCGGCCAGCCCATCCACCACGGCGTCATCAGCTTGCCCGCGATGCTGCCGAAGTCCGAGTACTTGACCGTGCCGACGATGGTGAACAGCAGGCAGATGCCGAGAAGGAAGCCGAAGTCACCGACGCGGTTGACGATGAACGCCTTGCGCCCCGCCGTCGCATTCTTGTCTTCCTGATACCAGAAGCCAATCAGCAGGTAGCTGGCCAGACCGACGCCCTCCCAGCCGATGAACGTCACCGGCAGCGAGTCGCCGAGCACCAGGATCAGCATCGCGCCCGTGAACAGGTTCAGGTAGCC
>CAYTGC010000786.1:0-2320 GCA_964437195.1 uncultured Myxococcales bacterium | reverse complement strand
TCTTGTCCTCTGGGGTTTGACCGCTGCCATCGGCGTGACCTGCGGCGTTGCTTTGTGACGAAGGCTGCGGGCCATCTTTGCCCCACACCATGCCGATAATCGTCGGGGCGCGCGGGGCTTGGCGGGTCTTGCCAGTGTTGGCGAGACGACGCACCAGCGACTTGAGCAGCGCGCGACCAATTTCAGGGAATGCGTCGAGCAGCCCGAGGAAGTCGCGCTCGGACCAGCGGAGAAGCTGACACGGCTCCAGCGTGTCCACGCCCGCGGTTCGCCGGGTGCTCGCGAGCACGGCCATCTCGCCGACACACTCGCCCGGCCCAAAGCGCGCTACTTCATTGCCCGCGACGGCGACGCGGAGCTTGCCCTTGCGAATCAAGTACAGGTAGTCAGGCAGCTCGCCTTGCTCGAACAGCGTCCGACCGGCGGGCAGATCGACCTTTTCCGCCAGCGCCGCCACGTCGACGAGCTGGGCATTGGTCAGGGTCTCGAAGAGACCAACGTCCTTTAGAAAGAGCACAGCATCCAGGTGCCGCTCGATCGACTCGGGAATCGGCGGGAACGTCGACGTCAGGCGCGGACAGTCGGGATCGTACTTTAAGGAAGCAATCACCCACGGGTCCGCCGTCAGCTTGAGCCACTCGACCGCACTTTCGGCGGTCTGACCAGCGGTGATCGACAGCGGAGGGTGGAAAAACTCGGGCTGCCACGGCTGCGTCTCGTCGAGCAGCTTGAGACTGGCATTCACGATCGGCCCGGGCTTAAACAGCGTCCGCAGAAGCTCACGCGCTTGATCACGGTGCGGCGAGTTGGGCGAACGCAGCGCCTTGAAGATATGGACCATCGTGTCTTTGGGCGACAAAAGGGCGAGCGTCTGCGCCACGCGCTGCTGGGCGGCGTCGATCTGGGCGTCGATCTCTCGATAAAGCAGGCCGTTTTGCCGCACGCGGTCCTTCAGAAGCTCGCGCGCCCGCTGCATGTGCAGACCCCAGCGCAGCTCGGACAAGACGAAGCTCTGGATCACGTCGGCGGTGAGCGGCGGCAGGTTCAGCACGCGGCGCAGACGGTTGAGCGACTTGAGCGCCTCGAGCTGGGCGTTGCGGTCCGCGTGACGGACGTGGTCGAGCAGACACTGGACGCCCGCCTGCGATGCAATCAGGCCCAGTGCACGCAGCAAGTGCTGACGGACCACCGTCGAAATGTCCGGTGAATCGAGCTGCGCGATGATGTTCGGGACAATGCTCTCGCCGCAGCTCGTCAGCGCACGAACCGCAACGTGAGCCATCGTCGGTTCGGAGAGTGCCGCCCACAGCGGCCTCCGCGCCCGATCGTCATCAAACGCCGGCAAGCAGCTTAGCGCTTCGCGTCGGACCGCGATGTCATCGTCGGACAGCCGAGCCAGCACGGCGGGCAAGAACTCGCCGACTTTGTGCTCGTGGACAAGCCGCAGAGCCGCCGAGATTTCCTCGTTGCTCTGGCTGTTGAGCATGGCCTCGAGTGCACGTCGGGCGACTTTTTGATGGCGCACATCCTCGGAGCGAAGCAGCACGGCCATCGCTGCCGTCCGCAGCGGCAGGTTCGGCACCGTCAGCCAGCGTGCCGTGTCGTCGCCAATCAGGGCTGCGCCCATCTGCCCGGCCGCCTCGAGGATTGCCTGGCGCTCGGTATCGGAAAGATCGGGCAAAATCCAGCGCTGCTTGAGGTGCGCCTCGAGCGTCTGGTCCGGTTCGTCAGCAAGCCAGCGCAGCGCCGCGATTCGGACGGGCTCTAGCTTGTTGGTAAGCCGCGTCTGCATTGCTTTGGCGACAAGGTTCGACCGCTGCGTTCGCAACAAATCGAGTGCCAGCTCGCGCGACCGGGGGCTGCCGCTGTCGATCGCCTCGAGCAGCACTCGCAGCCGAGGTCCGTCGATCATCGGCACCAGGTTTTCCGCCGCTTCCGTCGATCCCAGCGCTTCGACCGAGCCTTCTTCCAGCGTCTCGCGCAGCGTCTGAGCATAAATCGAGCCCCACCGCGTCGACAGCATCGTGACCAGGACCGCCAAAATGATGGCGACGCCGGTGAGCAGCGACGGATTGATGGACGCCGACTTGGCAATGAACAAAAGCAGCGCACCAACGGCCTTGATAAACGGCGACATGATGCCACCGAGGACGAGCAGCAGCGTCGGACGAATGGTCGGGGAGAGCGCAGCGACAAGACATGACTCGGCAGGCCGATGCAGCGCCGGACGCAAGGTCTTGTCGAGGAACAGCGCGACGACGATGACCCACACCGAGATGTCCGGAGACCACTGCGCACCAACGGTGGCGTAGAAATACAC
>CAYTGC010000785.1:0-2326 GCA_964437195.1 uncultured Myxococcales bacterium | reverse complement strand
GCTGGTTCGTGAGCTCGTGGCGAAGGGACAGAGCAACGCACAGATCGCTGCCGAGTTGGCGAGCCGCAACTGGAGGAGCGGACGAGGACACTCCTTCACCGAGTCCATGCTCCGGAACCTACGACATGACTACGGCATCAGGAGCCCGCAGCCACGCGAGCCAGACGGTCGCCGCGCACCGACTCCGTATCGCGATGGAAGCGGACGCTACTCGGTCACCGGTCTGGCTGCCAACTATCAGGTCAGCCCTCATGTCGTCCGATACTGGATCTCTCGCGGCATCGTGACGCCGAAGCGAGATTATCCCGGCGGACCGTTCTGGTTTGAGCTCACGGACGACGCACACAACCGCATTGCGGAGGCACTTCAACGCGGCTACACCGCACGTCGTGCCAAACCACAGCACTCAACATTCCCATCCACATCTGAACAGGAGGCATACTGATGCGACGATCGGAATGCCCAGAGGTCGATGTTTCCCTGGTTGTCCAGACTTGGGAATCAGGACGCGCCGCGTCGGGCTGGGAAGATATTCGCCGGAGCGCAGATCTTCCCGAAGCTTGGCGAGAAACGCAGTCCTTCCTCCCGAGTCGATGACATTCCGAACCGTCTGCCCGTCTACGCCTGCGGTGCGCCGACCACGATTGGCGGCGACGCGTGCGAAGGCGATTCGCAAGTTGTGTGGGTCTGTAATGAGCCCCCACAGCTTGGCAAATACGTAGTCGGGCTGCTTCTGACTTTGCTGAAACAGCTTCCGCTGCACGTTCTGGAGCCAGCTCTCATCGAGCGCAGATGCCACATACATGGCTTTCCCCAGCGGAACAGAGGCCGTTTCCATCTACTGTCTCCCTTCGCCATGTACGCGGCTTTCCCGCGCTCGGACTACTACGGAGACTCCGTCCCTAGACCGAGACATCGCCGGACTTGGCGGCTTGCCGGACTTCGCGATCCGGCGCTCGGTTCCAGGTTCCCGTGTTTCCAGGATGGACCCGTGGTGCGTTAGGAGGTCGGCTATACCTCGGACTGTACGGACTGCACACCGCTTCGGGGCGTGGGCGCAGCGCATCCAAAGTGGATGCACCCAGTCGGCGCAGAAAAACCAACCGGGCTCAGCCAGCATCCTCGTCAAAGACGAGGCCAAATTGTTAACCAAGGCGTCAAACACCGACTTCAGCAAGGCTTCTCCATGGCACCTGTGGTGACCCGCCCAAGGCGGGCCTTTCAGACCGCTCGGCTTTTGCAGGTCGCTGTTCCAATCTCAGCGACGTTCGCGGTCTCCTTCCTCATCCGGCCCGACCCGGACGGGGATGACTCCTTTGTGTATCTTAGGTCATCGGTCTTTCCTGAATTTACGCGGCGCACTGCTCCATAACCTGAGCTGGACCCACGAAAAGGCCGGGCGGATCAAGGAAGCCATCGAATACGCCGTGCGATACCAAGCCGCGGTGCAGACCGTCGAAGATCAGGAGCGCGGGCGCAAGCGGGTGGAATTTCTGAAGCAGCGGTATGCCAGCGGTGCGACCGATCCAACGACCGCGCCCAGCTCACCGAACGTCAACCCCGCACCGGTCCCAGCTCCGTCCAGCGTGACCCCAAACGCGCCCAGTCCCGCGCCCGATGCGCCAATGCCGGATTCACGGCACAAGGTTCCTCCGCTCGCCATCGGACTGCTGACGGCGGGCGGAGCGCGAACTGTGGGCGGCATTGGTTGCTTGGCAGGGGCTTGGTCTACGTCGCAGCAAGCGGACAGTGGAGATCTGACGTTTGCAGATGGTTCTGCGCTCAGCAGTCGCGGGCATGCGCTGAATGCGAGTGGGATTGCGCTGACGGTGGTAGGTGGTGCGGTGGTGGTCGGCGGCGCGACTTGGGCGATCCTAGCGCGTCGACGCTAGGTGTGATGTCGTCCAGCGTGCTCGCTTAACAGGGCATTCCTGGCCGACAGATGTTCGTCGTCTGGGGCAGCGGCGTTCCTTCGCCCGCAGGCTGTGTGTTTGCCGTTGTCGGTGGCGAAGCCGTGGTTCAGCGCGATGAGTCACTGCCAGCCTGCGGGAAGTCACCACGGGCGGGCGGCTTGAGGCTGCCCGCTCCACTCCTCTCACTGGCCACCGAGGCGGTTCCTCCCAGCCTGTACTACTGGTCGAAGCCGATCGGTTTGAGCACGCCAGAGGCACGGACAGTCGGATGTTGTTGCCAAAACTAAGGGCGTACAGCGGTCTTCCACCGGTGCCTGCAAGTTTACAAGGGGCCCTCGGAACACTCTCGACTGCCACAATGCAGGCGGAGTACGCGAAGGCCTTTCACATCCTGGTTGTCGACAAAGAGGCTG
>CAYTGC010000784.1:0-2326 GCA_964437195.1 uncultured Myxococcales bacterium | reverse complement strand
TAGGTTCATGTTGATAAATACGCGAAATCTCTCAAGAATTTGGCTGCCTGCCGCGTTCGGTGGCTTGCTTGCGGTGGGAAGTCCATCGGGCTGTGGGCCCGATTCGCCACAACTGCCCGTCGACGCTCTGCACCAAGCGGAAGGCACGGGCAGGGACGGCGATCAGACGGTGAGCACCGCAAACACCGTCGTCAACCGCTATGCAGTCTTGGCGGCAGCGGCAAAGCCAGGCGACAAGACCATCACCTTGTCTGCGACCCCCGGACTTGGGATTGACGCTCTATTGCCACTGGCTCCCGACGATCTGCTGCTGATCATCCAGATGCAGGGGGCCGACATCGACACGGCCAATACCGCGAGTTACGGGTCTGTGATCGATCTGCGCAGCGCCGGTCGCTACGAGTTTATCGGCGTGACATCCGTCGACCAAGCCAGCCAGACGATCAGCGTCTATTCGGGCTGTGGCGGTCTAAAGAACAGCTACGACCCGACCGGACACGTCCAAGTCATTCGCGTTCCACAGTACAAAAATCTGACGGTGTCGGCGGCGGCGTCCATTGTTTCACCGGCGTGGAACGGACAGACCGGCGGCATCGTTGCGCTGCAAGTTGCCGAGTCGGTGACTCTCGATGGCTCCATCGACGTAAGTGGGCTCGGCTTCCGCGGCGGACAGCGCAATCCCAACGCCAAGCAGCGGACCTCCGCAATTGGCAGTTATTACCGCGCGCCGAATGCGGCTGATGGCGCAAACCGAGGCGAAGGCATTGCTGGCTACGTCACCGAGTACGCGCTAAGCGGTCAGTTTGGCCGTGGCGCTGCAGCCAACGGCGGTGGTGGCGGCAACCGAATCGCGGCCGGTGGCGGAGGTGGCGGCGGCGGTGGCGACGTGATGCAGTGGAACGGCCAAGGCGTGATGTCCACAACCGTCACCGGGGGAGCCCAAGCCTGGCCGCTTGACCCCGGGTATGACGCCAATCGGATGACCTTCGCTGGGGGCGGACGAGGCGGCTACAGCTATTCGACGGCTGCGCTTGATCCGACGATGGTTGCACCAGGGGACATGACGTGGGGCGACGACCTTCGGCGGGAGCGCGGCGGGCTCGGGGGCCGACCTGTCCCCAATGACCCAACGGCTCGACTGTTTCTGGGCGGTGGTGGTGGCGGCGGTGATGACTATCAAAGCACCAGCGGGACCGGAGGCGCCGGAGGCGGCCTGGTCTTTGTCGATGCGCGCACAATCTCAGGCACGGGCAAGATTGCGGCGAACGGCAGTCGTGGTGGAGCAGCCTCCGCAACGAGTAGCGGCGGCGGCGGCGGCGGTGGCGGCGGAACCATTGTGGTGGCAACCAGCGCCACCATCGATGGCGTCACGGTGATAGCCAATGGCGCAGACGGTGGCAGTCAGACCGCAGCGACGACATCTGCAGCCGGACCAGGTGGTGGTGGCGGTGGTGGCTACGTAACGCTGGCACCAAGCGCGACGGTGACGACCCAGGTGAACGGCGGCGCGGGTGGAACCACGGCATCCACCGACATGGTTGCCTTCCCGCGAAACGGTGCAAGCGACGGAGCTTCGGGACAGCTTGTCCAGACGCAGCTTGGACCGTACGCCGGCGCGTCTTACTGCTCGATTGCGGACTTGTCATTGACGATGACGGCGACTCCGCCGCAAGCCCACGAGATCGATCCATTCCGAATCGACATAAGTGTCACCAACAGCGGCCCCGGACTCAGCGGCAACGTGCAAGTGGCGCTCGATCTTCCGTCGGGGGTTCGGGTTCAAAACATCGAAGCGAAGAACTGGTCTTGTCGGCAGACGACCAAGCAGCTTGTCTGTAAACTGGCGACGCTGCCAATCGGCGCTGCACCGGGCATCGCACTCACGCTCATTCCGGCACTCGGACAGACCTCCCTGCCTTTCGCAGCGACGGTCAGTGCGCCGACAACCGATCCCAACGCCAACAACAACTCTGCGAGCCTGACGATTGAAAATTCGTCGCCGCTGGTTGCTCGTCCAGCTGGTGGTGGATTCGGCTGTTCGACGACGCCGGGCTCGTCGATGCCGAGCGCGCATGCCCTGTGGCTTGTGGGCCTTCTTGGCGGCCTGCGCTTCTTGCGACGGGGACGTAGCTGGAACGGTCGAATCTTCGGGTAATGGAGGCACCAGTGCGTTTCCGATTTTCGCTTGCTTTGTGGATTTCTTTGCTGACGCTGCTCGGCGCGAAGGTGCCAGCAGAAGCTCAGAACTCGGGCTTCCAAATCAACCGTTACGAACCAACCACCGCTGGTGAGTGGTCGTTTATGGTCGATCACCCCTGGTATTCCT
>CAYTGC010000783.1:0-2327 GCA_964437195.1 uncultured Myxococcales bacterium | reverse complement strand
TGAAAGTGACCCTTGGACCGCGCGGTCGCAATGTCGTGATCGAGAAGTCCTGGGGTTCGCCGACGGTGACCAAGGACGGCGTTACCGTTGCCAAGGAAGTCGAGCTTGAGGACAAGTTCGCGAACATGGGCGCCCAGATGGTAAAAGAGGTCGCGAGCAAGACCTCGGACATCGCTGGCGATGGGACGACGACGGCAACAGTTCTCGCTCAGTCGATCTTCCGCGAGGGCGTCAAGATGGTCTCGGCGGGCCACAACCCGATGGAGATCAAGCGCGGCATCGATTCGGCGGTCGGCAAGCTCGTCGAGAACCTGAAGTCGCAGTCGAAGCCGACCAAGGGCCACAAGGAAATCGCCCAGGTCGGAACGATCAGCGCCAACGGCGACACCGTCATTGGCAACCTGATCGCCGATGCGATGGAAAAGGTCGGCAAGGAAGGCGTAATCACCGTCGAAGAAGCCAAGTCGATGGAGACCACGCTCAATGTCGTCGAAGGTATGCAGTTCGACCGTGGCTACATCTCGCCGTACTTTGTGACCGACAGCGAGCGGATGGAAGCCGTTCTCGAAGATCCGTACATCCTCATCTCCGAGAAGAAAATCTCGAACATGAAGGATTTGATCCCGACGCTGGAGCAGATCGCTCGCTCGGGCAAGCCGCTGCTCATCATCGCCGAGGACGTCGACGGTGAGGCGCTGGCGACGCTGGTCGTCAACAAGCTGCGTGGCACCCTCAACGCTTGCGCCGTCAAGGCCCCGGGCTTTGGCGACCGTCGCAAGGAGATGCTCAAGGACATCGCGATCCTCACCGGTGGCCAGGCCATCACCGAGGATCTCGGCCTGAAGCTCGAGAACCTGACGATCAAAGATCTGGGTCGCGCCAAGCGGGTCAAGGTGGACAAGGACAACACCACGATCGTCGACGGCGCTGGCAAGAAGGCGGACATCGACGCTCGCGTCAAGCAGATCCGCGCCCAGATCGAGGAGACGAGCAGCGACTACGATCGTGAGAAGCTGCAAGAGCGCCTCGCGAAGCTCGTCGGTGGCGTTGCCGTGATCAAGGTCGGCGCTGCGACCGAGACCGAGATGAAAGAGAAGAAGGCTCGCGTTGAGGACGCCCTGCACGCGACCCGCGCCGCCGTCGAAGAGGGCATTGTTCCCGGTGGTGGTGTGGCTCTGCTGCGCGCCCAGGCGGTGCTCGACGGTCTGAAGCTCGGTGAGGAGCAGATGTACGGTGTCGCGATCATCCGTCGCGCCATCGAGGAGCCGATGCGCTGGATCGCCCAGAACGGCGGCGTCGAGGGCAGCATCGTGGTGAACCGCGTCCGCGAGGGCAAGGGCTCGTTTGGTTACAACGCCGCGAGTGACAAGTACGAGGATCTCCTCGACGCTGGCGTTATCGACCCGACCAAGGTTGTGCGTACCGCTCTCCAGAACGCTGCGTCGGTGGCGAGCCTGATGCTGACCACCGAGGCGATGATTGCCGAGAAAGCCAAAGAGAAGGCTGAAGAAGGCGGTCACGCTGGCCACGCCCACTAGTCGCTGAGACGGGAACGACCAAGTTCCCGCCGTGGAAAGACCCTCCCGAGCGAAGGCTCGCGGAGGGTTTTTTCGTTTGTGGGCGATGAGCGAGCTTGGACTAGGAGTGGCTGCTTCGGGCGCTCGCGACGGCAGACCACAGCGTCTCTTCAAGTCCATGACGAGGGAACCACGACACTTTGCCGCGGAACTGACGATCCGTGATGACGCAGGGATAGCGGAAGAAGTCGATCAGGTAACCCGGGACGTTGCCCGTTGCGCGCAGCAGCAGGTCGGCCATCGGGGCCAGCACGGGGAAGGTCGGGGCCCGCGTCAGCGAGATGGCAGTTCGCCACGGGATGGTTTCGTCGCTGGTGACGTTGTAGACGCCGATGAGCTGGCCTCGCCAAGCGGCGATGATCGCGTCGGCCAGATCGTCTTCGTGCAGAAACTGCATCATCGGATTGAAACCGAGCAGATACGGCACATGGCGCAGTCGCAAAAACTGCGTCAACGTGTTGTGCAGCGTCGGGCCGATGATGTTGGTGGGGCGCAGGACGCAGGTCTTGACCTCGGGATGCCGATAGACCCACGTCGACGCCATGTTGTCCATCTGGATGGCGTCAGCAATCTGTGGAAACTGCACACCGGCACGCAGCGGCTCGTCCTCTGCGATCGGAATGTGGTTCGAGGGATGCGCGCCGTAGATGTGAAAAGTCGAAAGCACGACCAACGACGGCACCCTGTGCTGAAGTGCCAGGTTCATGATCTTCTGCGAGCCGACGACGTTGAGGTCGAAGCGCTTGCCGA
>CAYTGC010000782.1:0-2327 GCA_964437195.1 uncultured Myxococcales bacterium | reverse complement strand
ATGCCGGGTGAGTACATCGCACTGCACATCTTTCAGCCGCCGCCGCCTCTGCGGCAGTTCGTCCCAATGGTGGATGAACGTCTGGATCAGCTTCTGCAGTCGATGCTGGCGAAGGATCCCAAGCTTCGCCCGCCGATGTCCGATGTGGCGCAGCGGCTGAAGCTGCTAGGCAACATGCAGAGCGACCAGCTTGGGCGCGGACCGCACGAGCGATCGTCCGGGCCGCTGCCCGAGATGCTGCCGTCCAAAGCCGGGCCACCACGGCCTGACGATGCAACCGAGATCCTGCCACACAAGCAGGCCGCTCCTGATTGGCAGGTCATGAACGTGGTGGCGGGTCGCCAGCAAACCCCGACGAGCTTGGTCGAGGCCGTGAAGCCACAGACGACGCGACCCTCGGGGGAACGCAAGCGCGACAATCTAAGGCCAAGTGGCTTTCTGACGCCGCAGCGGCGTGCACAACTGGTCGCCCTGTTGACGCTCTGCATCGCCATCTGTATTGGGATTCTGATCACTCTTCTGCTGGTGGGGAGCTAGGACCATGAAAGTTCGTTCTACTCGCCAGGTTCCCTTCCAATTCGGACTCCGCTTCCGGGTGCTTTCCGGACTCCTTTTCGTCATTCTGGGCATGCTGCTGACGTCTCTGTCTGGCTGTGCGAGCGGCGATCGGGAGTTTCCCTTTACCGGATCTCCTCAGGTCTATCGCGGCTCCTGGGAGTATCGGTATGGGAGCTGTCCGCTCGACGATGCGCAGCGACCCCTGTGCTTGCAACCGGAGTGGAGTGATAGCCTGTTTCTGTCAGGGGGCGTTGAGTCGCCACCAGGACGGAATGGCGCAAGTGAGCTCTGGCTGCGCACCACTCTGACGGGTCCGCACTTTGTTGATCCGGTGATGTACCTGAAGTTCGTGGATCAATTCTATGAGGCCTATGTTGACGGCAAGCTGGTGGCCAAGTCACCAGGTGATCTGTTCTCTCGCCCACGCATGAGTGGTGTGTACCGTGCCTATCTCCCGCTCGGCTCCAACTACGTCGGGAAGACGCTTGCGATACGGATTCACTCGCGGTACTGGCACATTGGAATTCACCGCGAGCAGATCATTGGCGAGCGCTCTGCGCTCATTGCCTCTGCGATCAGGAGTGGTTTGTCGACGATCATGATCGGTTCGATGCTGATTGTGATCGCGCTGATTGGATTGACGTTGGCCGCGATCCAGAGACAGCAAGCGTTTGCGCTGTACGGGAGCTTTGCACTTCTGTCTGCGATTTACCTGCTGGCACGATCGCAGCTCCGGATCTTTCTGTTTGGCAGTCAGGAGCTCGCGAGAACCTTAGAGTTGTCGTCGCTGGTTCTGCTCGCCGCCGCGCTGTGTGGTTTTGTCGAAGTCCTGTTTGGCAAAGGTCCGCTGGGACTCCTGCGACATCTGAAGAGAGTCTTTGTTGGCTTCTTCTGCGTCAGCGCGATCTTGGTCTCGCTGGGTGTAGTTCCACTGGAGTGGCTGCTCCGCCCGCTTCAGATTCTGCTGCTTGCAATGGTCGGCGTGATGATGATCAATGCCGTGCGCATCGGGACACTGGGTCGCGTGGATGGACGAATCCTGAGTTCAGGCCTGGTGATCGCGATGATGCCGACGCTGTACGACCTTTTGTCTTCCATGAACCTGATCCAGCGCTACGTGGTGCTTACGCAGTACTCTGTTGCGCTGTTTGTCATGGCGATTGGAGTGATTGTGGTTCGTCGGTTTGTGGAATCGCGCGGTGAGAAAGTCCGCCTTGCGATGGAAGCGGCCCAAGTGAAGCAGCGGCTTGCGGAACAGGACGCACTTCTGCAAGCCTTCAAGCGAGTGGCCGACGGAGATCTGGAGTCTCCGATCGCCGTTGCGGCCGACAGTTCCCTCAAGTCTCTTGCTGATGCACTCAATCGCCTGCGGGAAGATGTGAGGGCGCAGCTTAAGCAGTTGTCTGCCAAAAACGCGGCGGCGAAACAGCTCAATGATGAGCTGCGTAGGCAGATCGAACAGCGCTCACGCCGACTGCTGGACCTCATCATCCAGAAGCTGCCACAGAGCAAAGGACAAGCCGAGCTGAAGGTTCAGTCCTTGCTCGGAGAACACTACCGAATCGTCTGTATGCTTGGGACCGGAGCGAGCGGAGTCGTTCTCGAGGTAGAGCGCGTGACCGACGGAAAGCGTCTGGCGGCGAAAGTCCTGACCAAGGCTTCCGATCACGCAGGTGTGGTCCGTTTCCTGCGCGAAGCGCAGATTCTGTCTCGGCTTGATCATCCCAACTTGGTGTCGATAAAAGATGTCGATGTGACAGAGGAAGGCG
>CAYTGC010000781.1:0-2332 GCA_964437195.1 uncultured Myxococcales bacterium | reverse complement strand
CCGTAGCGGTAGTCGCGCGGCGGGACGAAGTTCTCTTTGATCGCGCGCAGGCTGGTCCAGCGCAGAAGGTTCATCGCCGAGCCCGCCTTGTCGTTGGTCCCCGAGCCGCGCGCCCCACCAAACGGCTGCTGCCCGACCACAGCTCCCGTCGGCTTGTCGTTTACGTAGAAGTTGCCCGCCGCGTTGCGCAGCCGTGACATCGCATCGACTATCACACTGCGACTGCGCGCAAACACCGCCCCGGTCAGGGCGTACGGCGACGAGGTATCGACAAGCCGCAGCGCCTCGTTCCAGTCGTCGTACACATGAAGCGTCACCACCGGGCCAAAGATCTCTTCGCACATCAGCTTGTGGCGCGGATCTTCTGCCTCCACCAGCGTCGGACGGATGAAATAACCGATGCTGTCGTCGTATTCGCCGCCGCACAGCACCCGCGCGCCCGGAAGGGTCTGCGCCGCCTTGATGTACGACGTGATCGAGGAATAAGCCGACGCATCGATCACCGCGCCCATGAAGTTGCGAAAGTCGGCGGGGTCGCCCACTTTGATCGACTCGATCTCGGCGCAGAGCTTGTCGCGGATTTTTCCCCACAGCGGACGAGGAACGTAGATCCGCGATGCGGCGGAACACTTTTGGCCCTGGTATTCATAGCCGCCGCGCACAATCGCCGCGACCAGCGCATCTTCGTCAGCGCTGTCGTGGGCCAAGATAAAGTCTTTGCCGCCAGTCTCGCCGATAAGCCGCGGATAGCTGTGGTAGCGGTCGATGTTGTTGCCAACGGTGCGCCACATCTGCTGAAACACCCCGGTCGACCCGGTGAAGTGGACGCCCGCCAAGGCCGGATGCGACAGCGCCACCGCGCCAATCTCCGCCGCGGGACCGGCGACGAGGTTTATCACTCCCGGTGGCAGGCCCGCTTCGAGCAGAAGCTCCATGATGTAGTACGCGGACAGCATCGACGTCGCCGCTGGCTTCCACAGCACGACATTGCCAAGCAGCGCCGGGGCCGTCGGCAGATTGCCTGCAATGCTGGTGAAGTTAAACGGCGTCACCGCAAAGACAAAGCCCTCCAGTGGCCGCAGATCCAGCTGATTCCACGTCGGCGTCGGGCTCAGCGGCTGATCTGAATCGAGCAGCCGACGGTAGAAATAGACATTGAAGCGAAAGAAGTCGGCCAGCTCACAAGCCGCGTCGATCTCGGCCTGATAGCAGGTCTTGCTCTGCCCAAGCATCGTCGCTGCATTGAGCCGCATCCGCCACGGCCCCGACAAAAGGTCCGCCGCTTTCAGGAACACCGCCGCTCGCTGCTGCCACGGCAGCGCCGCCCACTCGGCCTGCGCCGCCAGCGCCTCGGCAATCGCTTTTTCGACCTGGCTTGCACCGCCCTGGTGAAACACCCCGAGGCAGTGGCGATGGGAGTGCGGGCTTACGATGTTGCGGGTCTTGCCCGTCCGCACCCGATCCGCCCCGATGTACAGTGGCACGTCGGCACTGGCACCCGCCATCTTGCCAAGCTCGGCCTTGAGCGCAGCTCGCTCGGCGCTCCCCGGCAGATAGCCAAACACCGGTTCGTTCTTCGGTTCCCCGTACCGCGCAATTGTGTCCTGCATGTAGGCTTCGTAACACAAGCGGCCCGCTACTCAGCGCTCTTTTGCCCGCTTCTGGGGTCGGCAGCGGACGAAAACAGCCGCGGCAACACCGGCAGACAGACGAGCAGAAAGCCGATCGCCAAAAGTCCGAGGCTGTGCGCAAGCCGCGCGTCTGGATGCTCCGCTGCGCTTCGCCGCTGAAGCACAAAGAATGCCGCGCTACACGCAAAGTGCGCCCCACGCTTGAGCGAGTTAAAGCCCGACACCACCGACGCCGGAACCTGTGCTCCATGCTGCTGGGTAAAGCGAATCAGCGTCGCGGCACTGTACGGCTCGATAAAACCGCGCACGTAGTTGTAGAAAAGACACAGTGCCACGCAGCAGAGCAGCACGACCACGCTCTGCAGCGCCGATCCCTGCGCCGCCAAGTAGCCCGCCGGCAGAAGCAGCAGCAAAAGCCACGACCCACCTGCCAGACCGAGTGACCGCTGCGGCAGCACGTCGAGCGACTCGCCCCGATGCCGGGCAAAGCGCTGCGAACCGACGCTGCACGCCAAGTACCCGAGCACTGCAACCAGGGTGTAGAGCGGCCACCAGAGCGGCTGCTTGTGTGCCAGCGCCGTCGCGAGCCGACTCAGCGGCGACTGAACCAGATAGACCGCAAACAGCGCCACCGCCGCCGCCATCGACAAAAGCCACATCTCGGCAAAAAAGCGCGGAAACGACAGCACGGCGGCAAAGCC
>CAYTGC010000780.1:0-2333 GCA_964437195.1 uncultured Myxococcales bacterium | reverse complement strand
TATCCGCCGAGACGCTGGCCGAGCTTATCGACGGGACGCTGTTCTCTGCTTCTCTCGATGCAACACGGGAACACCTATACGCTTGCCTACTGGAGTCGAAAGCGGGGCATCTTCGCATGGTATCCACCGACGGACATCGGCTGTCGCGCATCGATCGGGTGGGCGAGCTAAAGCTGGCCCAGCCGCTCTGCATTCCGCGCGACGGCATCGTCGAGCTACGCAAGCTGTGCAGTGCCAAGGTTCGCGATGTGGACCTCGCTGTGTCGGGTACGACCCTGTATTTCCGCGCTTCGGGCCAGACGCTTACGACCTACTCTACGATTCTCTCTACGGCTCAGTTTCCGCCCTATGAGCAAGTGATTCCGCGCGACTCAGAGCGCAGTATCTCGGTCGAAGTGGCCGCACTCACCGCCGCGGTGAAGCGGCTTTCTCTGGCCGCTTCCGAGAAGACGGCAGGCGCGTCGCTGAATTTCGCACTCAACAAGCTCACGCTTCGCACGGATAATCCCGATGTCGGCACCGCCGAGGAGGATATAGACTTCGCCTCCGAGGATACCTTTGACGATTTCAAGTTCGGTATCTCGCTGCGGTATCTAGGCGAAGCCCTGGAGCGCATCGCGACGCCCAACGCGGTCCTGCGCTTCAATGGCCAACTAGACCCACTCCTGATGCACGGCACAGGCAGCGACACCAACGGCGATGTCTTCGTTGTCATGCCTATGAGGCTTTGATGCTGGCCCAACTCACCGACGACGTTTTCAGCTCCTCTGCGCTCGCCCCGCATGACCTGTTGACGAGCCTGCTGTCTGAAACCTTCGTACAGGTCGGACTCTGGTAGACAAGCTGTCTGCTTCGGAAGTCGGCCCGCATATGCACGCGCGCATCCGACAAGCGTGCAAAGACAGCGGTATCAGCGAGGCTGCTGCGGAGCGAATCGTCGCCAACTACACGAAGACGGGCTTTCAGCCGTTTATGTTCGAGGTTGTGAAGTGAAATACCCCCTCCTCACCATCGCGCAGGACGGCTCAGCGCCCTCGCGGCGCAATCGCTGGCGCAAGACCCGAGCCTTTCAATGCACGCTTCTGCGCTGCGTCTCGTGGCCCGCCTACCGCTGTGGGACGGGCAAGGGCAGCGTGCTTCTTCGTCCGATCTTTCTGGACTACTGCGGAACTGAGAGCGAGCACCGGGCGTTCACCGCGAACCTACGCACGGGACGTCCCGCCTCGATTTCCGAGGGAAACACAGGGATCGAGCTACTGCGCAGCGAGCCGTATCTGTACGCTCCGCCCCAGCGATGCGATGCGGGGGTGCGGCAGATTGTCTACTTCCCCGAACTCTTTGACGTCGAGTGCAAAGCGCAGAAGGATGACATCTGGCTGTGCGTCATGCCGCCCGCGTCGCTGCTCAATACGCTGACCGTCGCAGAGATTGGAAGCTGTCGCGCCGCGCTTCGCCTGACAAACGAAGCTATCGCCGCCGAGCGGGCGCGCATCGAAGAAGAAAACGCCTCCGTCGAGTACTGGCGTCGTCGAACCCCGCCCGCGGACCTGAAGATGGATGACGACGCGGTGCTCTATTGGGCGCTGGTCTCTCGGGAACTGTGCGTCCGCCTGGATGCACGCACTCGATATCCGATCCCATACGCGCCTGAGTTTCGCGCTATCCTGGTGCAATATCTCGTCGCACAGGGTCATTGCAAGCGCTCGACGGACAACCCCCTGCGCCCGCTCGCCCGCTCGCACGATTCGTATCAAATGCCCCTGCGCGTGGACACGCCTAGCCCGTCGTGGCGTAGCAGCGACGATTGCGGATATCTGCCTCCGTTGGCACTGGCCATCAAGCAAGACGAACTAGGCCAGATTCTTTCGGATTTGGCGAAGGATTACTACAAATGAGCAGACCCGCCAGCCAAGCCCTCGGAGGGTTCTTTAAGACGCAGGACGAGATTCGCCCGCTCATCTGCCGCCGCTTCGCGGTACAGAGCGCGGTTGCCAGCTACTGTGTTTGCGATCCGTGCGCGGGAGAGGGCGAAGCCGTGGTTGAGATCGTCAACCACGTCTTTGGCCCTCTTAAAGACCGTCGCCGGCCCGTCTATGGCGACGCGCAGACGAAGCCCGAAGTCTCCCTGGTCATGGTTGAGCTAGAAGAGGAGCGCTACCGCCGGGCGGAGAGCGCAGGCTGGGGCTGCTCTGACCTTCGGCAATGCCATCGTGGGGACGGGCTATGCTGCGACGCGAGCGGCGATGGTTGCTCGCTGCTGTGGCTCAATCCGCCGTACGACTTCTTTCGCGGGCAGCGCTTTGAGGCCCGTTTCCTTGATGCATGGACGCCTC
>CAYTGC010000779.1:0-2335 GCA_964437195.1 uncultured Myxococcales bacterium | reverse complement strand
TCCGTTCGCTGCGTGTTCTGTCCGCTCTCTTTGCGCTCTCGTCCAGTCTGGCAGTGAGCGCTCGCGCGCAGGAGGCCGCTCCTGTGCTCACTGGGCGATGGGTTAGCACTTCTCCGGAAAACATGGGCCACACCTTTGCGATCCGCAGCTTCACGTTTGAAGGGGAGAGATGGCGCGTGCAGTTCCGGGCGTTTGCCGACAGCCTCGCCAAGCAGCCACTCTTTACAATTGATGTTGGGGGCGTTTTTGTGATTGGCGCGCGATCGACAAAGGTTCCGGGTGCGTGGGAGGGAATCTTCCCTGCGCAGTATCGGCGGCTGACTGCCGACAGCGAAGCTGGTGTGGCGATGTTCGCCGCCCAAGGCTGCCAGCTGAAGCTGGGACAGACGCTTTCGCTCACCCACAAGTCGTGTGGATTTGTGCCGTCTTTGATGCAGGCCATGGGGGAATACGACCTGGTGTCGCTCAAGGGGGAGCTGCTCTATTTTGGCGATCGCAGCGGCGACCTTACGAAAGAGCGACCCGCAGCGCTCACGCCATTCCCAACGCGCAAGCAGTCCCAAACGCAGTAACTTACCGATGGGCGTAGGCGTGTGATGCCAAGAGGAGCGCCTTTGCCCAGGTGAGTTCCTCTTCATTCCGCGGCGCAAACACAAAGACCACATCGGGCGATCCCAGTCCGCGCACCGCGAACGGATGGCGCAGCGCCCAGCCCTTTTGCAGAGCCAGGGTGCGCAGCGATTCCGGTAGCGTCATGTGCATGCTCCCGACCGGGGGATTGTGGATGTGCGCAAACTCTGTATCGACCAGGAGCGCCTGTCGATGCGCGCCGACTGCGTGAGGGGCGAGCGTCAGTGCTCGCGATCCATCAGGAGCGACCCGCGTGGGCCGTTCGATCACATCCGGCAGTGAAAACGCGAAGTCGGCAAGCTGCGAAATGATCTGCCAATCGGGGGGAAACTGCTCTAGCTGTTCCTGCGGATTGGTGGGTGTCATTTTGGGGGGCGGCCCTTGGCGAGCAGGCAGACTTTCGAGCAGCACGTTGTCAGACATGGGATCTCCCTTCGGTGGTGGCTTGGTGTTCAGGACTTACGGTAGAGCGGAGACCTCACTTGCGGAAGTGCCGCGGCTGCACTTGATATTCTCAAAAATGAAATAGTTGCCACGGTCAGTCGATCCAGGCTGTTTGCGTCCGCCGGTTGCGATTTGCAGCTGCGCTCGCGCGTGCTCGACGGCGTTTCTGGATGAAACCGCCTGGTTGCAAACGCGACGCTTCTGTGGCTTCCCTGGCGCAAGGTGACGTAATACGATGGCTGGGTCAAAGGAGTCCTTATGATCCAAACAGCGCGCTGGTCTCTTTTTGTAGCCGGGCTTTCCGTCGGTGTTTTGGGATGTGGCGGCCTGACTTCTGCTGGGCAGCCCGATGCGGCTTCGTCGATTCCGCCGACAAGCGACCTGATTTCATCGCGACCCTACAAGTACAAAGTGCCCAAGGGCTACGATGCGAAAAAACCGACGCCGCTGGTGGTGATGCTGCACGGCTTGGGGGCAAGCGGTGAGCTAAACGAGCTGGTGCTGCACCTGGCTCCTTTGGCGGATTCCCGAACGTTCATCTATGCGTATCCTGATGGCACGGTAGACCGCATCGGTCAGCGTTTTTGGAACGCCACGGATCACTGCTGCAACTTCTTCAACAGTGATGTCGATGATGTGGCCTACCTAACCGCTGTCATTGATGATCTGTCTAGCAAGTACAACGTCGATGCCAAGCGCGTTTTTCTTGTTGGACACTCTAACGGCGGCTACATGGCGCACCGCATGGCGTGTGACCGCAGCACCAAGATCGCTGGCATCGTCAGCCTCGCGGGGGGGCAGTGGGTCAACGCGACAAACTGTCGTCCCCAGACCAAGGTGTCGGTGCTGCAAGTCCACGGCGACAAGGACACAAATGTTGCCTACGATGGCACCCCGTTTACGCCGAGCGCACACCAAACCGTCGCGATTTGGGCGGACCGCAATGCTTGCACAGGACTCCTTACGAACGGCGGAATCCATCTGGATATCGAAGCGGGGCTTGCGGGTGCGGAAACCAGAGTAGAAGCCTATGCCGGCTGCCGAAACGACGGATCGGTCGAGCTGTGGACGATCGAAGGGGGTGGTCACATTCCCAACTTCAATTCCCAGTGGCCAGGCGCCATCTATGATTTCCTGATGGCACATCCCAAGCCATAGCGCCGTTTCCGTGAACGCTGGGTTCGCGGCGGCCTGTCGAACGCTCTAGCTTCCGGACATCCGATTCCTTCGCATCCCAAGATCCCCTGGCCGCCTGTCTGAA
>CAYTGC010000778.1:0-2335 GCA_964437195.1 uncultured Myxococcales bacterium | reverse complement strand
GGCAGGAACAGCATTTTCCGCGACCGCCGTTGCCAAGTCGGGAAGAGTGGGCTGACGCGCTAGTGAAATATAGACCCCGAGGTCAACAGAATCCTGCGGCGAGCGATGCGCCATCGTCCCCATCGATGTTGGCTGAACGGGTGTAGCCGGATGGCCAACGGTAATCGCGGCCAGCGATAGACCCGCACCAATCAGGATCCCCGCACCTCCGGTGACCATGGATCGTCGAGAACTAGCCGCTCTAGAAACTGCCGCTTGAGCATCGAGCAACGCAGTTCGCAGCTGTGTGCGCTCGGCTTCAGACTCTTCAACGTGGCGAATGGCGGTGGTAAGCTCGACCTTCTGGCGGTCAATCTCGGCACGTTGCTGCTCAAGCCGACTCAAGTAAGCAGAAACGTCAGAGCTGAGCTGACGCTCGCGTTCTGTCCGGTTCATACGCGCAGCTTCATCGGACTCCCTTAGCTTCTCGGCCAATTCTGCCCGCTGTCGATGGTACCCTTCACGTGCACTTTCAGATTCTTTGCGCAGGGAATCTAATCGCGCTTCCAATTCCTTCGCGCGACCTTCGCTGCGTCGTCCAGTCTCGCGCAACGCATCGACGGTTTGCTGCGCGGAGATCAGCTCGCTTCGGACCGACTCTCGTTCTCGGTCTGCCGCATGCAATCGGTTGTTCACTGTTTCGAGTTCAGCGCGCAACTTTTCATTTTGATGAGCAAATCCTGCATTCGCCTGCTCACGCTGGCGCAGTAGTTCCTTGGTCTGGTCGTGGCCTCTTTCGCTGTTTTCAAGTCGAGCCTTGAGGGCAGTGGCTTGATCATTTTCGTCGTCTGCACGCTTGCGCTGGTGGTCCGCTTGTTCCTCCAGTAGCTTGATCTTCCCAGTGGCCTGCAATATCTGTTCGCGCATTTCGCGCATAGGGCGCTGCTCTTCATCGAACGCAAGCTGCTCTAGGATTTGCCGAGCGTCGTCGGCGCTGGGTCTATCGTGCGGGGACTGTTGCAGACACTGGGCCAGGAATTTTCGAAGCGGGATTGCGTACTGTCCCAACGGTACCGAAAGTTCGCTTAGCGCCAGCCGCGTCGACGCGAAGCTGGTTGGATCGGGCGGCTGACCCACCAGCATCTGATACAGAACGACCCCGAACGTGAACAGATCGCAGGCGGGCCGCACGGGATTTGCGTCCTCGGGCGGCAGGTACGGTGGGGGCGGTGTACCTTCTGGTGCTGAAGCGCTTGTATGTCCCTCGCCGAACCAAGCCGCGATACCCCAGTCGATGACCTTTGCTCGGATCAACCGCGGCAGCCGCTCATCGGTGAGCATGATGTTGCCGGGGGTCAGGTCGCGATGCACAATGCCAGCCCGATGCGCGGCCTGCATGGTTCTGGAAAGCTGTAGCGCGATCTGCAGTGCCGTCTCGTACGGAAGGGTTCCCCCTTCCTTTTCGAGATGCGTGCGCAGGTTGGGCCCGTGAATGTACTCCAAAACTTGGCACGGGTACCCGTCCAAGTCTTCGTAGTAGTCCAGGCACTTCACAACACCCGTCCGGATTTTTCCGGGCGCATGAGCTTCGCGCTTGAACTGCTGGACGCGATCGAACTGGGCGTGATGCTCGCGCTTTAGGAACTTGAGCACCACATGCGTCTCTAGCTCTTGCTGAAGGGCTTGGTAGACAACGCCATAGCCGCCGTGGCCCAGCCGTTTGAGGGTGATGTAGCGGTCGCCCACGACCGTGCGGGCTGGAAATGGGTCATCAGACGGTCGACCAGATCGAGGTGGCATCGGAACCCGCCGTGAAATCGCTGCGTTCTACAGGGTAGTGGCGCAGTGTATCTAGGGGCTCGTTCGTATGGCAAGCACCAGAAAAGCGATCTGTGGTCTGTGGCCGCCTCAGTCAACATGAAGGGCGACAACATAGTCTCTCCCGTCGAGAAACTCGCGAAAACCTCCCGTCCTCCGAGAAAACAACGCGCCGAGGTCGCAAGCCATCCAAACACACCGGGAAGCTCTACGCTGTGCAAGCGTAGCCAGGCCAATAAGCAGAAGACTCCGAAGAATCACAGCATACGACCGCCCAAGGTGCCTGTGGCCCCACCTAGGGCAGTTGCCCTGCCCGCATGATGCGCGGCGCTATTTGCTCGGGTTGTTCGCACGCTCCTGGCAGTTCCCGGCAGTTCCTAGAGTTGTCACACGAACGGACGGGCTGAACTGACCGACGCTCGGGCCGAGTCCAAGACCCAGTGTAGGAGCAAGTAATCGTGGTCGTACCTAGACACCTCAAAATTCAGGCACTCGAACAAGTTGTTCACTCGTCAAAGCCTGAGGCTCAGCGGTTGGC
>CAYTGC010000777.1:0-2340 GCA_964437195.1 uncultured Myxococcales bacterium | reverse complement strand
GTGTCGCCCCGGAACGGCGCCGTCCCGGTACACATCTCGTGCAGGATCACGCCCAGCGCGTAAATATCGCTGCGCTTGTCGATGGCGACGCCGTTGATCTGTTCCGGCGACATGTACTGCGGCGTGCCAATCAGGTATCCCGTCCGCGTGATCTTGCCGTCCGCCCCCGTCAAATCCATGACTTTGGCGACACCAAAGTCCATGATCTTGACGAGTGGCTCTTCGCCGGACCGTTCGACGAGAAACAAGTTGTCTGGCTTGAGGTCGCGGTGAATCAGCCCGGCTTCGTGGGCGGCGGACAGGCCCGCGCAGATCTGGTTTGTGATCGACACAATCGACGCGAAGGGCATCTTTCCGCCGCGAATCGCTTGGCTCAGCGTCCGCCCGTGAAGCTTCTCCATCACGTAGTAGAGCCGCTTGTCGGGAAGCTCACCAATGTCGAAGATGTCGATCAGGTTGATGTGACGGATTCGACTGATGAATCGAGCTTCCTGGAGGAATCGCTCGACTGTCTCCGGGTGATTCGCAACCTCGGCGCGCAGCACCTTGCAGGCGGTCATGTGGTGCAGCTGCTGGTGTTCGGCCGTGTAGACCGTACCCATGCCACCCTGCCCAATGATGTCGATGATTTTGTAATCTCCGACCGTGGTTCCGATAAGTGACTCTGCGCTGGGGTTCACTGGGGTATCAGCCATGACGAAATTGCATTCCTCCCGCTGACGGGGGTTTACGGATGAGGAGACTCCGCGGCGTCCGTCGCTGTTCCATGGTCAGACAGCAGTGTCACCGCCGCGATCAATGCAACCTGCGAGTCCTCATCGCCAAGTAATGGAATCAGTGTCTTTTCGGGGTGGCGCCATAGCTTCTTGTTCGCCAAGCCTCCGAGTGCCAAAAGCGCTTGTTTCTTTACCTTCGGCTGCGGATCGCGAAGCAGTGGCAGAAGCAGTGACACCGCATGCTTGTCTCCAACCTCTGCGAGTGTCGCGAGCAGCTCAAGCTGCTCGGCAGGCGGTAGCTTTTTCGCCTCGGAAAGCAGCTTGCTCGCGGCCCCAGCATGCTTGGCCAGCGTCAGCACTTGGAGCGCTTCGAGATGTGGGCCTTTTTCCTCGGGACTGCTCGGGGCGTTGGCGCTTGCCTCTAGCTGGCGCAGCGCTTCTGCTTCTTTCGCGATGGCCAGACGAACCAGGGCATCTCGACGCAAGCTCGGTTGTTTCATGCCTGCCTGGATCGCGGCTTCCAGAAACTGACGTAGTGTCGGCGCAGGAAGCTGTCCTGCCGAAGCGAGCACCACAGCAGCTTGTAGCCTCGCTTCCGGCGTCGGAATCGGACTGCGGAGCATCGCCGACAGCACACCCTGCGCTTCCTTTTCCCCCACTTTGAGCTGCGCGGCAGCGATCTCGACCGACGCAGAACCGACCGCATTTTCCGCCAGCGCCGACAGCGGCTCGACAAGCTGGGTATCTCCGGGCTCGCCGATCGTCAGCACGGCTTGCAGCGCCGCGCGTGACACCGATGGATCATCATCTGCCAGCGCTTGCGCCACAACTGGCAAGTGAGTCCGCGCTCCCACACTGCGAATTGCTTCGAGCAGTGCCCGTTTGTCGGTTGGAGACCCCTTCGCCGCTGTCTGTACGAGCTGTTCGGATCGGGCGATTTGCTCGGCGGAAGCGCTGACTCCAACACCACGGAAAAGCAAAAATGACACACTCGCGACCAGCAGCATCGCAGCAGCTGCCGCCCCAGCGACAATCAGCGTCTTGGGTCCTCGCTTTTTGGGCTGCACCGCCGCAGCTTGGGGGGCGGAAACCGCGGGCACTTGCAGCGTCGCTCCGCGCGCTATCGAGAAGCTCTGACCCCAAGCAGCCTCGAGGTCCGACTGCAAACTGGAGCAGTCTTGGTAGCGATCCTCGGGTTTCTTTGCGAGCGCCTTCATCACCACCGGATCAAGCTTCTGCCAGTTCAGAGCCCGATCCGCGACGTTGTTCTTGGTGACAACCTTCGACGGTGGCTCCGCCTGCATATACATGTGCGCGCCCATCAGCTCTGCCGAGCTCTCGGCCTCGAACGGCCGTCGCCCCGTCAGCATCTCGTAGAGCATGATCCCGATGGCGTAAATGTCGGCTCGCTTGTCCACCGCCGATGAGTTCTTGACTTGCTCTGGTGCCATGTAGGCAGGCGTGCCCATCACCGACCCAGCAGACGTCGCCAGTGCGCTACCAACCGAGGAAGAGCCAGCCTTGTCGCCGTCGACTTCGGTGCGCTCCATGCCAGAGATCGTCGGTTCCCCGAGCAGCTGCCCACCACGAAATTTCGCAATGCCAAAGTCGAGCAGCTTGACCG
>CAYTGC010000776.1:0-2346 GCA_964437195.1 uncultured Myxococcales bacterium | reverse complement strand
TACGGGCGCCACGACCGTTCGCTACGCCACCGGACAACGGCAGACATCGAAGCCGAGAGCCATGTCAATCCTCGGTGGTGCGGCACTCCTGGTGCTTGCTGGTGTCACAGGTCTACTGCTCAGCAAGCGAACAGCGTCCACTCCGAGTATTCCCTCTGTAGGTGCAAGCGTGCTACCGACCGCCACTGCAAAAACCAGCGGAGAGGCACCGCTTTCTGTCACAAATGCTGAACCGGCGCCGTTAGCTCATGCAACGCTAGACATGGGTACGGCAATAGCAGACGCGCCAGCAAAACCAACAATGAAGCAGGATGCAGCCAAAGCTGCGACGAAAATAAGAGTTCCTGCTGCGGCTAAAAAGCTGGATCCACCAAAGCCAATCGTGAGTCAGACGCCCGCGCAGGTACCAGTGTTACGGCCGACGACAGCCAGTAGCGTCCAAACGGAGCGACTTGATTGATGGCGATGGAAGACTCATGCACGACATTCTGAAACGAAGCTTGCAACGGACGCTCGTCTTCCTCTCTTGCATTCTTTGCATGAATGCACTGGCAGTAGAGCCCAGTCCCAACGCTCCACCGCCCAGCATCGGGCAGCCAGTCGATTTTCTTGCCGAGTACAATCAAGGGAAGTTGCTCTACAAGGCTCAAAAGTTCGAGGACGCCATCAAATTCTTCCAGCGGGCTCTGACGCTCCAGCACGATCCTAATGTCATCTACAACATCGCTCAGTCACACCGGAAGCTTGGGCACCACCGCGAGGCCAAGGAGTATTTCGAGTGGTTCCTTCGCATTCCCAGCACAATAAGTATCGCTGAGCGCCAGAGTGTCGAGGAAATCGTCACAGAGCTCGGCGAGAAGATTCGCAGAGAAGAAGCAGCCAAGCTAGTCATCGTGTCACAGGAATCTTCACGCAGGCCACCCTGGCGGATTGGCGTAGGAATCACGGCCATTGCTGCCGGGGCAACGCTGGTGAGCTTCGGTGGCATGCTTGCCTCGATCAATGGGCAGCCAGGACTCATCAACGGGAAAGAAGATTTCACTCAAATCTATAACACACAGGGAGTGGTGGCTGGGTTGATTGCACCGGGTGCGCTCTTCGTGGTGGGCGGCATTGTCCTTCTTGCCCTGCCAGGGGAGAAGCGGTCCACAAACAGCCCTCTGCCGACTTCCACGCAAAAGCTGAGTCTGCGCCCAATCGGCAGCGGTGTAGGCCTGGTTGCTCACGGCAGCTTTTAGCCAAGGAGCAGAGAACGATGAAGCAGACGATGACCAAACCTTGGTTGCTATTGACGATCGCCGCGCTGCTGCCCGGTTGTGACATCCGGTCGCTCGCTGGATCGAATTTTCTGGAACCCAAAACCTGCGAGCAAAGCAATCCCGACTGCGTGTTTCAGTCGATGGGTGCATCAAAGAAGCAGATCTGCGAGCCGACCAATGGTCAGTGCCGCGCGTGTGGCAAAGGCACGCAGGCCACGTCTTCCTTCGATCTGGTCGCGGGCAGCAAAGAGTGCCGCTCGGCCTATCAGAAGCAGATTGTCTGCGACGCCTCCAGCTTCGAGTGCCGCTCGTGCCGCGTCGGCAACCAGGAGTGCGTAAACTCGGACAAGACCAAGCCCGTCTGTGACACCGGCTCGGGCGAGTGCCGCACCTGTTCGAGCGCTTCGGAGTGCAAGGCCGAGGGCTTTATCACCTGCTCGGGCGGTCAGTGCCAGCCTTGCGCGATCAACGCCGACTGCCTCGCCGTCGACGCCAACAATCCAACCTGCGACAAGTCGATGGGCGCAAGCCCGGTCTGCCGTGGCTGCATGGTGGATTCGGACTGCGACACCCAGCTGTGCGACACCGGCAAAAATCCGCTCGTGTCCGAAGGCAAAGTCGGTCGCTGCGTTCCCAAGAATGCGATTGCCTGGGTCGACAACAACGGAAGCTGCATGTCGGCAGGGGCCGATGGTTCGGACACCAAGCCGTTCTGCACCGCCGACGCCGCGTACAACTCGGGCGCCAAGTACCTGTACCTAAAACCGAGCGTTGCGACCTATACGCTCAGCGCAGCCATCAGCCGAGACCTGGTCTTGATTGGCAAGGGCACCGACCCGAGCAAGGTCACGATCGGAGCCCTCGGCTTCAACGTTGCAGGCAAGCTGCTTTCCACTGCCAACCTGACGGTCAAAGACACTGGCAAAGTCCTGGTCCAGTGTACCGGCGGCACCGTTCGTCTTTACAAGACGTATCTCGATGGTGGCGTCATGAACGGAGGCAGCGCCGGACCGCGCGGCATGGACGCCAGCGGCGCTTGCACCGAGGTTGAAATCCAGCAGTCCAGGGTCATTAACCTTGCCAGCGC
>CAYTGC010000775.1:0-2351 GCA_964437195.1 uncultured Myxococcales bacterium | reverse complement strand
GCTGTACGACTCGCTGAGCGAATACGCTCTCCGCGTCACGCTGAGCACGCTGGGCGGCGGGCTTACGGAGAGACGACCAAACAGCGCATTTTCCGACGACGAAGGGCTGCTGAAGAGCTGGCGATTGTGGATCACGGCTTGCCATCCTGTGCAGGCGTTTTGATGAGGACATAGGCAAGAGTCGTGCCCGCCCTTTTCTGACCAACTGATCTATCCTTCGACCCACATCTAGAATGGAAATGGAGTGAGCCAACATGAAGCGTCCTTCCGTAGGCGTGGTGCTCGCCGGGTGCGGGTTCCTGGACGGAGCCGAGATCCACGAAGCGGTTTTTTCCCTCTACTTTCTGGATCGAGCGGGGTTTGACATCCACTGCTACGCGCCCGACAAGCCGCAGCACCATGTCATCAATCACTTGACGGGTGAGCCCACCGCCGAGACACGCAATGTCCTGGTCGAATCCGCGCGCATCGCCCGCGGCAAAGTTGCGCCACTTGCCAAAGCGCAAATGAGCCAGCTCGACGCACTGGTGATTCCTGGTGGCTATGGCGCGGCAAAGAATCTGTCCGACCTGGCGTTCCGGGGCGCACAAGCAGAGGTAGATGCGGATCTGTTGCGACTCATCGGTGAAGCGGTCGCGGCACGCAAGCCGATTGTCGCCATTTGCATCAGCCCAGCGGTGGTTGCTGCGGCGCTCCACAAGCTGGGCAAAGGTGCCACGCTCACAATTGGGCATGACGAGGGCACGGCCCAAGCGATTGAAAAGCTCGGCTCGCATCACCAGGCGTGCGCCGTCACCCATGCGGTGGTGGATGAAGCAAGCCGCATCATCAGCACACCAGCCTACATGCTCGGGCCGGGCCCCAAAGACGTGGCCGCAGGCATCGAGGAAGCGGTCGCAACCCTGGCTCGCTGGCTCCACGGCAAAGCGAGCTAGTTGCACTGGTCGGGCCGATGGCGCTATCGTGCCCGGCCATGGTCGACGCATTCATCTTAGGTGCAGTTCGAAGTCCGATTGGTCGGTTCCGTGGCGGGTTGCGTGACATGCGACCCGATGATCTGCTTGGACAGGTCATCGCCAAGCTGGTCGCAAGGACGGCAGTGCCCCCGGAGACCATCGATGACGTCATCTGCGGCTGTGCCAACCAAGCCGGGGAAGACAACCGCAACGTCGCGCGCATGGCACTGCTCCTCGCTGGGCTGCCGCAATCGGTTCCGGGCGTGACGGTGAACCGGCTGTGCGGCTCGGGTCTCGAAGCAGTGATCTTGGCTGGCCGCGCCATCAATGCGGGACAGGCGGACTTGATGATCGCGGGCGGCGTGGAGTCGATGACCCGTGCGCCACTGGTGATGCCAAAGCCCGACACGGCGTTTCCATCGGGCAATGTGACGATGTTCGATTCGTCGCTGGGCTGGCGGTTTCCCAATCCGCGCATGGCGGCCTTGTTTCCGCTCGAAGCAATGGGCGAAACGGCAGAGAACCTGGCGGCCAAGTACAACATCACGCGCGCCGAGCAAGACGCGTTTGCACTGCGCAGTCATGAAAAAGCGATCGCGGCGCAGCGTGCGGACCGGTTCGTTGATGAAATCGTGCCCGTCGACTTGCCACCGCCAGGGAAAGGCCAGCCGCCGACCCAGTTTCTCCAAGATGAAGGACCGCGCGCCGACACCAGCGTGGAAAAGCTTGGCAAGCTGCCCGCGGCGTTTCGGAGTGGTGGATCGGTCACGGCGGGAAACTCGTCCACCCTCAACGATGGAGCCGCGGCGGTGCTGATTGGCACAGCAGAACGGGCCAAGCTGCTTGGTCTGCGCCCGCTCGCTCGAGTGATTGGTGGTGCGGTCGCGGGCGTCGATCCTCGTTACATGGGAATTGGCCCGGTGCCTGCCATCCGCAAGCTGCTCGCGCGAACCCATGTCCAAGCCGCCGAGATCGGACGCATCGAGCTAAATGAAGCGTTTGCGGCGCAGGCGCTGTCGGTGCTGCGAGAGCTTCCCGACGTCAACCTAGACCGAGTCAACGTCCTTGGCGGTGCCATCGCGCTGGGGCATCCGCTGGGCTGCTCCGGCGCACGCATCACGGCCACGCTCACGCATGAGCTTCGTCGCTCGGGTGAGCGCTACGGTCTTGCGGCGATGTGCATCGGTGTGGGACAAGGAATCGCAGCGCTGTTTGAGAACCTGAGTCCCACAATCTGACGCTGCCCTTCTGTCGCCAGGGCGGCAAACTCGCGAGAAATGCCGCACCTGTCACGAGAGGCATCGTGATAAGATAGGTATTTGTAATATGCAGCCTCTTTGTTCGGGACAAAATACCGTCGCAAAGGACGCCATGAAGACCTTCCGTGGTTCTGCT
>CAYTGC010000774.1:0-2354 GCA_964437195.1 uncultured Myxococcales bacterium | reverse complement strand
CCCTATCGACTGACGGATCAGAAGAAGCTCTCCATTGGTCGCAAAGACAGCTGTGACATCTACCTCCCTGACGCGACTGCATCGGAACAGCATGCGACGATCTGGCCGGTGCTGACCGCGCAAGGCTGGCAGGTGGAGCTACGCGACCATGGCAGCAGCAATGGAACGACGGTCAACGGACAAAAGGTGAAGTCTGTTCGGCTGCAAGACGGCGATGCGATTCGGATCGGCAGCTCCTTTCTGATCTATCGCGTCCATCGGGTCGCAGATGATGACACAAAGATTCCCGAGCTTATCGGCTGCTCGCCAGCGATGCGCCTTCTGCGAAAACAGATCGAGGTGTTTGCGCCGACTTCCGCCGTGATTCTGCTGCAGGGCGAGAGCGGCGTAGGCAAAGAAGTCGCGGCGCAAGCGCTTCACACGTTCAGCAAGCGGCGCGGCCTGATGGTTGCGACCAACTGTGCAACGATCGAAAAATCGCTTGCAGACAGTACGCTGTTCGGCCATGTCAAAGGGGCATTTACCGGCGCTGTGGACGATCAAATCGGTCTGTTTCAGCGCGCCGCGCAAGGAACGCTGTTTCTCGATGAAGTCGGTGAACTAGAGCCGCCGGTTCAGTCCAAGTTTCTGCGCGCAGTAGACACCCTGACGTTTGCACGCCTTGGCTCGGTGACCGTCCTCAAGACCGATGCGCGGGTGATTGCAGCAACCAAGGTCGATCTACAGCAAGCGGTTCAAAATGGGCGGTTTCGCGATGACCTATTTTATCGACTGGCCGGAGTGCGACTGCACATTCCGCCTTTGCGAGAGCGCAAGGAAGACATCTTGCTTTTGGTGCAGCACTTTGTGCAAAAAAAGAATCCCCAGCTGGTGATCTCGACGGCCCTGGCGGAAGCGCTGCTCGACTATTCCTTTCCGGGCAACATCCGCGAGCTAAAGAGTCTGATTGAGAAGGCGATCGCGGTGGCGGTCAGTCGCGGCTCAGGGGAGCTGAAGCTGTCCTATTGTCGGGATCAGCTCGAAGAGAAAGACACATCGCTGCGCGGTGTTCGCGATACGTCGATGCTCCATGACGCAGAGTCCCGACCTCAACCCGAGACCGCAGAGGACCAAGCCGCAGAGCCAGTGAAGGGTCGTCCCACCCGTGAGGAGCTTTTGTCGATCCTGAATCGCTGCGACTGGAAAATCCTCAGAGTATCCAAGCTGACCCAGTGGGACCGTCACACCATCCGGCGCTGGATCAAACTCTATGAGCTGACTCCGCCGGGTCCGATAGCTTCCTCTTGACAGCAGCGACGGTTTTGAGGTGGTCTAGTCTTTGCGGCGATGAGCAAGACCGAGCCACCTGACGACGAAACGGACGACGAGGCACACGACCGCGTTGCCGCTGAGAAGCCTGGTATTTCGCCGGGTGTTTCTCCGTCGCCGATGGACCCGGCGCCCGACCGCACCGGCCAAAATGTGGACAAGTACCGCTTGGAGCGCCGACTGGGTGCAGGTGGGATGGCTGAAGTCTATGTCGCGGTTCGCACCGACCACATCCAAAACCGCGTCGCGCTCAAGCTGCTTCACTCCTTCTTTGCCAGTCGTCAGGACTACCGCCGCAGGTTCGAGCAAGAAGCACGCATTCTGTCGACGCTCAACCATCCGGGCATCGTCAAGATTGTGGACTATGGCGTCTTGCCGACCGGTGAGTCGTTTCTGGCGATGGAGTATCTGGACGGACAGTCCCTGGCGGAGCGATTGGAACAGAGTCCTGAACACCGGCTCCCCATCGACGCCGCGGCGCACCTAGGCTTTGAGGTCGCCAGCGCGCTGGCCAGTGCCCACAAGCAGGGCGTGGTGCATCGAGATCTCAAGCCCAGCAACCTGATGATCGTTCCCGATACGGCGGCTTATGCGGGCGAGCGCGTCAAGATCGTCGACTTTGGCATTGCGCGCACGGTGGGCGTCGATGGTGAGTCGCTCACCGAGGCTGGCAAGGTCATCGGTACCATGCGCTACATGTCGCCCGAGCAGCTGCGCGGGGACAAAGTCGATGGCGCGACCGACGTGTTTTCGCTCGGCCTGGTTCTGTTCGAGTCGATTGCCGGACGACCCGCCTTCACGGGGAGCGGTGGAGTCCTCAAGCAGCAAATCTTGCATGAGGAAGCGCCCAGTCTGCGAAGTTTGCAGCACGAGACCCCCAGAGCGCTGAGTGATCTGGTTCGTCGCATGCTCACCAAGGTTGCGACCGAGCGACCGAGCATGGAGCAGATCGAAAAAGAGCTGTCGTTGCTTTCGCTGACCGGTTCGCGCAGTGCAATCCGATCAGTCGGCCCATCACGCATCTTCCCTCTGACCCGCCGCGTCCG
>CAYTGC010000773.1:0-2355 GCA_964437195.1 uncultured Myxococcales bacterium | reverse complement strand
AGCGGGCGGGCTTTGCTGACTTCGAGCGCCGCTGGGACCAGATTGCCAAAGACACGCTTGCTCGGCTCGACAACGGCGAGATTGTCGAGGAAAAAGAGCAAAAAGAGGCAGCCCGGGCCTTGCTCTACGCCGGGTTTTCGCTCGTGGCCGGTCAGCATGCGGTCGAAGACGGCTACCTAAAGCTCGAACAGCTGACGCGTCCGCCACGCTACTCCAAGGGCGATGACATGGACGAGCAGCGGGCGCGCATGGCGAAAGCAAGCGAGTGGCTGCGTCGGGCCGCCGAGCTGGATCCGACTGACGATCGTATCCCTACGGTGCTTCGTTCGTGCGCTTTCAACCTTCAGACCATCGACGGGATGTACACGGCGGATGTTTTGCTCTCGCTAAACTCGGCCGCCAGTCAGGGCTGGTTCGACACGTTCACCGCGATCATGCTCGTGCGCGATCCGAACCTGCACCCAGGCTATGCCCCGCATGTCGAACAGCTCATTGGCATTGCCTGTGGGGCGACGCGGTTTAACTGCACAGGCGGCGCACCACCGGCTCCACCGAGCGGCGAGCGAACGATCACTCGTGAAGTCATGGGACCGCTTTTGCTGTCCGATCTGTTGGCCAAGCGAGGCGAGGCACAGCTTCAGCGGGCCGACCTAAACCCAGCGATGGCTGGCACCTTGGTTCCCGAGGCGGTGATGCGGCTTTCGCTCGCCGACAAGTATCTGGCTGCGGCGACGAAAGCTGCGGGTGACCCGGCGCTTTCGCACTTTCCGGCCAAGGCTCGGCTGCCAGAGCGGACCTCGCGGATGAAGCTGCTGGTCGATGCGGCCAGCTCGCGGCAGGCGATGGGCACTGGCTCGGAGCTACCTGATCCCACGTACTACAAAGGTCGCAGCTACCTGGATGCGTATCAGTGCGTGGCTTGTCACACCGCAGGACCGACAACCCAGGGCGTACCCAAGTAGCCGCGGCTGGGACTTGCTCCAGGGGGAACAAACGTGATGCGCGAACAATCGCCTGTCGAGCTGGATGGCGGGCACGGGGAAGGCGGCGGACAGATTCTGCGCACGGCGCTGTCTTTGTCTTTGCATACCGGGCGGCCGTTTCGTCTGTTCGACATTCGCAGAAACCGAGACAAGCCAGGGCTACGGCCTCAGCACCTGCAAGCCGTTTTGGCGGCGCAGCGACTCGGAGGCGCGTTTGTCGAGGGAGCTGCGATCGGTTCGCAGTCGCTGTGGTTTGAACCGAAGCAGCCGGTCGTCGCTGGCAAGTATGTCTTCGACATTGGGACGGCGGGCAGTACGCTTCTTTTGCTTCAGACGCTCTTGCCCGCGCTGCTGCTCGCCTCTGGACCGTCGACGCTGGTGCTCAGTGGCGGTACGCACAACGTCAAAGCGCCGCCTTTCGAGTTTGCAGATCGCGTCTTTCTGCCTCGGCTGCGGCAGCTTGGTCATGACGTAACCATGGTGCTCGACCGGCCTGGCTTCTATCCGCTCGGTGGCGGGAAGCTGACCGTGTCGATCTCGCCCACCGAGACTCGCCAGCGGCTGGAACTGCTGTCCCGGTCGACGGCACCTCGGCTTGCAGCGGAAGTTCTCCTCAGCCGGATTCCCGATCATGTGGCGCGTCGCGAGCAAGCGGTCTTGCAGAAGCGCTTCGGGCTTTCACCTGCGGCCTGTCAGGTCCGCACGCTGTCCGGCTGTCTGAGCGCAGGCAATGCCGTTCTGCTTCAGATTGATGGCGAATCGGGGACCGAGCTGTTTTCGGCGATTGGCGAGCGTGGCCGGAGGGCAGAAGATGTCGCGGCTGACTGCGCCGATGAGGCAGAGGCGTTTCTTTTGGCTGAAGTTCCGGTCGGTGAGCACTTGGCCGATCAGCTGATCTTGCCGCTGTCTTTGGCGCTGGGCGGAGCCTACCTGACGACCAAGCCTTCGCTGCACACGCTGACGCAGATCGATACCGTGCGGGCGTTTTTGCCAGTCCGCATCGAAGTGCAGCAGCAGGATCCGCTCGCCTACCTCATCGAGGTTCATCCCCTGGCCTAGGACCAAAGGCTTGTGTGGCCTGCTCTGGCGGAAACCTGCTGAATTCCTGGCGATGTCAGAGGCATCCGATGTAATGCAGTTGTTGCGGCAAGCGGTTTGTCGCAGCGAAAAGTCCCCGTGAAGTAGAGGAGGTTCCCCATGAAGACTGTTATGGCGATGGTCCTTGGTTCTCTGTTCCTGGCGAATGCTGCGATTGCCTGCCCCGGCGAGGGTGGTGCCCACAAGGACCAGAAGACCGCCGACAGCAAGGGCAAGACGGAAACCAAGGACAAGAAGACCACGACCTAGTCTGACGATTAGGTCCTAGCGAAGA
>CAYTGC010000772.1:0-2357 GCA_964437195.1 uncultured Myxococcales bacterium | reverse complement strand
CAGTGGCCAGCGGATTGGACAGCAGGATCAGGGTCTGCCGAACCAAGCGGCCTAGCTCTCGCTTGCGAAGACACCAGCGCATCATTCCCAAGTGCACCCGCGCGTGCGGACCATTCCACGCTTGACCCAGCACATGCGCACGATCCAGAAGTCGCCACGCTTCTTCAAAATTCCCGGCCACTTCAGCTTGGCGCGCACGGCCAAGCTCCTCCTCGAACGCACGCAGGACGCGGTCGGGAATCTTGCAAGGAACGGCTTCACGCGACATCGGCGGCTGACCTCCGCGCTCAGCCTATCACCAGAGCATGGACGGAGGCGAATCCGCCGGTGCAGCGCTTGCGAACGCGATGTTATTCTGCCTCGGTACCAACGGACAGGGCAGGAAGATCCGGTGACGACTTGGTGATCACATGCGGCTTGCGCTGACCCACCCAATCGTCCATCTTCGTCCACTCGGAAAGCAGCCAGTTTATGCACTCTTCGCGCTCTTTGGGCACGTCGGCAAAGGGAATGCGCCGGAACCGCACTTCGATGCGCTGGTGCAGCGCCCGACCGTCCACCAGATCACGGAACGTAGCTGCCACTTCATAGCCGACATGCTCGACGATCAAGATGTCAGCAGAAGGATTGCGCAAAAGCAGCTCGACAGCGCCACCTAGCTGCGGCGGCATGACGTGGGACAGATGCGACACCTTGGCATACAGCGCAGGATTGTCGCGGCGCAGCTTGTCCATGATTTGCAGCCGCTTGGCGTCCGTGTAGCGAGTCCCTTCGGGATACAGAATCACGGCGTCACGCGGAGACATAAGCTCCAGCTGCGTGCAAACAGAGTCAATCTCGCGGCTGCTGTTCTTGGACCCTCGACGAACGAAACACGAGCCGAGCCGTCCGCCGATCACGTCAAACACCGGGTCATTGATAAGCTCGCGCTTGACGACATAGCGCAGCCGGAATCCGTAACGAGAACCGAGATAGGTCGGCGCAACCGGAGTATCCCCAAGACTGGCGTGCCGCAAGAGCACCAGCAGCGGCCCTGGCTTTTCCAGAACTTCCAAGCCCTGAAACGACAGCTTCAAGTCAAAGCTGATCACACCAAGCTGGTACAGAACGCGGCCCCAGGCATTCGACAGTCCTTCCGCCGCCGAAGCCAAGCGCACCTGCGATCCGGGCAGAAACCCCAGCAGAAAGACCCACTGGAGGAACAGGAGGAGCAGAAACAACATCTCACCGCCGAAGTAACCGCCAAGAAAAAACATGAAGCGGAGTCGGGCAAACGGATGGCGTTCAAACGGCGCCGTCACAAGACCCGCCAGAACGATGATTGGAGACAGAACAAAGAGCAGCGTTCCGATGAGATAGAACATCGGAATGGTGAAAAGTCGCCTTCGCCACGTCACGCTCCACGGATCGGCAAAGCGTGAAGCGCGCGCCAAGAATTCACCACCAGTGTCGTTCATGAGTGAAAGATAACGAAACGCATCGTCGTCGGTGAAGCCAAGGTACAAATGCCGCAGAAAAATGACGCGGCGGTGACAATTCCATGACATGAAAAATGGTGTGCGCGATTCATGGTGCCAAAGAATGCGAAGTTTCACTTTGGAAGCTGGGACGTGCGGCCAGCGGCAAAAAAACATGTCTTGGGCTGATCAGCCCGCGTGCCACCATCCTACGCTTCGCGCCAATGAGTTCTGCGCGCTCGGGTCACGGCGCACGAATGTCCCGATGAGTGCGGGCCCAGGTCCCGCCACCAAACGTGCAAAACAAAAGATCTGCGGCCCCAAGGGCCAACAGCGCCAAAAATCTCTTCTTGGACATGGTCCATGGGCAGGACACGTTCAAAGAACATCCCCGGCGCATGTCCGCTGCACTGCGTCCGTTCCGAAAATGAAAACAACGGCATCACCCGATGCCAACAAGGGCGCAACTTTGCAACACCACCCTGGCCCCGATTTCCCGACTTCCACAGGCCAAATTTGCGCTCGGCAATAGACATAGACCTTGCCTACCGAGCATGTTTTGATGCGCGCATCCCATGGTTTCGCACCGCACCAAAATCTTGCTTCTGCTGGGTCTGTTCCTCGTCGTTGCGTTGTGGCTGTTCCGCAGCCAGCGTAGGCCTGCCCACCAGACAGAAAAAGAAGCGGAGCCTATCGCCAGCAGTGCACAGGAGTCATCCACAGCAAAGGCCGACAAGCCCGGCCCGTCGTCTCCAGTCCAGGGTCCGAACAGACCCGCGGAGCAGCTGCCGATTCCGCCGTGTTGGGAAGGACTCCTTGATCTGGATGAGCATGCAACGCTCGACTCTCTGCGCGAGGCGATGCTGGCCGGACTGCACGATCCGCTGATTCTCGAGTATC
>CAYTGC010000771.1:0-2360 GCA_964437195.1 uncultured Myxococcales bacterium | reverse complement strand
GTAGCCCCTTCCACTTCCGAAAAGGTCCATGTACGTTGCACGCATGCAACGCCAGCTGCTTACTCCTGCGTTTCCAGCCAGCTCTCGACGAGAAAATTGCCCATCGCACCGCCGAAGATGGGGAACTTTGGCGCTCATTTCCTGCGTCACCGCGGCGCTCGGTTGTGACTCGCAAGCAGAGTTTGCAGCCGAGGAGCCGGGATCTGGCCCCACCGCCCGCGAGTCAAGCGATAGCTGCCGGGACACAGGCGCACTGTCTCCATCCGGTTTCACGGTCATTGGCGGCGACCAAGTGATCCTGCCAAGCTGCCCAAAAAAGAAACCGCCGGGAGAAGCGCTCGGTCAAAATGGCCGCCACGTCCTGTTTGTAAACTACGAGGGTGCCGACCTTCGCGTTGGTGACAACTCGATGGAAAACCTGGGCATCCGCGATCCGGGCTTCAAAAACCAAGGCATCGTCGAGCTGGACGGGTTCGATCCGGGCAACGCCAAGCGCGACGAAGCCATCACCAAAATTCACCAGCAAGTTCAGAAGTGGTACGCGGACTTCGACATTGATGTGGTGCTGAGCCGCCCGCTCACCGGTGACTATCAAATGACGCTGGTTGGCGGAGACAAGAGCGACATCGGCCTCGGCGGCAGCATCGTCGGAATTTCCCCGGGCGACTGCAAAAACAACAACGAAACCAACCTCAACTTCGCGTTCTCACGCTCGCTGCGTGAAAACCCGGATCAAGTGGCAGTGACGATCGCGCACGAAGCCGGCCACGCGTACGGTCTCGGACATGTCCAGAACAACAAGGACATTATGTATCCGAGCGTTTCGGTCGTAGATGGATTCCTGGGTGGCAAGGTGGCAGATGCCGGACCCTGTGGAGCCATGCCCGGCGACTATCAAGACAGCAAGAAAGTGCTCCTCGAAAACCTGGGTGCGCGGCAGGGAGAAGCGCCCGGCAAAGCAACGCCACCGACAATCAAGCTGCTGAGTCCACAAGAAGGCGAGTCGGTCGGAAAAGACGTGACGCTGGCCGTACAAGCCCAAGCCGAGCGCAGCATCGATCACATTTCGTTGACACTCAGCCGCGTCGAAGGCGGCAAGGCACGCGGCGCTCACCCAGTCGCAGAGCTTCGTCCACCCCAGTCTGTCGCGCAGGTTCGACTGTCGTCGGCAGGCTCGTATCAGCTTACTGCGACGGCGTATGACCGGGTTGGCAACATCTCGGTGTCGTCGGTTCGATTTGTGGCTGCGACTCCGACCTGCGCGCTTCCGAATGACTGTGCACCGGGCCAGAAGTGCCAAAACAACACCTGCGTGACGCCGCCGCTGCCAGCACCGACCCCGACCGGAATGGGCGATGAGAACCTACGCCGCATCGGTCAAGCGTGTGAAAAGAGTGCGGAGTGCAAAGAGGGAATCTGCGCCATCACCACCGTCGGACAGATCTGCACGCATTACTGCACGCCCGACCGGCTGTGCGCGGGCGGACTCGAGTGCGTCGATGGAACTTGCTTGCCGCAGATGTACAGCAAGGCGGCGCCGAAGATTGGCGCGCTCGGTGGCAAGTGCTCACGCAACCAAGACTGCTCGACCGGCGAGTGCAGTGCCCCCGGTGAGGATCCGAAATCGCCGCGCTACTGCACCAAGGTCTGCGACCCTGAAGTCGCCTGGACTTGCCCGTCCACGATGGAGTGCGTGCAAACCGACGGTGCGACCGGTCAAAAAAACCGCTGTGTGACGCGCACGACCGGTGCGACCGGAGAGGCGTCTGGATGTTCCGTATCCGACCCCGGATCGGCAAGTGAAGCGAGCGGTGTGCGTCTGTTTGGTGGAAGTGCAGCGCTGGTGCTTCTCGGGCTCTGGGCAGCGACGCGACGTCGACGTGGTGGCCCCGCGCTGTGATTCCCATGCGGACTCCCTGCCGTCTCTTTCTCCTCTCTGCGACGCTTTCTGCTTGTAGCGTCCCGCCTTCCGACAATCCCGATCTCGCGTCGCCTCCAATCGAGGAGGACGCGTGCGCGTACGAGTCTGCTCCGCCACGCACCGGGACCGGACAGACCATTGCCGCTGGCGCTGTGCTGGCAGGAACCGCAGAGGCGCGAATCGACCTTCCAGTGGGAACGCCGCTCGGTGGCTACACCGCCCGAATGAAGGCGTTGGGAGGAGATGCTCCCGATTCGCGCCGCAGTCCGCACGCCAAAGCATTTGCTCCATCGGCGGGATTTCAGACCGTGCCGCTCGTGCGGGTGCTCTACCTACAAGCAGGAAGCGAGCCGACGATCTTGGTCAAAGCGGATCTGTGCGTCGCGTTTGATCGCTTGGTGTTCGATCTCGAAAAAGCGCTGACCGATGCCGGAATGAA
>CAYTGC010000770.1:0-2361 GCA_964437195.1 uncultured Myxococcales bacterium | reverse complement strand
GCTCGTACTCGATCTCCAGACGCGACAGCCGACTCAGCTCGTAGGGATGCGAAAAGGAGTGATTGCCCAGCTCGTGCGAGAGACGGGCCGCCTGCTTCAAAAGCGGTCGCCCCGCCATTCCATCGAGCGCATCGCTCCCGACAACAAACAACGTCGAGCGGATGCCAAATCGATCGAACACTTCTAGAAAGCGCGGCAGCGCCCGGGACAAGATGACCTCGTCGAGCCCTTCGGGACAGATTCCCAGTCCGTGAATCTGGTAGTAGCAGCGCAGCGGATCGAGATCGACCGACACACTCGCGAGCCGCAGCGTCATCGACTGTTGTCCTTTGGGGGACGCGTTCCTATCACCGTCCAGCTGTAGCCGTGCCGGTGGTGGAGCTTGATATCGACAAACCCGGCGTCGGCCAGCAGCTTTTCGGCCTCCTCCTGCCGATAGTAGTGCGCCCATGCCGGATTGAGCTGGTCGTAGATGACGAGATGACGTTTTTGCCGACTGAACTTCGACAGCACGTTGTCGAGGTAGTGCTTGAGTGGCAGGTTCAGATGGCGACACGCCAGCATGTAGCCGTCGAGCGCCAGGTTCAGTCCGTGCGAGACCGCCGAAAGCGCAGCATGCGGGAGCTTGGTCGTCACTTTGCGCAGCGGGAGCACCACGTTGAGATACGCCTGGTTTCCCTCATGGCCATAGAGCCAAATTAGACACCGTCCACCGGGCTTCAGCGACTCGTACATCGCGCGAAGGACGGGCTGCGGCGAAGGAATGTGGTGAATGACGCCGATCGAAAACACATAGTCGAGCGCCAGCGTCGGCGGAAGCTCTTCTCCGGGCAGATGAAGACAAGTGACGCGGTCGCCGTACTTTGCCAGGTTTTGGCGCATCGGCTCGATGGCCGACGACGGCTCGACTGCCACCGCATGCCCCACCCCTGCGTCGAGGAGCATCGAGACGATTCGCCCTGTGCCGCTGCCAATCTCGGCAACGCGCTGGCCGCGAAGCGCATCGAGGGAAAGGAGCGGTCCAAAGATGTCCTTGAGCAGCTCTGTTGAACCGTAGAAGCCGTCGTTGTCGGTGTAGCGCGTCCACTGCTCGCCAAAGTCGGCGATGGTCTGTTCGCGTTCGGATTGCATCGTCTACCGTCCCTCGCCTGTCGCTTGCTGACTCGATTTTCTCGCGAGCACGAGCGCGGACACGCCAAATGGAACATGAAGCCGTGGTGCCAGCTTCACATCCACCGAAAATACCGCGTCCAGGACCCGATTCATGAGCGGCGTGTTGAGCTCATTTTCATTGCGGACAGGCAGCCGCAAGCCGCGAATGACCTGGCGGGCGAGCCAAATCGACGGAAACAGCAGAAAGTTGAAGTAATAGGCGTCGCTGATGGCGAGCCCGGCCTGGGCAACCTTGTGGCGCAGCGAGTCAAGGAGGTAACGGCGCTTGTGATGAGCGGCCTCATCGTGAGGGCTCCACAGTGACGGAAACGCTGGGACGGTCAACAGCACCCAACCGCCCGGTGTCAGCACGCGCTCGATCTCTCGCAGTCCACCGAGGTCGTCGTCGAGATGTTCGATGATGTCCGTCGCCAACACCAGATCAAAGCTTGCGGTCGCAAACGGCTGTGCCTGTGCGCTGCCAACCAGCACGGAGCCAAGGCCTTTGTCTTTGCAAAAGCGCGCTGCCAGCAGCGACATGTCCAGTCCCATCACGCTTGAAAGTCCCAGATCGCGCACAAGCCGCAGGTTCGTGCCAGTGCTGGTCCCCACATCGAGCACCCGCGCGGAGCTGCGGAGCCCGAGATCAGCAATGATCTTGGCGAACAGTCGACGGCGATTCACAAACCACCAGTGGTTCTGTTCGATCTCAGCTTCGACTTCGTAAACGCCCTGCTCCACCGTGTTTCCTCGTCTTGCAACTACGCCACAGCTAAGACGCCGCACCCAGCGTTTGCAAAAGGCTTAGCCAACACCACAGCAGCAGCCGATTGTCTTCGCGCCCGTTTTTGTGCGCCCAAAAGCGCTGCTCGACCCACGAAGCAGAAAGACCGTCGAGCGACCGAGCCTGTGCAGGCACCGCCGGAAGTTCCATCTGCCGCAGCCACGCCGCGAGCGGAATCCCAAAGCCTTTCTTTTTGCGCTGCAAGATGTCTTTCGGCAAAAGGTTCGCGAGCGCTTTTTTCAGCAGATACTTGCGCTGTCCGCGACGGATCTTGAAGTGACTCGGGAGCCGCTGGCAGAAGTCACTGATTCCGTTGTCGAGAAAGATCGCGCGCGTTTCCAAAGACACCAGCATCGACGCTCGGTCCACTTTGTGCAGGATGTCGTCTTGCAAGTAGTAGGTCGTGAAAAACTCGAGCGCGCGGT
>CAYTGC010000769.1:0-2370 GCA_964437195.1 uncultured Myxococcales bacterium | reverse complement strand
CAATGCTGGCATCGAGGTTTTGGACTGACTCCACCAGTTGCATCCGTTTTTCGACGGGAACTGTCGTTGGAGTTGCCTGCGCCGGTTGCTCGGTTTTTTCGCCCAGGCGGTTCAGCAGTACCGACGCGGTGAGAGCTTCGCTGCTTCCCTTTTTGAGCGCTTCTTGCAGCACCGCTTTGGCACTCGCATCACCACGCTCGGCCAGCCGTCGAGCGGCAGCAAATCGCACCGCCTCGCTGCGATCAGAGAGCATCGCCGAGAGAAGCTCTCCGTCAACGCCAGGCTGTTCGGCAAGCAGTTTTCTGGTCTCTTCGTCAGCGGAAGCCAAAAGCTCCTTCAGCACCGACTTTTGGCTTCCGTCGCCCAGCAGCAGCAGACCGCTACGAGCCACCGCCTGTTCACTCGCCGAGCCTTGCTGCGCCACGTCGCGCAGCCAAGTGCTTACCTTTTCGACCGCTGGTTTTTGCCCGCCGTCGATCAGCCGCTTGGCGAGCCGCACAATCGCTTGAAGTGACTCGAGTCGAACAGTGGAGTCTCCGTCTCCGAGCTGGGCTTTGAGCACGTCGAGCATCCCAATGTCGTTTCGTCGAGCCAGCGCGCGGACAGCCGCTTTTCGCACTTGCGACACCGGGTCACGCAGCATCGACACAATGAGTGGTCCAACTTCTTGCTCTTGCCGATCGCTCAGCGTCGCAACGCCTGCCTGACGGATCGCCCAGCTTCCGCTGGCCAAAGCATCACGCGCCCACAGCAGGCTTCGCTCGGACATGAGCCGAACATCCGTCGCCGCCAGCCGAACGATCGATTCCGCCGCCGCCAGCTTGACCTGTGCGTCGCCAGCGTCTTGTAGCCGCTTGTCCAGTACTCGCACATCCTGCAGCCGTCCCGCGAGGCCAAGACCTTCGGCGGCCAGAATCGTGGCGCTGCTGCTCGCATTTCCGTCGCGTAGAACCTGACGAAACACCTGCGCGATCTCGGGATGATCCGTCGAGGCAAGATACCGTGCGGCCAGCAGCTGATCTCGACCGGGTTCGGACGCCAGCTTCTCAAGCAGCGACTGTGCCCGTGTCTCACCAAGTGGGATAAGCTGCTGCGCGGCCTTCAGCTGCGCCTCGCGTGGCTCGGAACGCTGTAGACGAACCAGCAGCGCCTTGTACGCGCTGTCGTTGCCAGATCGCGCCAGACAGCCCAGCACCGAGACCTCGATGGGTCCACCCACCTGCCCTTTTTCCAGCACCGACAAAAGCAGCTCGATCGCGGTTCGGTTGCCGCGATCGCACAACAGCAGCGCCGACAAGAGCCGCAGTTCGGTGTCTTTTCCAGCCAGTCCCTCGTACAAAAGCTGGGTGCCTTTCGGCTCGCCCAGACGTTCAAGCGCCACGGCCAGCGCAGTCTTCGTCGCCGAATCGGTGGCCCGGCCAACGTGCGTTAGCAGCGCTGGGACGGCGGCTGGCTCACCGAGCAGACCGATCGATTCGGCGGCCTGGGCCACCACCGCAGGATCCGGGTCATCGAGGAGCTTCTCAAGAAGAGCCCGCTGCTTTTCATCTCGGCTCTGCCCAAGAGCCCGAAGCGCCGGAAGTTTCAGTCGCTGTTCCGTGGAGTTTGCTTGCTTGGCTAGCTCACCGAGAGCACGCGCACGCACCGCCAGAAGTTCTGTCTGGGAGATCTCTTCGTTTTTCCCACGCTGGCTTCGCCACAGATACACCATTAACCCAATAAAACCGACGAGGACGGGCACCCACAGCGGCGCAAATCGACGCGCCTGCTTGAGAATTTGCCCAGGCCGGCCGTGCAGAACCGATGGTGAAATCTGCTCGACGCACTGCTCGAGGGCCTCCTCGAGGGCCCGCATCGACTCGAATCGGTCCGCCGGATTTTTGGCCAGCGCGCGCAGTACCACCGCTTCAAGCTCGTTGCTAATGGCCAGTCCCGAAACACGCTGGCGCGGCGGCACGACCGCCTGCTTGACGTGAGCCGTCATGATGTCGTCGGCACGCTTGCCCGAAAAAACCGGCTGCCCCGTCAACATGAAGTACAAAATGCAGCCGAGAGAGTACTGGTCCCCCTTTTCGTCGTGCAGACCGCTTCGGATCTGTTCGGGGGCCATGTAAAGCGGCGTACCAACGAGCTGGCCAGCCTGGGTCAAGTTTTGCCCGGGCGTATCTTCGAGAGAAAAATCCTCGTCTGCTTCAGGCTCTGGGGACGGCTGCGGATCGGACTGGAGCGCCAGCGCCGCCGAGCTGACGCGCATCGGCCCGCTCACCTGGATGCCAGGAACGGCCTTGACGTCCTTGGCGATGCCGAAGTCGATGATCTTCACGAAATCGGCGTTTCCGTCCTGGTTCACGAGGAGGATGTTGTCTGGCT
>CAYTGC010000768.1:0-2373 GCA_964437195.1 uncultured Myxococcales bacterium | reverse complement strand
GCAACGGTTTGTGCGAGAAAAGCGAAAAGGAGTCAGAGCGCGTGGACTTCCTGGACCCCAATGAGGGTCGATGGTTAGATTGCGCCTGATTCCCTCCGAATCTCCCCTTGCGCCGGTGAGAAAGACTCACCAACAAAGAGCGCGGACAGAAGGCTGAGCGGACCTCGAACAAACGGAAGCAGACAGGGTGCGAAACAAACCTTCCGGGCCTGAGCATCCAGCGGAGAGATGACAAGGAGTCGTTAGTCGTTTGCGCCGAGGAGAAGGAAGAGCAGAAGCATAATCGAACAGAGGCGTGGCGCCCTGCCCACAGGCGATGCGCGTGGTGGCTCGGACGGAGGCAACCGGACGGACCGCGAGCGCTCGTGAGGGCGCTATCGGTCCGCCCGGTTGCGACGCGCCTGTGGACAGCGCGCATGAACGCTACTGGTCCGCCCGCATGAACGCTGCTGCGCAGAAGAAAACCAGAAGAAAACCAGAAGAAAACCAGAAGAAAACCAGAAAATACCTCTTGCACTATGGGGGCCGTTTCACAGAAGGAAGTTCAAACGTGGTTTCGGTGCCATGGCCAGGGAAGTCATCTTCTGCACCGAAGCCCGATCGGCGACGGAAAGACAGGCTACACTAAGCCGTTGCCGATTCGTATGGAAAACAACAAATTTTTGTATCTGCGATGGGTCGGCGGACAGGCCGATGGCAGGGGGGCTCGTTGGCGAGGCTGGAGAGGTTGGGGGGCCCCTGCGCCGCGCCGATTTTGGCAAAATGTCCCCACCTGCAATGGCGTCGGTGCTCCGGCTGGCGAACAGTGACGAAATGGATCACTTGCGGGAGGGGTATGCCGCCTTGCAGCCCTGGCTCGCTTCCTGCGAAGACCCGACGCGGAAGCGCCGCTACCTGCACGTGTACCAAGACGGAAGGTACTCGGAAGTCCTGCCGGAGCCGCTACAGGGTGTGTAGCTTCACCCAAACCTGGACTTTATGAGGCTCCTAAGATTGTAAGGCGGGCTCATTCACAGAGCATCGTGGCGACGGCGATTGCTGGCGCGTAGGATGCGGAAGCAGAGAGCTGACGCGAGTGGATGGGAAGAACAAACGCTGATTCGGTGCATGGCCAGGGAAGTGTTCGCCTGAACCGTGCCCGAGTCGGCGACGGCAGAGGATATTCATGCACATGACAGTCGTCGATCTGTGTCGGTACGAAATGTGTCGCAGAGCTGCTCGCGAAGCGTGCGCGACATAGACTACCTCTATCACGCAAGTTACGTCGGAATCGAGCCTGTTGTGACGAAGGAGCGTCGAGCACAACGCCGACACGACCTGCGGCCCAAGCTGAATCACGCTGTGATGCCCCGTTTGTTACGCCCACACACCTACCTCCGTCGCAACTGCTCCCTCCAATCAGTGCCCAGCGCTTCCCGCAGTAGTGACGTTCGGGCCACTCGGACCTCCTGGGCTTGCTCATCGCCGTAGAGCACTCCCACGTCCGCATCCTGTCCGTATTCCAACGGGGAGTGTCCCTCAAAATACGTCGGCCAGTGGCCTGGTGTACCTCCCAACCCGTAACCTTCGTTCGGAGATTTCCCGAGCTTCACTTTGACTCGCGGGCGGACTCGCCAGTCCCCCATACCCCGGACTCGGACCGCCTCGGAAAACGCCATTCTGTGTCCATGGATGTCCTCGAAGTACAGCTCGACGGTCTGGAAGGCCGGTGGTGATGCTGTTTCTTGGACTGGGTCGCGGGATGTGGGCGCGAGTGGTTGCTCTCCCGCAGGTTCAGTGACCGCTGTGTCTTCGGGTGTTGGTAGGGTTTCGGGGTGTCCGTGCCCGATGTTCTGGATCGGATCGAGACTGATCTCGGTGGCTACTTCGGCTCCATGTAGATTAGGCGCTGGGCTTTGGATCTGATCCGAAGGGATCTCTGTGGTGCTGGACAGCGCTGGAGATGAAGCAGAAAGCGCAGGATCTGATCCCGCGTGGATCTCTGTCTCGTGGTTAGGAACCTGCGTCAGCGTCGGCATCTGGGCTGCACTGACGGTATGAAGGGGAGTCAGCTCTAGCAGCCACCGGCTGCCATCTGGGAACGCCACCACCACCGATGCTTTGTTTGATGGGAGCGTGGGGGGCAGCTTCGCGGCTTGCGCCTTCCGATCAAGGTGCGCCTGCTTGCGACACTGTGGGTTCCGGCAATAGAACGTATCCTTCCGCTTCTTCACAAACTCACTGCCACAGACCAGACACTTTTCCATGATGGAAAGGATACAGCTCCTTTCCACTGATCTGATCCGAGCTGATCTGCTTTAGGAGTTGGTCTTTCCCTATTCGCCTCCTCAGCGGAATCTGTGGGTGATGGGGGGTTCTGGGAGGGCGCCGAGG
>CAYTGC010000767.1:0-2388 GCA_964437195.1 uncultured Myxococcales bacterium | reverse complement strand
GGACCACGATACCTTTGACAATCTGCAGGTTATGTATGATGGGCCGTTTCGTTCCGCTTACGGATTCGTGCGGCGTTTTCATGAAGGTACGCGGGAGTTTGCGCGCATGGTTGAACCCCCTGATCCGCGTTTTGTGGACATCGAGATTTTACCAAATGGGAAGATGGGAGAAATTCGGCCCGTGCCTCCGCTTGAGGCATTTGATGAAAACGAACGACGGGGTTGGCTGCAATCCCATCTGGACCAGCTAAAAAAGTGAGTCGTCGCGTGCCTCTCCTCGTTGCGTTGTTGCTTCTTTTTGCCGTGGTGGGTTCGCTGGTCTACTTGATCCGGCGAACCCAGCGCTTGGATGCAGACTTTGACCGCTTCATGCAGCAGCGGAAGTTCTCAGCACTGGCGAGTTGTCCAGTGGATGTCGAGCACCCCTTTGTGTATTCCAACCTCAGGACCTGTGACGCCTACCAAGGTCCGCTGTCGCCAGGGGCGGAGGGGAGCCCGATTTGGGTGCTCATCCTCGGTAGCCGCCAGAGAGAAGGGGCCATCGGTGGTGGCAACAAGATCATCGTGGACCGCTATGTGGGGATCTACCTTCCCAGCCGCAGCCTGACATTAGATGATGCGTGGCTGCTTGACTGGCAGAAGAAAGTGGCCGAGCGCGGTGACGGCTGGGCCAAGCAGACGGGCCTCAATGTGACAGAGCGCGAGCATGGACTGTTGGGGCCTCCTGAGTCCATGCCCATTCGCGCCGTGCGGACCAAAGATGGGGGCGTTCTCGTTGCTTGGCACTGCCTACATCTTGCAGATCGCCTAGAGAAGCGCCTGACCGAGCTAGCCCAGACGCTGCCGCAGAAAACCCAAGACCCAAGGAGTCCGTAGTGCAGATTGATTCCCATCCGGTAGCGTCTCCTCCTAGTCGTGCTGAGCTGTACCAGAGTGCCTACGCGCTGCTCTCTCAACCGCTCGCCACATCCGCAGAGTCACTTCAGCTCGTCATCGGAATGCGCCCACGGCCTGAAGACTACGCGCTGGTGTTTTCCGCTGAAGTTGTCGCCATCGCGCAGGCTCACTACGACTCTCTCTATGCGGTGCCGCGGCCTCTGTCTCGCGCTCCACACCAGACCGAGCTGCGGCTGTGGCTTGTGAGCAGCGACGAACTGCGAGATCGAGCGCCTTCCGCTAGCCAGTTTCCTGGAGGATACGCCGATATCGCTCACCTGCTACTTCCCGGTATTGTATGGGCTCACTGGAAGTATGTTGCACCCGGTAGCTTGTCGGGAATGGCCTACGATGGGCTGGCCTATGTCAAGGGTCGCTGGGTGTTCTTTCCCAAGCCGTTCCGGGCGCTATCGTCCAGGCAGACTACCGAGTCTGCAAGCCAGACCCCATCCCCATCGGCAGCGCTAACCGCAACCGAAACAGCAGAGGGAAGCCCTGCCGGAACAGAGAGCCAGCCACATCCCGAACAGACGGATGAAGCCGAAACGGATGGCGCGCAGCCACCCGCTGACAATCAAGTCTGGCAGGTGTGGAAGGAGTAACCTCGCGGTATGCATCCTGAGCGAGGGAATCTTTGGGCGGATCGCGAGGCCCGACAGCATAACCGGGGATATTCCCCCATAAGCACTAACCTAAAGTAGTGACGGTGGGTGGAAGGGTTTCTGTCCATTGTTTGCGCTTGCGTTTCGGATTGGCGAGGAGAGGGCCGAGCTTGAAACCGAAGCGGAGGAGCTGGGAGGGATACAGAGGGCGGCTCAGAACGGCGAGTACAGCGTCGCGGGATTCGAGGAATTCACGCCAGTGACTGCGTCGCTGCGAAGTCGAATCCCCAGGGGGGAAAAAAGCGGGCCTTTAGCAGGAGCCGCTCGATGAGAAGAGCCGTCAGGAGCTTGCCTTGAATGAAGGCACGCGCCGATGAATCGGCTCGTTTGGGGACGTGCCCCAGGCGTAGCAGCGACTTGAGCCGCTTGAAGCACAGCTCGATTTGCCAGCGCGCGCGATACAGCTGTAGCACCTGCTCGGTGGAGGCTTCCTCCTGCGGCAGCGTCGTGAGCACGAACAGATACTCGGCGGACTCCAGCGTTTGCGGCTTTACAGTCTTGCCCTTCCGGGAGGCATCGCGCCGTAGCTTCTGCTTGGCGCGCTCAGCGACGGTGGGACTCTTCCTGACTGCACACAGCCTGGCATTCCAGCGCGTCTGTTCCGAAGCGAAGCAGACCGACCATTCCCTCGGAGTATGTCCGGACAGACTCCTCAGCGTCGGAAGCAGAGGGAACTCCGAAAAACCCTCGGCCTGCAAGAGCGGAAAGGAATTGCTGTTCAGTCGCACGATCACGTCGCCGCCCTGCTTGAGCACATGCGCCACACCCTCGCGATGACAGTAGCCTCTGT
>CAYTGC010000766.1:0-2392 GCA_964437195.1 uncultured Myxococcales bacterium | reverse complement strand
CGTCATGCGCGTGCTCTCGTCGAGGCTGGCCACCGAGTAACGGTCCTCGGAGTCATTGGCCCAAACGACTCCGATCGCGAGCTACCACCGGACACGCCTTTTTTGATCAAGCGCCTGCGCAGGCAAAAACGGGGCTTTATGCCACGGCTCACTTGGGCCGAAAGTGCAGCCAGGCAGCGGCTGGCGTCGCTGGTCGGTCGCATGCTTCCATCGACGAGGTTGGCCCAGTTTCCGTTTTTGGCAGACCTGGCTGTCTCGACCTCGGCGCTGGAACTTCTGGCGCTTGCGCTCGCCGAGCCATACGACGTGTTCCACAGTAACGATCTGAACACGCTGCCGCCAGTCGCGTGGGCGGCGCAGCTTCTCGGTCGACCGTATGTCTATGATGCCCACGAGTTCTACGTCGAGGAATCGCCGTCCCTTTCGGAGTTTGAACGGCGCGCCCGTCGGCTCACCGAAGGACGACTGGCCCAAAAAGCCGCCGCCGTGATGACCGTGAACGAGCTGCTCGCCGACGAGCTCGCGCAGATGTATCCGATCGCTCGCCCGATCGTCGTTCGCAACGTGCCGCCACGCTTTGCTGCCCCCGATCCTGCGACGCTGCCAGTCATAGAAAACCGGACGCTGCGGCTTCTTTATCACGGGACCCACATTGGACTTAGGCAGCCCGGAACCGACGACGTACTGCGGGCGATGGCACGTCTGCGCGACGAGGTACACATCACCCTGACGCTGCGCGGTCAGCAGTCAGCCACGGAGGAGGCGCAGCTTCGAGATCGCGTGCAAGAGCTTGGGCTTGCCGATCGCATACGGCTCGCCGGGGCCGTGTCGGGACCGACTGCGCTCATGCAAGCCGCAGTGGATGAACAGGCCGAAGTGGGCCTGGCGTTTCATCCACCGCTCGCTGGCAACTTCCGCCTCGCAACGTCGAGCAAAGTCTACGAATACCAAATGGCCGGTCTGGCGGTGTGTGCCAGCGATGTCCCCGGCAACCACGTCATCCTTGATGAAAGTGCGGGGGTTTTTTATCCGTTTGGCGACGACGCCAAGCTCGCAGATCTGCTGTTTTCGCTCGCAACCAACCGTTCCCGACTGCAAGCGCTGCGGGTGGCAGCGCGGCAGCGTGGGGTCACTGAGTTTGCGTGGGAAAATGAACGGGAACGACTGGTCGCGATCTACCGACGGCTACAGCAGACAAGCCGGGATTAGTCGCGTCGCTGCATCGTCCGCGATCCAATGGACGGCAGCGATGGAATCGTGCGCGGAGCTGCCGATGGAGGCGCAGGTGGTGGCGCCGCATGGGACATCGCGACTGGCGCTGGCGCTGGCGGAGCGAGCGGTGGTGGTGCACTTCCCGCCAGTGGCGCTGGCGTCGCAGCGGATGCGGCGCGGGGCGCGGGTGCCTTCGGCGGACCAGGCGGTGGCGTCGCCGTTTTGGCCGGGTTCGCGCTGCCGATCAGGCCGCCGAGCTGCGCATCTGAAACAAAGGTGACTCTCGTGGCCATCACTTCTCCGAGCAGGCGACCGGCCTGATGAATGCGCACCACTTCGCGGGCCTTGAGCGTTCCTGAAAATACGCCGAGGACGAGTGCGTCCGAAACCTCGGTGTCCTCGCACGAAACCGCGCCCGTGCGTCCGACCAATAGGCGTCCAGCGACGCGCAGTGGTCCACCTTCTAGCTGTCCATCAACCACGAGGTCTCCGTCGGTTTCGATGCTGCCGACGATCTTTGTTCCGGCCCCGATGGTGGTCTGTGTCTTCGTCATGGTGCCGCAGAATAAAGCCGACCCGCGCCCGACGCAATGAACGTTCGTACACGCGACGCTTCGCAAGCGGCTGGCACTTGGTCGATAATGAAAAGATGCTGGCATCTCGATCGCCTGCCTCCGCCCCCCAAGCCGTGGCTGTGGCCGTGGCCCAGCCCTCGCCACTGGCACTGTCCCACACCACACCCTCGGATGGACGAGTCGGCGCCTGGAGCTTCCCGTCGTACTTTTGGACTGCCAACCTGATCGAGCTGTGCGAGCGCTGGGCCTACTACGGCTGGTTCATCCTCGTCACCGTCTTCCTGACCTCCACCGTCGGCTACAGCGACATCCAGGCGGGCTACATCACCGGATGCTTTGCCGCCCTGCTCTATCTTCTGCCATTTCTCTCGGGAGCCTTCGCCGATCGCGTCGGGTATCGCCCTGCCCTGATGCTCGCCCTCCTGCTTTTGACGGCGGGCTACGCCGGGATGGGCCTGTTTCCGCTGAAACACATCGTCCTGATCCCGATGGCGCTGGTCATGTGTGGCGGAGCGCTCGTCAAACCAATCATCACTGGCACCGTCGCCCGCGCCTCGACCCCCGAAACCCGCGCCCGCGCCTTCAGCCTGTTTTACATGATGGTC
>CAYTGC010000765.1:0-2396 GCA_964437195.1 uncultured Myxococcales bacterium | reverse complement strand
AGCTAGGTGCGCCACCGGAGCGGACAAGGTATCTGTAAATGACTCCCTGTACGGTTGACAGCCTTCGCAGCCAGATTCGGGGATCAGCAAGCCAAATCCAAGCGCTCACGGGGTCGGTCGTCTTCTTTGGAAAATCATCGCGGGCGCTCGACCCATGGGCGTGCCCACCAACTGCCCAGGGCACCCCAAGACCCCCCCGCTATCCGGAATCTCTATCTTCCCTAACTTTTCAACCATTGCATTGCGGACATCGTTCTTCAGATAAAGCCGTGGCTTTCCATCCAGCGTCGTCACGATTCCTGCGTACTTCCTGCTGCAAGCATTGAGAAACAAATCGAAAACAGCGACCTCAGTTGCGCTCGGAGTCAGTAATAGATGGATGTGTCTGATTTCCCTGAAAAGGCCCAGCCTGATCATGTGTAGACGTCCCATCATTCCGCCGCTGTACTGATGTTCCCACGCAAATGAACAGACTTTGGCATGACTAGTGCAAATGGCTTCATTTCGGAAGTAGCAGCAGGAAGTCAGGTGGCTTTCACACGGTGCTACTGAACCGAACCCACGGAGTACAAAATGGATCGACGAGTTTTCATCGGAGCAAGCATTCTTCTTTCGCTGTCCCTGAACTCAACGGCGGTTTACGCAGATGTGTTCAAGTCGCGCTACGATGTTTTTCAGGAAACCTCGACCCCGTCCATCGTCGGAGCCTTTGTCATGGGCGCCCGAGGCTACATGAACTACGTACCTCCAAGCGGAATGAACTGGCGCATTGTTCTTCGCGACACCTGCCAGATCAGCACAACCAGCAGGCTGGGATATACGTCGCTCTGGAGCAACGGCTGCGATCCGAAGGGGATGGCCCAGGCCATCTCGAGCGTAGCAGGCCAACGCTGGGTTGTGCTTACATTCGCGGAATCAGCGCAAGCAGATGCCATGAACGAATCGATAAACTCGCTGACAAGCAGCCTGCAGTCCCCATTCGTGGTTCCGATCTTTGGACAGGCAGATCACTGGGCAACGGTGTGGAGCATCAATGCAACGAGATCTGTCACCGGCACCGGATATTCGCTGAACACCGTGACGTTCTACGATGCGCTGGGTGAGTCCACTGACAGCGGCAGCAACATATTCTACAGAGGCCAGATGACGTTTAATGGCCTGATCTGGCAGAGAATGTACTTCGGGGTCATTAACGCCATCAACGCAAGCTGCGATCCAAACTGCACAAGCGATCCGTTCTTCAAGAAGTTCGTTGTGACATATGACCCACCGACGAGTCTGCGCAGCACGGATGCAGTCGTTCCGCACTTCAGTCCAGTGGCCGCGCCAGGGCTTATCGCAGCCAACAGCGGAGCGCTTGGCTTCGGTCAACGAATGAGCAGCGAGTTGGCTCAACGGGGAGTGCTTACCGCGCTAAAGCTCGCAGGCCTAGACAAGGACAGCGAGATCTATGGAATAGCCGCAGCAGGAACCGCAGGTGTGGCACGACTGGTTCAAGCCAAGACGCCAGGCGGGCTGCCGTGGAATTACTACCTGGTTCCAATCCACGACCGAAGCGGCGCAGTGACCGCCTTCATTGAACTTGATGCGGAGGACGGTTCCTTCCAGGGAAGTGCGGTATTTGAACGACCGGTTGAATGGCAGCCGGTCGATCCAACGAGCGCGCTAGCGACTGCGAGTCAATCGGTCAGTCGTGGCGAGCAGCTTGGCGCTGGCATGCTGACCTGGGACCCGGCTGTAAACGACATTCACGTCAAATCTCCGCACCTTCCGTTCTATTCATTCCCGGTACTCAATCGGGCTGGCCAGGCCCCGGTGCGCGTCACGTTGAATGGTGGTCTGCTCATTCGAGAGCACGACAGCGGCAACCCGCAAGTCAAGTAACACGGCTGCGTCCACCTCCTCCACGCGCGTGAGAAGAAAAAGGCGGCGCTGACCTCGCCTGATTGCTTTGTCGACCAGAGCGAGGGGGTATTTCGGCGAGAAACCTGCGCGTCTCCGCATTCGCGTTTCGTTTGCCCAGCGCCGCGATAGCGGTTGAGATGTGCCGCTGCAGAATTGCAGAGGTGCGCGCCATCCCTCCTCTTCCCGGATTTCCACTTCGCTCCTTTCAAACTCTCACTCAGCGACGAGAAACGCATACGTACAAATCACCGAAATGAAGTACCGCTTCGGTCCTGGGTACAGTCTTCCGCGAGATTGCTCCATTCCAAGCTGCCCTTTCGATTCTCGGCTCGCAGCTTCCCGCCCCCTCTCCTTCCTTCGGGAAATCGCGTAGGAAGGCTCGTGCAAGCGAGACCTCTCTGATGTGACTGACTCTGCCCCGCTTGCAGTACCACGTCATCCATCGCGACTTTGCACACTAGATACAGACAGAAGAAGGAAGAGACAGGGGG
>CAYTGC010000764.1:0-2403 GCA_964437195.1 uncultured Myxococcales bacterium | reverse complement strand
CCAAGTCGTGCCCTCTGACCGTGCGTACCAACGGCCAGGGCGCGGTGAAGTCAGATCCAATGGGCATCGACTGTGGCCCGTCAGCGTCGTGCGTCTATCGCTTCCCGTTTGGCCAGAAGGTGAAGCTGAATGCGCTGCCAGGGATTCCTGGCACTCCGTATCTTTGGGGCGGTCGCTGCAGTGGCGGCCGAGACTGTGAGGTGCTGATCGACGGCGCGACGCGAGCCACCGTGGACTTCACGCCTCGGGTCTGCACGCCCGCCGGCTTCTGTTGGGAGCATCCGCGTCCGCAGGGCGCTGACTTGTACACGGTCTGGGTGGCACCCGATCAGACAGTTTACGCCGCCGGACGCGACGGTGCGATCGTGCGAGGCAGCGGCGTGACCTGGGCCTCGCTGGAGAGCGGCACGCGCTCCAATATCAACGCACTCTGGGGCTTCTCGAACAGCGATATCTGGGCTGCAACCAACGACAGCGTCCTGCACTGGGACGGTACCAAATGGTCTACTGAGATGGCGCTGGCAGCCTCCGATACGACCGGGTTCTATGGCATCTGGGGCTCTAGCCCATCGGACATTTGGTTGGTCGGAGCTACTGGCGTGATCCAGCACTTCGACGGCACGAGCTGGAAGAAGGATCCCTACGTCTTCACGGGGCGAATACTCTGGGGCGTCTGGGGTTCGGGGCCGAGCGATGTCTGGATCGTCGGTGCTCCCGGTATCGCGCTGCACAACACGGGGGCAGGTTGGGTGGCAGTCGATGCCAAGACGACGGCGGAACTGCGTCAGGTGTGGGGCACTGGTCCGGGCGATGTCTGGGCAGTCGGTGACGCCGTCCGCCGATGGAACGGTACGCAGTGGGTGGTCGCAGAAACAGGGCTGACGACACCGCTTCTCGATCAGGTCTGGGGCACTGGACCCAACGCGGTCTGGGGCGTCACCAGCAACCGGATTCATCGCTGGAATGGTGTGCAGTGGACTGTGGCCTCAACGCTGAGTGGGGTCTCTTATTTCTCCGGCATCGGTGGGGCTGGCAGCACCGCATGGGCCATCGGCAAGTATGGAGCCTTGGCTAAGTTGGAGAACACGGATTGGAGTTTGGTCAGCGCTCCTACCGCTCCGACGTTTCAGGCTGTTTGGATGAGCGCTCTCGATGACGGATGGGCAGTTGGAGATCGTGGAGCCTTGTACCATTGGGATGGCTTGACGTGGGATGTACGGAGTGGCCCGGTCTCCGCGGACCTGAAAGCGCTCTGGGGCACGGCTCGTGATGATGTGTGGGCCGTCGGCACCGGGGCAATTCTGCGCTTCAACGGCACAGACTGGGCAAGTCCGACGGGGCCGAGCGGACTTGACCTCCGCACAATCACCTTCCAAGACGTGTATGGAGCCAGTGCCAACGACGTGTGGATCGTCGGAGAGAAATTCCCAAACTCCTATGCCCTGCACTGGAACGGCGCAGCGCTGGAGCAGGCGATTACGCCTCCGGCCACGGCTAGCGTATTCGCTCTAGCAGCAGCGGTCTACGTCGGCGGTAACTCGGGTACTTCTACGGGTCTCTTTAAGCTCAACGGCGCTGCGACGGGCTGGGACAAAGTAGCGACCATGCGAGTGCGTCGCGTGCGAGGAGTGGGCAGCGAGTTGTATGTCGCGGCGGCCGATGGGCTGTTTCGATTTGATGGAACGGCTTGGTCGCAAGATGTCTTGGGCGAGCCGTTTTCCTCCGTCTACCCTCGCGGGCCTGGCGATGTTTGGGCCTATGGCGGATCCGACGAGAACATCCGAAATATCACCCTGCGACTACTACGCTGGAATGGCTCCGCATGGACGGTGGCTGAGCGATTTCCAATTGTCGTCAATAGCATCGCTGGGTTCGGTAGCAAGGATGTGTGGGTGGCTGGCGAGGCTGGCTCGGTGCTGCACCTCACGCAGTAGACTCGCTTTCGTCCGGGGTCTATCGTCCTTCGTATGAACCAACGCGCACGATTTCACGGCAAGTTGACGGCGATTCGGCTTGGGTGTCTGGGGCTGGTGGCTTCGCTGGCTCTTGTTGGGTCTGGCTGTTCGTCGGATGGCACCGGCAACATGAGCAGCGAGATGGATATGGGCTTGCCATCCTACGCGACGGGCAAGCTGCAGATTCATCACATCGACGTGGGACAGGGCGATGCAGCACTGCTGATCTCGCCGAGCGGCCAAACTGCACTATTCGACGATGGCAACTTCGCGGACTGCACGGGGATCAAAGATCACCTGCGCTCGCTCGGGCTCAAGTGGATCGACTACCACTTCCTGTCGCACTATCACTCGGATCATCTGGGCTGCATCGACCAGATAGCCGGCGCCGGGATCGGCATTCGCACAGCGGGCTACGACCGCGGCGAGTCCTACAACAGCGCGTCCT
>CAYTGC010000763.1:0-2403 GCA_964437195.1 uncultured Myxococcales bacterium | reverse complement strand
CCCAACTTCAAGGAGAAGGTCGCGGACCGGTGTACGTCCCGTAATCGAACTGCGAGTACGGAGACCACGGACCAAAGCCATGCACGTTCTGCGCACGCACGCGGAAGCGGTAGATGTTCGGCTTGGTCACAGGAAACGTCTTCAAGAAGGCATCGCGAACGGTCCAGGTCTGATAGGCGGAAAAGACGCGACCATTCCAAGACTCCAGCGCCAGCTGATACGACGTGGCGCGTGGAACCGTCGCTGACATCAGCTTGGCATAATCCAGTTGCACCACCGAGCCATGGCTGGGATACAGACCCGTGGGCGCCGCGGGCGGCTGACCCGTATCCGGTGGCAGCGTGCGATCGACGATCACCGTGGGCTTGGCCGCGACCTGCATGACATTCCAGTCCGCGCCTCCCACTTCGCACAGTGGGGCAGTCTGGAACTGCTTGGCAACCGGACGTGACCACCCGCCGAAGCGCTCGGTGCTCCAATCCGATAGCGTTCGTTTCTTGTTGTACAGCGCGTACCATAGCGGAACATCGGTAAACGCCGTGGTGTCGCCCAGATACGACTTCCAATAGCCCGGACTTGTGTACAGACCGCAGCCGACGCCATGCGTCTTACAGACATTGAGTCCGGCTCGAATCAGCGCCGTCAGCTTGGTCTTGCCAAGCGCCGCCGCACCGCTGGCTTCTTCGACATCGAGCCACATCGAGCCGATGGGGAAACCCTTGACCATGTCGAAGGCAGCTTCCACCTGCGCCGCGATGTCGCGATCCCAATAGAGATAGACGTACGCATCAACGGTCATTCCGCGCGCCACCGCCATGGCGAGCTGCTGCTGGGCTATCGACGCGACCTGTGTTCCCACCACAACGTGTCGCACGCCCGAATCCCAGAAGCAGTCCATCTGCGACTGTGCAAGCGGGGTTTCCCAGAATGAGACATCGGCAGCGAACAGAGCCTTGTTGGCTGGATCACCCCCAAAGAAGGGAGCCGGGGTCAGCTCGGCGTGGAGGGATGCAAGCTCCAGTTCCCCTTCCGGGGTTTCACCGCAGCCCGAAAGACCGAGCAGACCGGCCAAGCACAGCGTCGAAAATCGCATGGTTCCTCGCAGCGCAGAGCGCCGAACATTGTCGAACGATGACGTTGCCATCAGCCGCGTCATACTGCGCAAGCTGGGCCGGGTCAACGGTGGAAACCGCGCCGCCGCCGCTTGCGACTTGCACGTGCCGTACAACAGCGCGGGCATCTCCATCTGCTTCCCGCGCCGTTTGGCAATGCACCGTTTCCGCTGAGCGCGCCATGCGGACTCTGTTGCCCGCACGCTTCGGGCACGGGCCACAGACTCTCAGATTCGACGCTCACGCCGAGCATGCGGAATCGAGCAAGCGGCGACGCTGCTCGTCAACGACGGAGCACGCAGGCAGACGCTGGAACGCCCAGACCAGACGCCCCCAATCTGGGGGATGGACTGTTACGGGGTAGAGGTCAACTTCACAGACCGCTTCTGAATGCCAAAGGCAGTGCCGCCGGAACCAAACGCGGGATCGACGATACCAGCCTTCTTGCGGGATAGCTCGACGGTGATCTCGCAAGAGCTGGTTTCCTTGCCGTTGAGCGCTTTCAAATCGGCGGTCGTCACAGTGATCTGACCGCTGTCCGTCTGCGAGAGCTTGGTGAGCGGCGTCACACACGGCCCCGTAATGCGAAGGTCTATCAGGTCTCCTTGCGCCGCCGCATTCCACTTGATGTCCAAGTTGGCAGCCCGAGATGCACTGGAAGATGCCACCGGCGCCGAGATCGTGAAAGCCGCAGGCAGCGTGATCGAAGACGCTGGCGCACTGACCTCACTGGCCCGGGAAAACGCGATGACAAAGACAGTTCCTGGTGTCTCGACCGGAACCGAAGCGATATAGGAAACAGCCGATAGGATGGCTGCCGTACGGGCCAGCGGATAGGTCGATCCATTCACCGCCGCCGACAGAGAATCTCCCGCATCCAAGTCAAGAAACGTGTTCGAGAGAGGCCCGCCAACGCGCAGCGCCGCCCGAACTTCCGCAGCTCCGGTGCCCGATGCAGTCACGGAGAGGTCGGCGTAGATTCCGGATGTTTTCACCGAACTCGACGCCACTTTTTGGCAGCCCGTGCCGAGGAAGAGTCCCAAGGACACGCCGAGAAACACGTTCCATCCCGTCCTACCATGGCTCATACGCATGTAACACCTCCGACGGATTTTGCCTATTCATACACCAGCGCCGATTGCATCAGAACACGAAATGAGGACTTTCTTCGTTTCGCGCATGCTCTCGTCGTAAGACCCCGCTGCGCTGCGGCTTCCAACTTCCGCGCGCTGCTCTCTCGGCAGCAGGGAAGCGCTCGCGACTCTCCCAACGAAAAAGACGTTGTCCGGCT
>CAYTGC010000762.1:0-2405 GCA_964437195.1 uncultured Myxococcales bacterium | reverse complement strand
ACAAAGCGGATCCTGAAGCGCTGCGGCGCATCTACCCCGACGTGCTCGATTGGTTCATGTCGGGAGGCCACATCCAGGCAATGACAGCGGTTGAATAGAACGCTGTTCAAACTCCGTCGCCACGACGATCCAGCGCGTGGGCGCGGAGCATGCAGACTCTGTTCTCAGGGCATGCAGACTCTGTTCTCAGAGGAACCGCGCGCCAAGACGCTGCGCTTCATCGCAACATCATGGCGCGGACGATCCGTACGACCCCGTAGATCACTGCGCCGTACGCCACCATGTAGCGCCCGCCGGTTGGCGAAGATGCCGCCGCAGAATAACTCAGCGCCGTGACGAAAATCCCACCGGCGAGCCACATCCCGCCAAAAAGGACTCCGCGGGCCCGCAGCTCACTTGCGTCCGTTTGTCCCAGCCCTTCGTCTGTTTCGACCGGTACAACCCCGGATGCCAAGTCTGCGCTTGCTCGGTTCAGAATCGCGTACCGTAGTCCTAGTTCTGCCAACATGAACACCATCCGCACCGCAAAACCGACCCAAATGGTCGTCACGGTGCGGTCGTTTGTCAGCAGACTGGTCCCCCAACCCACGGCTTCGCGGGTTAGCACGACCACCACGCAAGCCACTGCCAGTGTATCGACCGCGCGACGCGAGACTTTCAGAACCGCAGCCAGCAGCAGCAGCACTCCGGCTAGATCGGTAAGCGACAGCAGGAGCATCCACTTGGTGCTCGCAAACCAGTGAGTTGTCGAATCAGGTGCGACCATCCCCACCAAGTTGAACAGTAGATTGACGCTCAGACAGGTCGTCGCCAATACCGCAAGTCCTTTCACGGCGGGCTCGAAGGGCGGGCGGGCCAGCAACTGGACTGCATAGAGCTGCAAAAGTCCGATCAACCAAAATGCTACCGAAACGAATTGGCCGATTGGGGCGAAGCGCCCGAACGCTCCCGTATCGTGTTCTAGAAACAGGATCTGCTGTATGTACGTGTGATACAGGCTCGATACAAGCCCGAGTACAAGGAATGCCACCGTCGAAGTCTTCAGCAGCGCTACACTCCGTCCGGCTGGGTCTTTTCCGTCTGATCCATCCTGCATGACCGGAGTGTATCTGTAAGGATGCCGCATTCCAACCCGCCAAAACGGTGACGGCTCCGTGCGCTCGTGTTACGGCAAAGCGCGGAGGCGGCGGACTTCCTCTTCCCAGGTTTTGCAGGTCTTGTTCACGGCGCAGGCACCTTGGGTTCCGTCCTTGCCTCCGTTTGTACCAATGATGTATGTCGCCGCTTTGGGAATCCCTGCGGCAGCGTAGGCCGTGATGTCGGTGGACGCATTCCCATAAGCAGCCTCGATGGTGAATCCCTGACGCATCAGCCCACGTAGGAATGCTGTCTTGTAGGCCGCAACCTGCGTGGGGAGTGCTTCACTGTTCGAGTCCGTCGTATGTAGTGCACCGATCGGAAATCGACCACCACTCAGCCAGTCGCGGCTGCTCTGGGTCAGCCAGTAAGGTCGGCCAGTCAGGAAAATCGGCACTGCGCCACGCCGCTCGCGCTCTGCCACCAGATCACGCGCAAAAGGATAGGCGGTGGGAACGTATGTGCCATGAAGGATCGGCTCAAACAGATCGGTCATGACGTCCTTTACCAACTCCATGTCGGAAGTGGTCAGCGTGCCATCGATGTCAAACACAGTCAGACGACCGCTGGACGGTGGAACCACCAGATTTCCAACCGTAAACGTGGCATCGCCGCGCACGACCATGCGCAGTGCATAGAGACCTGGGCTCGCCGGGGCCGTTATCGAAACGCGCGCTCTCCCATCCGTATCTGTGTCCGCAGTACCAATCGCCCGGAAGCCGCTGCAGTCATCGACGAACAGTTGCACCTGTTCTCGTTCCAAGTCCTTCGACAGAGAGCCGTACGCGAACTTCCCTTCCACCACCGCGCTTCCACCGGGAGGTAGCACCACATCTTGCATCGAGTGCCAGGCCGGTGCGAGTGCCAGCAGTCGGTTGGCGAAGTGGCGGAAGCCGGTTTTGGGTGGTGGAACAAAGGGATGTTCGCAGCGCAGGAGCGGCTGCGACAGCTCTGCAATCTCCGTGTCCTCAACAGCACCACAGGCAGCAAGCGTGAGCGAGAGAAGCAGGGAACCAAGCCGGGAACTCTTCATGACAACCTCCGTGGAAATGTAGGTACATCGGGCAGAGCCGATGGCCGTGGAGAGTCGTACGCAATGCACGCGATGTGAAGGAAAAATTGTCCAAAGGAGAGGTCGTCGCCGTGGTGGCACGCTGGACAACCCTGCGACATGACGTCTTCCCGCGCACTTCCTTCAGACCGCGGCTGAACGCCATTTCTCGACGAGAGCAAATGAAGACACCCCCAACCAGCCAACATCTTGCTTG
>CAYTGC010000761.1:0-2415 GCA_964437195.1 uncultured Myxococcales bacterium | reverse complement strand
CCCATCATCGGCTGCTGCATCATCAGCGGCTCGATGGTGATCCGAAATTCAGCAATCTCGACATTTACACCAGGACCGATCGGCGTCGGAGAGTTCGGCGCCACACGCACCCCATTGACGAGGACGCCATTGGCGCTGCCTTCGTCCATGATGGTCGCACCGGTGTGGTCGACGCGGATCTTACAGTGCCGTCGCGATACACTCGCCGACTGCAGCACTAGCCCTCGGTCCGCATCGCGACCGATGGTAACCTCGCCGACGTCGATCTCCTTGCGAGCGATCTCGCGGCCTTCACGGGTATGGGTGGCGATGATTCTCCACACAGAAGCTCAACCTAACAGAGGGTTATCCCGCAAAAGCGGGCACATGACCAGTGGCTACAAATTGTCCGTCGCCACCCTCGGGTTTGAAGGTAAACACAGGGATCAGATCGATGCCACCCTCTTCAGCTAGCGTGACTTCGGAAATCTCCATGACCCGATAGGCTCCGGCGGCAGTGCGTCCGACATGTACCGCGAGGTTTACCGCGTTTGCAAGTTCCTCGCGCAGTGCCTTACGACTCGGCGACTCACCGGACAGACGAGCGAGCGATTCCAGTCGGCCCAGCGCTTCACGAGCCGACGCGGCATCCACACCGACCACCACACCCTGACCACCGGCGAGGCAGGCGGCAACATCAAACGCCTCCGGTCCACGCACATCGGTGATGAGCAAGTGATCGGGATGCATCCGAACCGCTTGACCGATCACTTGGCGCATCTCTGGACCGCGAGCAAAAAGGCCAATCCAGGCGGAGTTTGTTCCAGACAGATCCAGCTCGCTCACCGGCTCAACGGTAATCACACGCGATCCTGCTGCCGTAGCTCCACCGAGCGCTCCAAGCAGCACCAGCCGACCGTAGCCCGAAACGATGAGGTTGCGACGCTCACGCATGCAGACCTCGAGAAACTCTGACATCGCTCCGGACAGGACGTTCTGGCTGACAAGATCGCCCAGCCGACCACCTGACTTGCGAACACGCTTGAGAACCAGCGACGGAACCCGAGCCTGCGGGGGAAGCGCAGCTTGGAGGAGTACGCCGTTTTCGAGCCGAACCTCCAGCATGCTCTGATCGAGCTTGCCGTGGACTTTGCTCACCAAACGATGAATCGCACGCTGGACTGCCGCCGGAGACGTAAACAACCGCTCACTAAGGCTCTGGCCGGTGCCACGGTCGACGAAAATGCGATCATGACCGGCAACAGCGACCTCGAAGACGCTCTCATCGTTGAGCAGCTCGTCGAGCGGCCCAGCTCCAACAAGCTCCGCAATCGCCTGTTTGGCCAGCCCGTCTGAATCCAGACCAATCGGAAGCGGGAAGACCTTCTCGGCGTGCTCCTTTACGACCCGTTCGAGACGAGTCGCCGCGTCGGATAGCTGCTCGGGTGACGCATGCTGAAGCGACAGTTGATCGAGTGCCTTGTTGACCACCTGGCTCAGGGCTTCAAAGTGACGCTTGCGCTGCGGATCATCGCTCGATGGACCCGCTTGCACCACCGGTCGAGTCGGAGCTGTCGACGGACGCGGCAGCGGACGGGCGGCAGCCAGTGGCGAGCTCGCCGGGGCCGATGTCGGTGCTGGACGAGACAGCGCTGGGCGCAGCGGAGACGGCGCTGGTGCCGATGGGGCCGGAGCCGTTGCAGGCGGAGCCACGGGAGCAGCGCTCACCGGCGGAGGTGCAGCAGCAGCTGGCGGAGGAGTCGAAGAAGCGCTCGGAGCCGCCGAGCTTGGCACTGGTGTATCCGCTGACGGAGAGGCCGTCGCCGCTGGAGGCTTAGGCGCAGGCGCTTCGCCGCCCATCATCGTCGCTTTGTCTGAAATCCGATCCTGCGGCACCACGGGCCGATCGAGTGGGCTCAGTCCGGCCGGTTTGTCACCAAACAGACGCGCCATCTTTTCTTCGCGAAGCGCCTCATTGGTAACCGTGGGACGCGCCGGACCATCATCGACCGCTGGTGGCTTGACCGACGGACGGCCAGGCAGCGGCGGCAGCGGTGGACGCGAAGACGGACCAGCAGACGCAGCGGGAGGCGGAGGAGCCGGAGCAGCAGCAGGCTCGGCTTTCTCTCCGTCGCCCATTGCATCGCCAGCTGGCATGTCCATGCTCGTCGGTTCGGCTTTCAGCGACATCGGCGGCAGAGGACGCCCCCCACGCGGTGGCGGTGGCGGCGGTGCTGGACGGGCAGCGCCATCCCCACCACCTTCGAGATCCGCTGTCGAGCTGGTCGAAGCGCCAGTGCCTTCCTCAATCGTGACGATAAAATCGCCGACGTAGATCTTGTCTGAACCCTTGACGACGAGCGGACCAGTAATCTTGCGACCGTTTACAAACGTGCCGTTGGTGCTCTTGAGGTCGACGACAATGAACTTGCCGTC
>CAYTGC010000760.1:0-2416 GCA_964437195.1 uncultured Myxococcales bacterium | reverse complement strand
CGCGATGAACAATTCCGCGGTGGTGGGCGGCGGCGAGACCGCGACTTACGCCCAAGCCGATGCGCAGTGCGCGTATCCAATCGATCGGACGTGGCAGCTCGTCAAGCTGACGGCCTTCGATGTACTCGTAAGCGATGTAGGGCTGATCATCGACGTCGCCAACTCGATAGATCGCGACCACATTGGGATGCTGGAGCCGCGCAATTGCTTTGGCTTCGCGCCGCAGCCGATCACGCGCATGCGGATCGGAAAACGCAGTGGAGATAAACTTGATCGCGACCAAGCGATCGAGCGAAGTATCGCGCGCCAGATGCACTGTCGCCATACCGCCCGTACCGAGGGGACGAATCAGCTCGAACCCGTCGAAGTGCCGGTGCGTAATCACGCCATGGTTTTCACTTGGCACGATGCTCTCCGGTTTTTCAAATATGAATCAGATGACATTCCTAATATCTAGGATACGCATCCTTGCTGCTTTGTCAGTTCAGATTCGAGCGCGGCGACCTTTGCAGCCGCGTCGCGGTAGTGCCCATCCTTCCCCATCGACAGGCGGTAGTACAAGATCGCTTCTCGACCATCACCTATCTGCGCATAACACGCTCCCAGCTCGTACAAAAGCTCGCTCAACATCGGCTCTGTAATGGTCGGCAGCTTCATCCCACGCTGCAGCGATGCAATCGCTTCACTTGGGCGCTCCAGCTCACACCACGATCGCGCGATCAGCAGTGTGGCGCGCGCTCCGAGTGCCCGATCCGACAGCACACTTTCCAGCGCTTGAATCGCTTCTGCAAATTGCTTTTGCGAAAATAGGGTGAGCGCGGATCGATACTGCGACAGGAGTGTGGGATTTGCCACGCGAGGCGACTGTGGTCGTCGACTGTGTGGCAGATCCGATGAGTCAGTCAGGGGCGCGATCAGGACTTCCTGTTCGATGTCTTCCGGCGTGATCTCTTGCGTGGTATGTAGCGCTGTATGGAGATCCCGCTCTGCGGGTCGAACAGGTCCGAGCGGCATCGCAGGCAGATTCACCACACGGGTTGCAACCAGATCCGTGGCAGGGCGATGTTCGATAAGTTCGCTGCGCAGCGCACGATCGACATCGTCAACGGACACCGGTTCCTGCCGCAGTTCCGGAACATCTTGCGCACTCTGTTCTGTCAGTTCGGCGAGCTGTTCCCACGCGGCATCATCTTCTGGATCGAGCCGCACGATGAACCGCAGATACCCCAGTTCTTCGTCGCGGGTCGCACTCTGTTTGCGCAGTTCCCACAGCTCGCTGACAGCCGCTGCGTAGCTTCGCTGGCCAATGTATAGTCGCACCAGTGCTTTGCGCAGCTGCTTTAGATACGGATTCTGGGAAAGCGCATCGGTCAGGTGTGCGATGGCTTTTTCGACGAGCCCCAGGTGCAAATAGGACTCTGCTTCAGCGATCCGGGTCGCAGCGACGTCGGCTGCAGGATTTGCTTGGTCTGGCGACACGCTCTGCTTCGGCGTTCGCTGACTTTCTGCCAACAGGTGCAGAGGCACACTCGACTTCTGATCGAGACTTGGCGCGGCGTCTTGCGGGTCCACAGACTCGATGCGTTGCGATTCGAGAACACAGAGTCTATCGACCACCTGGCCGTACTCTTCCAATCGACTGGCCTGGCGCAGCGCTTTCGCGGAAATCCGTAGCTCGCGTATCCCTTCCTCGGGAAAACCGGCGCGCACATACTGCTCAGCCAGTCGAATGCGTCGCCCCACATTGTGCTCCGACATGTCGACAAGCTGCTGGATGGCCGCGAGCGATTCTCGCGTTCTTCCCCGCGACGCAAACGCCTGCCCCGCAAGTTCATATGCGAGCGCAGCACGATTCCACTGACCCAACTGTCGATACAGATGTCCAAGCGCAAGCTGGGTATCAGGATCTTGCGGCACAAGCTGAAGCACCCGTCTGTATACCGTGACCGCTCGTTCCAGATCGCCAATATGAAGCAGAATCTCTGCCTCTTTTTGATGCGCAGCGACGGATTCCGCTTTGTGTCCGGCCCGCAATGCCAGCTCACCCAGCAGTCCCCATAACTCCACGGAAGCGGCATCCGCAACCAGACGATCACGACACGCTGTCAGCGCTTGTTCTACCTGCCCAGCCTCTGCTGTCGCTCTCAATCGAGCAACCAGCAGAGGCACACTTTCGGCTGTGGACATGATGGCATTCCAACCTGTCTGCTTCCCGAACGATCCCGCACTTAATCTATGCATCCTTCGATCGAATGATCAAGCCACAGGACCAATACGGAAGCAGCAGAAGTCTGCGACAAACACGGCCAATGTCCGTCTCACGAAAGCGATGAGGAGTCTTCCCGCATACATCCCTCAAGCGCCCTCACATCGATCGTTGTCGACGGCACACGCGAACTCCGGATACTCAGCCGGA
>CAYTGC010000759.1:0-2420 GCA_964437195.1 uncultured Myxococcales bacterium | reverse complement strand
GGTGCCAAGGGACTCCTTCCGCTGTACACCGGAAAAGGGACTGTGCCGCCGGGATGTCAGCCCGTTTCTCGCAAAGAGCCGGGACGATATCTCGCAGATGACAGGCTGCGCGATGCGGTACGGACAGCCATCGCCCTGGAACGACCGCTGCTTGTGACAGGCGAGCCGGGCACCGGAAAGACGGCGCTGGCCTGGTCGCTCGCGTCGGAGTTAGGACTAGGAGAGCCGCTGTGTTTTTTCACCCGCAGCGATTCCCATGCCGCAGACATTCTGTATCACTTTGATCACGTCCTGCGGTTTTACGAAGCGCAGACGCAGAATGCCCGTGCCATCGACCCCGCAAACTACGTGCAGCTCACCGCGCTCGGGAAAGCGATTCTGTCGGGGGATGCCGAGCATCCCCATGCGAAGGACTGGCGCAAGCGCTTCGGACTTCCCGAAGAAGCCGGTCGAGCGGTGGTGCTTATAGATGAAGTGGACAAAGCGCCGCGCGACTTTCCCAACGATCTGCTCGACGAGATCGACCAGATGAAGTTCTCTGTGAAGGAGATTCCGGGGCTCACATTCCACGCCACGTATCGACCCCTGATCGTCATCAGCAACAACAGCGAGCGGCAGCTTCCTGATGCGTTCTTGCGTCGCTGTGTGTTCCATTACATTGAGTTTCCCAAAGAGCCAGACCTGCGAAAAATCCTCGCGGAGCGAATCGCTGCCGACCTTCCCAAAGCGCTGATCGATGGCTGCATTCATCACTTCCAGGCGCTGCGCGAGATGGGCAAACGGAATGAGCTGGACAAACCACCAGCGACGGCAGAGCTTGAGTCGTGGATTCGTGTGCTGCTGATGGCGCAAGTGCCCGCAGAGCAGATCGCAAGCTCGGAACTCAAAGACTTGCCGCATCTGGCTGCGCTGCTCAAGACCCAGCGTGATCTAGAGCGAGTCCGTCCCCGGCAGGATTCCTAAGTCGTGACACCGCCGCAGCCATTTTCTGATTTTTTGCTGTTTCTGCGGACCCGTGGCTTTGACGTGGGGCTTGCGCAGTTTCAGGATCTGGCGCGGCTGTGTGAGTCACTTTCCGACGAGCTGGCACAGGACCGGCAGCTTCTGTCGCGCAGCATCGCCGGGCTTCTTGCGCGCAGTCAGGAAGAACGAGACGACATCGAGAAGCTGTTTTTCGTGTACTACGCAGAGGCATTTGTACGCGACCCAGAGGTACGGCTTTCGCAAGCGGACGCGGTGCAGAAGGGGGTGTTCCGCGATGAAGTGGTGAAGCTCCAGCAGAAGCCACCGACGAGGTGGAAGCGCCGGCTTGCACTTCTGCTGTTGCCACTTCTGATCTGTGGATTCGCCGTGCTGGGATATCGCAAGTGGTTTCCCAAGCTGCCGCCAGCGCAGGAACACAAGCAGGAAAAACCACCGGACAAGGAGCCAGAAAAGGGCCAAGGTCCATCGCCGCCTGGAAGTGCCCCGGAGCTTCCACTTCCTGATCTGGGACCGCCCCTGCATCTGTTCCACTTTGAAGACGCCGCAAAGTATGTGGTGCCCGCTCCGGTGCTGCTGTTTGGGATTCTGTTTGTCTTTTTCCGACGACGCGGTCTGCGCGGCTGGGCAAAAAAATACTGGCGGGCGATACGCAATGATCTAGGGGGCGGACAGCTTGCCGACATTCCGTTTGGCAAGCTGCTGGGTCCGGCGCTGGATCGTGGCGATCTGGAAGACATGGCGACCATCCTTGGGCGCAGCGACGATCGGCCCTCAAGCCGGGCGCTGGATGGCGAAAAGACGGTGCAAGAGACGGTGAAGCGGGGCGCGCTGCCGCAGCTTGTGTATCTGCGACGCTCGGCGGCGCGGACGATCCTGCTTTTGTGTGATGTGTCTTCGGACATGCGGCTGTGGCGGCGCAAGACCGAAGCGCTGGTGGATGGGCTCCGGCGTCGAGGCGTACCGCTTGTGGTTCGCTACTTCGATGGCGATGCAGAGTATGTGTCCGATCAGCCATTTGGCAGGCCCGAGTCGCTTGCGCAGGTCATGCGGCTGTATCCCGATGCGGGGCTCTTGGTCGTCAGCGCCGGTGTCGGAATCTATGATCGCGACCAGCCCGGAAAGCGGGCCGACTGGCTGAGCCTGTGCGAGCGGTATCGGCTGCGGATCTGGCTGCATCCGGTACTAAGCCGCAGCGTGTGGCGAAAGCCGCTTCGGCGTCGTGATTTTCCGCTGCGCGTGCTGCCGATGAGCCGCAAAGGACTGCTCGCAGCGGCGTATGACTTGGCGCAAGAAAAGGAGCGGCGGCGGCACATCGCCAAGGCCGACGCAGCGACGGAGCGAGCCGCGACCGATGAAGACAAGCAGCGGCTCTTGCAGCTTCTGTCTTTGTGGCCCGATGCACCGCTCGATCTGGCCGACTACCTGCGGCAAAAGTT
>CAYTGC010000758.1:0-2421 GCA_964437195.1 uncultured Myxococcales bacterium | reverse complement strand
TGCAGGATGCCAAAGCTGGCGACGGCGTTCACCGTCCGCTCCATCACCTGCTCCAGTAGCTCCGGCAGGCCGTCGACCAAGGTGATCCGCTTGCCCAGGCTCTGCACCAGGGCCCAGAGCTGGTTTTCCCGCTCCCGCGAGGCCCACGCCTTGGCCACTTGCAGAAGCGGCTTGGCCAGCGCCCGCACCTCGTCATCGGACAGCATATCGCCCAAGCCCGGCGCGTAAATCGTCCCCCGTTCCTTGAGCAGCGTTGCCAGCCATGTGGCGCCAAACTCGCCGTCCAGAAAGAACAAGCGAACAAGCAGCCGCTCCGCCGCCTGCGCCGTGGCATGCGACAGGTCCGCCGCATCCAGTGCATCGCGCAGGAGCTGCCCGACCTGCGGCAGGTATTTTTTGTCCCACACCGCCTTGGGCCAGCTTCCCAGCGCCTGGAACATTCGCAGCCGCACCGGGTCTTGCTCGAACTTCTTGCCGACGCAGATTCGCAGCGCTTCTTCGACCAGTGCGGGCTTGGCCGGTAGCTGCCCCGGAATCCCGAGCAGCGCACAAAGGGCCGTGCCGCGCAGCTCGCCCTCGGGGTGTCCCAGATAGGCTTTGAGGTGCGGCTGGGCCTCGTCCCACGGCAGGAGCTGGGCGTACAGGATTCGCTGCTCGGGCCGCGTCTTAAGCTGGGTCACATCACCGAGGTGTCGCCTCGCCTCGCGCTGCTGAAGATCCGTCGGCAAAAGCCACAGCACCTCGCGCGAAATGACGCCGTCTGCGTTCTGGCTGGCCGCCGACCACGCTTTGTACATTGGCTCGCGCACCACGGCATCGGACGGCACCTCGCGCAGAAGTCCGGCCCCCCACGAGGGCTCACGCAGCTTGCTCTGCACAAACGCCTGTACCACGGCGTCTTTTTCCACCGCGCCCAGCTTGCGAAAAAAGTGCCGCGGATTGCCCAGCGCCAGCCGACATTCCGTGACCAGATAGCGAAGCTGCGCGGGCCCTAGCTTTCCGACCCGGTGTTCATAGAGTCCAGCAGGCAGCTTGAGGTTGTGCGCCGCACACAGGTCGACAAGCGGGCGCGGTCGCCGCTCGGCGAGCGGGGAAAACAGCGCGGGCGGAAAGGCTTCCCCGTGCCTAAGCAGCGCGCCGAGAAGGGCCAGCGCCGCGTCTGGCGTCTTCACTGCCAGGGTGTGTAGCTCCGCCTGTATCGCCACCTTCCATGGCCCACCAAGCGGTCCCTTTTGCAGTGCGTCCTGGGCTGCCTCGGCGAAAAGCTGCGGGTGACACAGCGAAAGCCGGTGAAAGAAGCTGCTCGACGGCTGGGCCAGCGCCTTTCCCAGGTGTCGCCGACAGCTTGCCTCACTGCCGAGCGGCACGATGTCGCTGAGGTAAAACGCCTGTCCGCTTGCGGCGAGGAAGTCGGTGAACTTGTCGAGCGGAGCCGTCCGTCCGGCGCGCCGGAGCGCAATCGCCAGCGGCAGGTGGCGGTGGGTGGAAAACGCGTCCGTGAGCGCCTGTAGCGCTTGCTCATCGGTGCAGCAGGACGCGACCAGCTTGCGAGCCAGACCGCGCACAAGCCGCGATGGGTCGCAAAGCCCCGCCATCACCAGTGCGCCGTCTTTGCTGGCCAGGCAGCTCTTGAGCACCAGCCGCCGCGCAAAGACCGGGCCTTGCCACAGCTCAGAAAGGAGCTTCTTCGCGGCGGGATCGCGCCGTGACGCCGCCCCGAGCGACACCATGATGCGGACCCGCTCGTCGTGCACCACCCCAGAAAGCGTCTCCATCATGCGCGATGCCGAGGAAAGCTCGACCACAGGCAGCTTCGCCATCTTGTCCCCCCCGTTTGGGCCGGGACCATTTTATCTTGTGGCTATCGGAATTTGGGCCTTTTCGCCCAAGGGGAAAGTCGAGTAGGCTGCGGGTTCGATAGCTGTCACTTGACGTTCTAGAGAGGACTTTTGCAATGCCCCGCACGAAGCGCAAACTCAAAAACCGCGCCAAGAACCATATCCGTCACGTCAAAAAGGCCACCAAGCGTCGCACCTTTGCGGCGGGTGGCAACCGCTGCGCCAACACGCGGCGGGCCCGCAAGCTGCGCAAGCAAGCCGCCAAGTAAAAACGCCTAGCAAAACCTACTGCGGTGGACGCTGGCTATGTCAGCCGTGCTCACAGCCGGAAGGCTGCTCCGCGCGCCTGCCTACGCCATCGCCCATCCTCGCAACGGTTTTGGTAGGCGTTGCTTTTTCGTTCCTCTGATTTGTTCGGCTCCGCATAGGTCCTCCTTCTGCCTTGCACTCGAGCCCATCAGACCGTTTTTCGCAGCTTGGTCTTTTGGGCTGGCGCTTTCTTTTTTGTGCGCTTTGGCGAAGGGATGGACGCTGGGGATGAGTTGAATCATCCCTGCCGCATGGATCTATACGCCGGGGATGA
>CAYTGC010000757.1:0-2423 GCA_964437195.1 uncultured Myxococcales bacterium | reverse complement strand
ACGAACAAGGCGGAATCGGCGCCGAAGCCGACTGGCGCGAACCGCCGGTGTAGTCTTGCCGCAGCGAGGATCTGGTCTCGGGTCCTCGCTGAAATATGAGTCATGTAAAAGGTCTCTTTTTGAGCGGCGCGCACACGAAAGGGGCAGCGACATGGGCCTGGATCTAAACGAAGCGGAGTTTCTGTTTCACTGTGACTCGCTGGCTTGTGCTCGGCTTTTGGTTCATCAGTTTTCCGGGCGTGAGTCGCTGAGCCAGCCGTTTGAGTTTGTGATCGACCTCGTGTGCGACGATGCCAACCTGGATCTCGATGCACCGATTGGGGGGGCGGCTTGCTTGACGCTGCGGGGTCGGCTGTCCGATGGTGCGCGCTACACTCGATGCGTTCATGGCGTGATCGAGCGCTTCGTACAAGTCGGGGCTGGCCATCGCCAGAGCCGCTATCAAGCAACGCTGGTTCCGACGCTGAAGCCGCTTGCATTTACCCGCAATTCACGGATTTTCCAGAAAACCAGTGCGCCTTCGGTGACGCAGCGAGTTCTTGCGGACGCCCGTGTGCCGAGCGATTGGGTGAGTGCCCTTTTGCACGGAAAGTACGGAGAGCGCGACTACTGCGTGCAGTATCAAGAGAGCGATCTCGACTTCATTTCTCGGCTGTGGGAAGAGGAGGGGATTTTCTACTTCTTCGAGCACGAAAAGGACAAAGATACACTCGTGCTTGGCGACGGAAAGCACGCCTTTCCTACGCTTCCCGTGTATGCCGAAGCGCAGCTGCGCGACATCCCGCACCTGCATGAAGAGTGTCTGTTCGAATTTCGCGCCGAGAGCGTGCTGCGGCCTGGTGCTACGGTGCTGCGCGACTTCAAGTTCAAGCAGCCAACCCTTGATCTGGAAGCGAGTGCCCAGGCCAGTCAGTTCACCGAGTACAAGATGTACTTTTTCCCAGGTGAATATGTCGACCCGACGATTGGGAATCAGTATGCAAAGCTTCGGCTCGAAGAACTTCAGTGCTTGAAAAATCGGTATGTCGGCGCTGGATCAGTTCGCGCCATGCTGCCAGGTTACAAGTTTTCGCTGTGTGGTCATCGGCGTGAGGACTGCAATCAGGAATTCTTGATCGTCTCTGTGGAACATCGCGGTACGCAGCCGCAGGCGCTCGCGGAAGAGGGACACGCGAAGCAGCGTGCTTCCTATGAAAATCGTGTGGAGTGCATTTCGGCCAAGGTTCCGTTTCGTCCGCTGCGGAATACGAAAAGACCTGCGATCACAGGTGTGCAGACGGCGCTGGTCGTTGGTCCTGCGGGGGAAGAGATTCACTGCGATGATCATGGTCGCGTCAAGGTCAAGTTTCACTGGGACCGAAGCCCTGGACGCGATGACAACAGTTCATGCTGGATTCGGGTGAGTCAGCCGTGGGGCGGTGCAGGTCAGGGCGGGGTGTTTATTCCGCGCGTGGGTCAAGAGGTGGTGGTCCAGTTTCTCGAAGGAGATCCCGACCGACCACTGATCGTCGGGCGGGTCTACAACGGCGAAAATCCGGTTCCGCACGGACTCCCTGCTGCGAAGAACATCAGCACGATACGTTCTGCCAGCACGCCGGGCGGTGGCGGCTATAACGAAATCAAGTTTGATGACAGCAAAGGCAAAGAGCTGCTGCACATCCATGCCCAGCGCGATCTGGACGAGGTGGTTGAACATGATCACCGCACCCTCGTTCATGCGGATCAGACCAATACTGTCGACGGGAATCAAACAGAGACGGTTACAAAAAACCAGAAACTGACCGTGACAAAGGGTGATCAAACGATCACAGTGCAGACCGGAAAGCGCGACACCACCATCCAGCAAGCTGACACGCTGACCGTGCATGCGTCACAGACCCTGCAAGTGGACAAGCAGCGGCAGCACACCGTCGGGCTTGGCGAAACCATCCACATTGGAGCGAGCCAGAGTACGACGGTCGGAGCAAGTCAGAGCACGACCGTTGAGGCAAGTCAGAGCACGACAGTTGGAGGGACGCGCACGGTGAATGTCGCGATGGCCGCCACTGAAAACGTCGGGTTGGCCAAAGCGCTGTCGGTAGGGGCGGGCTATGCGGTCCAGGTTGGTGCTGCGCACATGCTGACGGTGGGCGGCGCCATGATGAAAAATGTCGGCACTGTGCTGTTGGAATCGGTGGGACTTTTGCACAGGATCACCGCGGGAATGAAGTGGCAGCTTGGCGTTGGGGCTGCCAAGGTCATCTTGCGCAAAAGCGGCAAGATATTGCTGGAAGGCAGCACCAGCAAAATCACGATGGAAGCGGGCAAAGTAAAGATCGAATCAGGAGCCGGAGCGAGCATCGAACTCGACGGCACCAAGATCAAAATTTCCGCCGCCGAAGTTGAAATAAATGGCAGCGCAAAGGTGGACGTGAAGGGGGCGG
>CAYTGC010000756.1:0-2424 GCA_964437195.1 uncultured Myxococcales bacterium | reverse complement strand
CCCAAAATCACGACGTTCATGGCTTGTCTCCAAACAGCCGCACGGACTGCGCACTGCGCACACGATGCTGTGGGTCCCACTTGTCTCGAACCGCACGGAATGCGGACAGCCGCGGCTCCATTTTCTCGAAGTCCTCGGGTCGAGTCAGCGCATCTTTGGTCAGGTAAATGCGGCCCCCTTCGCGAATCACCAGCTCATTGAGTCGATCGATGTGCTCCTGTGTATGCTCACGCAGCGCCAGGTCGAGTGCAATCGACGTTCCGGGCATCGGAAACGAGAGCATGCCGCATCCTTGCTGGCCACAGTCCTTGAGCACACACAAAAACGATGCGCCTTTGAGCGAGGTCAGAAGCTCAAGGAACCGTCGCACCGCAGACCGCCCTGCCGACGCGGGAAGCACCGCTTGATGCTGGGTAAAACCACGCTTTCCGTAGATCCGATTCCAGTCGCGAATCGTATCGAGCGGATAGAAGAATGCAGAAGGAGAGACGAATCCCTTTTTGACCCGCGGAATGTGGGAATGATAGATCGCCGAGTTGAACACACGCACGATCTGTTCGCTCATCGCCCACGACGGAAACTGGAACGGAACAAACAGTGGCAGCGGGGGTGAGGGAACCCGGTTGGGAGCCTCTTCTGCCGTGGCCCAGCGACCCCGATACAGAATTCCTCGCCCCATCGCATTGCCACTTGTAAGGCAGTCGATCCACGCCATCGTCATCGGAAAATGCCGCGCTGCATCATCCAGCGCGTTGAGCATCGTATCGATGTTGGCCACCTGTTCGGTTTCCTGGTAGATCCACCGGCTCGGAATCTTTCGCATTCGGAACGTCACTTCCAGAATGTGTCCGGTCAGCCCCATTCCACCGATCGTCGCAGCAAACAAGTCCGCATTTTCTGTCGGTGTGCAGTCCACCACGGCGCCGCTCCCGACCCGCAGGCGCAGCCGCAGGACGTGATCACCGAAAGCTCCCGCAACGTGATGATTCTTGCCGTGGACATCGGAAGCAACCATTCCGCCCAGCGTTACAAACTGCGTTCCTGGTGACACCGGCACAAAGAAAAGGCGCGGCAAAAAGATCCGGTTTAGCTCGTATAGGGACAGACCCGCTTCCGCACACAGCACCCCGCTTTCGGGATCAAATGACAAGATCCGATCGGCCAGCACTGTTGTCAGCACCATCGGTTCGGTCTGCGGTGGCACTGCGGAATCACCGTACGAACGACCGAGTCCGCGTGAAAGTGGCACGCGCTGCGACGCATCGAGCAGGTCTTCCGCCAGGCGTTCCTCTGCCTCAGTCCCTACGCCTCCCCAACCAGCAATGCGTGCGCGACGTGTCATCGGTCCATCCACTCACTGTTTTTGCGTCGAAATCCTACCGCTTATCGTGTACCAGGCTTCGCGGGTGAATGGAAGGTTCACGAGCCCGATCATCCCGAATCAAGCAGCAGCGCTGACAGTGCGACGAGGAAGCGACGTCTCACATCCGAGGTCGCGACGTCGGGGTGGGCCCGGTAGGAAGCTTGGCGCGGCCACCGGCCAGGATTTTTTGAACATCGAGTCGGTGGGCGCGGCGCTGTGGCGAGAGCGCGTAGATCGATTCCCTCACCCCATCAAAGGTTCCGATGGGCACGATGTCTTCCGACGGAGCGCCTCCGGCCAGGGCGACATGGAGTGGAAAGAGGCCGTGCCCAAGTGAGCCGAACAGCCGCATTGTCTCTGTGTCGTCGAACTCACCGATGACGCGACAGCTTAGCTCATGCTCGGCCAGCCAGGCGTCCAGTCGACGACGAAGCCCCGATCCTCGGCTTGGCAAAAGCATGGGAGCCCCTTGAAGAGACTGCGGAAAACCCGACAAGTACTTTTCCGCCAAGCCAGGCGTACCATACAAGCAGACCTCGACTTCGATGAGCGAGCGACTGTAGACATGCATCGACAGGCCCTGCGGCGGATGTTGTTCCGACAAGATAAGGTGCAGCTCACCTGCCGCCATCCGTTCCAGGAGCAGGTCGAGACTGCCTTGCTGCATATGCAGCGGACCCAGCTCGCTGGCCAGAAGAACTGGCTCGACAAGCCGATAGATGAGCAGCTTGGGAATCGCGCTCACCACGCCTAGATTGAGCGGGGCCCGCACATTGTCACTGCGCCCGCTGACCGACTCCGATAGCTCGGCCCCGAGTCGAAAAATCTCATCCGCATAATGCAAAATGTCGCGGCCCAGTGCCGTCAGCGACAGCGACCTGCCACTGCGCAGAAATAGCTCGCCCTGGAGGTGTTCTTCGAGTGCGCGGATCTGGGTGCTAAGCGTCGAGTGCGAAAGCCGGAGCTGGGACGCGGCGCGCGAGAGACTCCCTTCATGAGCAACCCGCCAAAAGTAATAAAGATGATGATAATTTAACCAAGTATTGCTCTGCGTAGACATC
>CAYTGC010000755.1:0-2424 GCA_964437195.1 uncultured Myxococcales bacterium | reverse complement strand
AGTGCAGGTGCTGCTTCAGATAAAAAGGCAGCCAAAACAGCAGGCTGTAGCGGATCAGCTTGAGCCCGAAGTACGAAAGCCCCAGCGTCCACAGAACGTGAATCCGCAGCAGATCGACCAGCGTCGGACCTTGCTGCGTTGCTGGGCCCTGAACGGCCAGCGGAATCTCCGGCTCGACAGGGGGCAGCCCGCGCTGTTCCGGTTTTTCGACGAGAAACAACGCAATGAGCAGGGCCACTCCGACGACCCACAGCGCTGGACCAAAGAACGCCATCCGCCAGCCGAAGTGGGTCAGAAGGAACGTCGCCAGCGCCGTCGCAAGGAGTCCACCGGCCTGGTAGTTCGTGGTCCAAATTCCCATCACCCGGCCCCGGCTCTGCGACGAAAAAAATGGCTGCATCGCCTTGACGTTGCCGCTCCATCCGCTCGACTGGACAAGTCCGTTGACTGCAAATGCCAACGCAAACGGCACCACCGTCGAGCTTGCCCCAAATGCAAAGGCCGACAGCGCGGTTCCTAGCATTCCGACGGTGAGAAGCTTGCGAGCGCCGATTCGATCACCGACGGCTCCGCTGACAAACTGCCCGAGCGCATACGCCGCTAAGTAGAGCGTCTCGACTGCGCCGAGCGCCGTCGTTGAAATGTGCAGGGTTTCGTGCAGTCGGCTCTTGACCACCGACAGGTTCTTCCGTGTGAAGTAGTACGAGGCGTAGCTCACCCACGTCAGAGCGAACACCTGCAGCTGGAGCCGAAGCAGAGCACGTTCGTCGGCGGGCGAAGGCGCGAGGTGGGGTTTTTCAGACTCGATTTCGGCGGGCAGCAAAACGGAGCGACCATAGCGAAGGTTGCGGGCGGCGCAAACCGAAAACGCGTCGAGATCGCCGCATTTGCCTTCGGCGAGGCTGGTTACTACTTCAGCGACGGAAAGGCAGCACGACCGGCATAACGGGCGGCGGTACCAAGCTGCTCATGAATGCGCAGGAGTTGGTTGTATTTGGCAATGCGTTCCGAGCGCGACGCCGAGCCGGTCTTGATCTGTCCGGCGGACAGCGCGACGGCCAGATCGGCAATGAACGTGTCTTCGGTTTCCCCGGAGCGGTGCGAGATGATCGCCGTGTAGCCGCGGTGCTTGGCCAGGTGGACCGCATCCACGGTTTCCGACAGCGTGCCGATTTGGTTTACTTTGATAAGGATCGAGTTGGCAATGCCTTCCTCGAGCCCGCGGCGCAGTCGCGTCGGATTGGTCACAAACAGGTCGTCGCCAACCAGCTGAACGCTGCGTCCGATCGCGTCGGTGAGCTGCTTCCATCCCGTCCAGTCGTCTTCCGCCATTCCGTCTTCGATCGAGCAAATCGGGTAGCGCGCGGCCAAGTCCGAATACCAGGCGACGAGGTCGCTCGACGACAGCTCTTTGCCATCGACCTTGTACGTTCCTTTGTCCGCCGAATAAAACTCGCTGGCTGCGACATCCATCGCGATGCCCACGTCGACGCCAGCCTTGTACCCAGCCTTGCCGATTGCGGTCATCAGCGCTTCGAGTGCAGCCTCGTTGCGCGGTAGTGCTGGCGCGAACCCACCCTCATCACCGACAGAAGTGGCCATGCCCTGGCCTTTCAGCACCTTCTTTAGGTGATGGAAGATTTCTGCGCCTGCACGAAGCGCTTCGGGAAACGACGGCGCACCGTAGGGAACCACCATGAACTCTTGCACATCGAGTCCGCTGTCAGCGTGCGCCCCACCATTTATCAAGTTGAGCAGCGGGACTGGCAGAAGTCGGGCACCGATGCCACCCAGGTAGTGGTACAGCGGTAGCTCATGTGCGTGTGCAGCAGCGCGCGCCGACGCGAGAGAGACCGCGAGCAGGGCATTGGCTCCGAGTCGAGCTTTGTTCGGCGTCCCATCGAGCTGGAGAAGCGCATTGTCAAGCGCGCCCTGGTTCCGAACATCCATCCCGAGAATCGCTGGCTCGATGATCTCGACGATGTTTTGGATGGCGCGGCGTACGCCTTTGCCCAAATACCGACTGGTGTCGCCGTCACGCAGCTCGAGCGCTTCGTGGGTTCCCGTCGATGCGCCCGATGGCACGGCAGCGCGGCCTTGCGCACCGCCCGACAGCTCGACTTCCACTTCGACAGTTGGGTTGCCGCGTGAATCGAGGATCTCGCGGGCGACAAGCTGGGTGATCTCGGTCATGGATGGCTCCTTCTCGGCCTGGGGGGTCAACGACAGCGACGGCAGCATCGCACGACTGGCCCATTCTTTCAACCGCTAGGTCGGCCGAAAGTACCGGCTCTTGGATTTGTTACTCAAAGATTTGAAAGGCAGATTTCCTTTTTATTTCGCTGTAAACTGTGCGCGATGAACCATATCGTCCGTGGGCGTTTGCTCGTAAACGTCACCCTGGCGGCGCTGCTGCTCGGGCTC
>CAYTGC010000754.1:0-2425 GCA_964437195.1 uncultured Myxococcales bacterium | reverse complement strand
AGGTAGTTGAGCGAACCAGCGTTGAGCGCCGCCATCTCGGGACGGATGCGTTCCAAACAAGCAAGCGGAGCACTGACGTCGGGTCCGACAACCCCCGTCGACATGTTGACGATGATGTCAGGAACACGAGCCCGAATGGCAGCGTCTATTTCGGCCACCACATCTGGATCCCAGGTCGGAAAGCGACCCATTCCAGGCGCTTGCTGACGATAATGACAGTGAACCACCGTCGCCCCGGCATCACGGGCCTCGGCGGCGGCGGCAGCCATCTCAGCGGCGGTGACGGGAACGCGGTGCTGGTTTGGGTCCGTGAGGACGCCGGTCAAAGCGCAGGTAATGACAACAGGCTGGTCTGCGGAACTCATACCGGGACGATATCAAAGCCCCGGGTCAAACACGCCGCAATTAGATCCCGAGCTGGAAACGGAGTCCGAGCTTGCCGAGCAGGTGGAAGCCGTGCGTGCGGGTCTGTTCGGTGTTCCCCGCCATGTCGATCACGACCGGATCGGCACCGGCGAACATGTAGTGGTAGCCAAACGTGCCGGTGAAGTTGAGGACAAAGAAGCGGTTGAGATAGTACTCGACGCCGGCTTGCCCTTCGGCCCCGACGCCAAACCACGCAATCTGCTTGCGGTCGATCGGAAACTCCGCACGGTAGGGCAGACCAAAGATGAGTCCGCCGTATGCGCCGATGGTGCCGCGCCACGCGCCCGAGCCCAGCTCGAAGTCCCAGCCAATCATTCCCTGGATCGTCGAGCCCGAAAAGCCCTTGAGGTTCACGAACTGATCGAACTGCACGTAGACATCGGTGTGCAGAACCTCGACGCCGCCGCGCACACCGATGAGCCCGCCAGAGTTGTAGTCGAAAAAGTCCGCGCCCTTGCTGATGCCAGCGCCGTTTGGCTCGGACTGCTGGGTCACGATCGACGACAGCTTCGGCTGGGTGCCATACATCCCGCCGAGGTAGACATCGACGTATCCTTCGAGGATCTTGGCCTCCGCAGGCTGCGCAGCGAGGAGCACAGCACAAGTCGCTGCCGGCGCCACCGTGCGAAGCAGGCTTGCCATTTTTTTCGTTTTCACCATGGCTTGCATGATAGCAAATAGCGCCATGTCTAGCGTCCCGCTTCTGCCGAAGGTGGCGATCACCGGCCTGGGATTGGTCACGCCACTCGGTGCAGGCAAGACGAGCTTCTATTCCGCGCTCCACGATGGCCGCAGCGGCTTGGCCCGCCACACCGAATTGGGCAGCGCCCTTCCCGGTCACCTCGCTGGTCAGCCCGTGTGGGCTGGACGGGTGGGGGACTTTGGGGCCGACAAAGCGATTGAATCCGGCAAGCGGCGGCGCATGCCCAGGCTGTCTCAAATGGTCATCGTCGCGGCTCGGGAAGCACTGGGTCTTTTCCCAACGGCAGCCGTCAAAGAAGCCGCGATTTGGCAGCGCCATCGACCGGAGCGGATCGGCATCGTACTCGGCACCGGCCTGGGTTGCATCGAGTACACCATCGACTTCGTCCGCAGTTTTCTGTCCGGCGGTGTCGGAGCTGCATCGCCTGCCGTGTTTCCCTATACCGTGATGAATGCGTCGGCAGGTCTGCTCGGAATTGAGCTTGGCGTCACCGGGCCCAACATCACCGTAAACCACCGCGACCTGTCGCTGGCTGAAGCGATCGCCACCGGAGCAGAGCTTTTGCTCACCGATCGTGCTGATGCCGTGCTGTGTGGGAGCTGCGATGAGCTGGGGCCGTGGCTCTATCACGGACTGTGGCGACTTTCCGCCCTGCCGCCCGATCTGCTTGACGCGTTGGAAGCCCCGATGCATCCCTATGAACGGGACGGACAAGGGGTGGTTCCCGGGGAAGGCGCTGCGATTGCGCTGCTCGAGCGCACTGGGGGTGAAACGACCGCACCGCCACTCGGCTACCTTTCTGGCTGGGCCCGTGCTGGCGATAGTCGGCACCGTCTCGGCTGGCCAACCCTGACTGCTTCGGTGACCGCTGACCCACGACCCGATTCCACCGGGAAGCTTTTTGCCGGTGGCGTCCGAAGCATCCAGCAGAGCATCGCGAGCGCCGGTCTTCTGCCACAACAGATCGGTTACGTCGCCGGGGCGGGAAACGGCACCAGCTACGATCTGCTCGAAACGGCGACGCTTCGGGCAGCGCTTGGCGGGCACGCGGAGCAGGTTGCGATTTCGTCCCCCATTGGCCTGGGTGGCGAGTCGCTCACTTCAGCAGGACTTCGCCTGGGCGCGGCCCTGTCGAGCTTGGCGTCGTCCACCTTGCCGGGCACATCGCTGTGCAAGACCCCCGACTCGGCGCGCAGCCTGCCCGGACTGCTTCTTGGGCCATCTGAAGCCCAAGTCGACCATGTGCTGGTCCCGGTGCTCTCGCAGGGCGGCGGAAATGTCAGCCTTGTCGTAAGC
>CAYTGC010000753.1:0-2431 GCA_964437195.1 uncultured Myxococcales bacterium | reverse complement strand
ATCGACCCGATGGGAGATGTCGTCCACGCGCAGGCTCAATCATCGACGCTTGGCGACCAAGCGGTGGAGAACTGCATCCTCGCCGCGGTGCGACGTTGGAAGTTTGACAAACCGGAGGGAGACGCGTCCGTGATCGTCACCTATCCCTTCATCTTCCGGGCTGAGTGACAATTCTTCATTTGCTGCTCGAGCGGGCCGCGTTGTCAGGCCGCTATTCTTCCCACTCCAGCACAGACTCGTTCGCTTCAACCTGCTTGGGTTTGCTGCGGCGGAGTTTTTCGAGGACGACTTCGGGTTTGTGCATCTCCAGCAGGAGAGAGCGTCGCTTGTCGCGGGTCATTCCTGAAGCAAACTCGCCGTGAACATCGGGGAAGTAGTCCAGTACAAAGGCATCCAGGGAATCCGCCGTTCGCAGAACTTCCGCGAGCAGATTCCGAACGGATGCAGCGGTCGGACGACGTACTTTGGTCTCTGTCTTGGCAGCGGTCTTCGTCGGAAAGAGGGTGATTTTTTGAGGATCAACTCCCGGACCATGAAGGAGCTTGGGAGTCTCTCTTTCACTCTCTAGTTGGGTCAGTGCGACGCGGACACAGGCCGCATTCCTAAGAGACTCCCTCCTCTGCCGGCTCCGAAGGGACGGGGCTGAATCCCAGTGCGCCGGCACAACGGCGCAGATTGTCGATGGTGCGTCGGCGGAAACGCGCTTCGTAGTAGTCGACCCCAGGAGCTTTGTACGCATGCTCCATGCCGCAGTGTTTGTAGAAGAGTACGGTTCGATCAAGACGTCCCGTTCAGTAAGCTATCATCGTACAAAGTGCGTCTGCTCACGATAGGAAGTCGTTCTGGCGGGTGCGTCTGCCACGCTCCTCATCGCCGTCCGACTTCGACTTGCACAGGTGCGCCGCTTCATCTCATCTAGCGGCGGCTCGCGTCGAGTTTGAGGCGGCTTTTCGCCTCTAGGTAGATCGCCGATTCAAGCGTGAACCGACGACCGATTGCAGTCTACTCCCCCCGGATGAACGTGAACGATGCAGAACCGCTGGGTTTTCGAGTCAATCGAACCAATATCCGGCGCTCAGAAAATGTAGTACGATGGATTATCCGCAGTGTCAGATGAGCGTCACGGCGTTGTCTGCACTGCACGTAGGCTGTTTGGGAGTTCGTCATATGTCAGGCAACGCAATCACTGCACCACGGCCAGGGATGGTAGTCGGAAGATCATCCGGTTGGCGCTCGATGATCCGCCCACCTGTTCTGTGTTGTGCCGGTCTTGTTTCGCCGTTCATTCTCACGCTGGCACTGCTGTTCGGCGCTTGTTCACCTGAATCGGCAGGAATTGCGCTGCGGGTTCAAGCCCCCGTCGGCGTCACACTGAACGAATTCCAGTTGACGATACAAGACCACGACAAGCGGGTACTGGTCTTCCAGCCGGGGATCCAGCCAGTCTCCGTCCTCACCAAGGGTCGAGATATTTCCGCGGAGCCATTGCGCATTGGTCTGCGACTGGCGGCACCAGGCAACTACCTCATCCATATCCGAGCCAGCGAATCGAAACTTGTTCCCGACGGTGTGATTCCATCTTCGCGAGACAATGAGTACTTCTTCGCCGGCTTGGTCCATGCGAATGGAACGGTGCAGGTGGATGCGTTGCTACTGCCCGTGGCACCCAAGTTCGACGTCGACTTCGATCATTTTCCCGATGCCATGACGTGGCCCGCATCCGATACGACGACGAACATGCTGTACTCGTCGAAACGGAGCCTTCTCGATTGTGTGGATCAAGATCCTAGTCCGACTCAGCCGAAGCTCCCTGCGGGGTTCTTTGCTGTTGACATAAACCCACTGGCCAAGCCGCGCTGCGGTCTACCGTTTGATATTTCGTGTGGCGACAGCGTTCCGCCCTGTCAAGACCTCGACGGAGATGGCGATCCTGAGAGCACCGACTGCGATGACAACGATCCGAATCGCTTCCACGGCAATTCACGTCCTCGCAACTGCTGCGTCTGTACTGACAAGTCGAGTTGCGCCACTGATCACAGCAAACTCAGCGACACGTCCAAGTGCATGCCGGCGCGCTGCGACAGCGATGTGGACTACGATTGCACCGGCAAGCGAATTCCGTGCTTTGTCGACGATGACTGCGATGGTTATTCGCCAAACGATCCCAACGTCAGCCAGCGCGATTGCGATGACACAAACCCCAGCGTCTACCCTGGGGCGCCAAAGAACTGCTCGGACACGAGCAAAGACTGGGCGTGCGACGGCAATCCCAATGGGGGATGCACCTCGTGCGATCTAGATGGCGACGGATACGAGCGCAATGACAAGGCGCAAGGGGGAAGCTGCCCATCAGCGGCGTACACCGCATCGGGAAAAAAGATCGACTGCGACGACAACGATCGCGGCGTGTTCCCCGGATCGACGATGTACA
>CAYTGC010000752.1:0-2434 GCA_964437195.1 uncultured Myxococcales bacterium | reverse complement strand
CACGACAGCAGCCCGAGGAGCAACTTGCGCTTTTTGTGAAGCTGGCCTTTATTGCGTGCGCTTTGTCCTGCATTCCAACGTTCCAATCGTCACAATCCGTTCCATCGTTGACCGCGCTTACGGCGCGAGTCAGCCTTACGTCCCTTGCTGTCGGCGGCGACGCCGTCGGTCGTCTCGCAGATGGACGGGTGGTCTTCGTTCCGGGTGGTGCCCCCGATGAAGTGGTCGATGTTTCTCTCGACGAACTGAAAAAGGGCTACGTTCGCGCCACACTGCGCAAGGTTGTTCGTCCATCCCCGCATCGTGTCACCCCAGCCTGCCTGCTGGCGGCCCCTGGTCGCTGCGGTGGATGCCCCCTGATGCACATCTCGGCCTCGGCCCAGCGCGAGGCGAAACAAGACTGGGTGATGCGGGCTGTTCGTCACTCTGGCGCGGAAGTACTGCCCCTTCTCACACCAACGCCCGCTCTCGGCTATCGCATCCGCGCCAAGCTTGGCGTCGTCAGCGGCCAGCTTACGTTTGCGCTTTCGCGGTCAAACCAAAGGCAGCTTGTTCCGTCGTGTGCGGTGCTTCGAAAAGAGCTGTCACAAGTCCTGTTTGGGCCACTCGAAAAGCTGCTGTCGTTCGTCGGGACTGGGGGCACCGTCGCAGCACTTTACGGAACCAGTTGCGGCCAGTCGGCGGTCCACTTGGCAGTGGAGCTGGGTGAAGGCGGCCAGCGCTCTGAGGCGCTCAAGGAGCTGCGCGTGCTCGTCGATGCCGGCGTTTTGGCTGGTGGCGTTCTCGATGATGCGGCCATCGGCGAAACGATGCTTCAGCTTGACGATGACGGTGCACCACTTTGTGCCAGTGCCGATGGGTTCGCCCAAGCGAGTGAAGCCGGACACACAGTACTGCCCAAGCTGGTGCGTGATGCCGTCCGCCAAGGCTTTGCCAAGCCGCCATCGGTCCTCGAGCTGTACGCGGGCAGTGGCAACCTGACCCGTGCGCTGTGCTCGACAGCCTCCCAGGTCGTTTCGATCGAAGGCGAACCTCGCGCTGCGGCTCGACTTGCACAGCTTCAGAAACAGCTAGCCAACCTTTCGGTCCTTGCGTCGCCGGTCGAAAAAGCGCTTCCGCAGGTCATCCGTCGTCAGCCAGCGTTCGATGTTGTTGTGCTCGACCCACCGCGAGGTGGGGCTCGCTCGATCGTCGAGCAGCTTGGGACGCTTCGTGCCAGACGCCTGGTCTATGTCTCGTGCGATGCCATGACGCTCGGACGCGATCTTGTCGAGCTTGGGCGACACGGCTTTGCCCCAAGGACTGTGCTGCCGATTGACCTGATGCCACAGACCGCCGAAGTCGAGTGCATTGCGATCCTCGACAGTCGATAGGCGGCGCTAGGGATTTTGTTCGAGGAAGCTGAGGAGCGTCTGGTCGAACTTGCTGCGGGTGCGCTCGATGGGGGCGTACTTGCCGACGCCGGGCAAAAAGGTGAACCACTTGCCCGGGCTCGCTAGCTGCTGAAAGAACTGCATCCGGTCTTGCACGACGTCCGGTGAGCCATCGCGCTCGCCTTGCAGCACCAGCGTTGGAACCTTGATTTTGCCTGGGTCTACCGGGCTGGGCTTCGACAAATCGAGCAGCGCTCCGTTTGGAGCCGAGGCAGATTCCGACCGGCAGACCTGCGCGCGCCGACGGACAAACTCAGGATCGAGATCACCGTCTTCTGGCTTGAGCAGCGAGGCTTGCTGACCCAGCGTGCGCAGTGGCCCCGGTGGAACCGATCCGGCCTTGTCCATCAGCCGATAGCGCATTCCAAGCAGCGCCAAGCGACCGATCTTGTGTGGCTTTTGGCTCGCAAACAGCGCCGCAGGCTGCGCACCCCACTGGTAGCCGAACAGATGGACTCGCTCGACCCAGCGAAGCGCGCGGATAAACTCGACCGCAGCTTCGACATCCTTGGCCGCACTCTGTGAGTCCGTCCAGTCCATATCAGAGCGTTCCGAGCGGCCATACCCATGCAGATCGACGGCGAACACGTCGTAGCCGGCATCGGCAAGCATCTCCATCATCGAGTAGCCGTGGTCGGGATCAGGATCGAACGTGCAGCGGCTCGCCCAGGTTGCACCGTGGACCAGCAGAATCACCTTGCCGTTCTGCTTCCAGCTGTCTTCGTTGCCGACGCGCCATTTTTCGTACAGCTTGAGCTTGAGGCCTTCGCGTTCGGCCATAAGCTCCCGCGTCTTGATCTCGCGCGGGCCACCGTTTTCTTTGACTGGCTTTTTGTCGTTCGCAGAGGCTGTCTGCGGAATCGAAACAGCTACGGAAAGTCCCACTGCGGTGGCTAGGGCAGTGGCAAAGAGTGTCATTGGCTTCGACATGGGGCCTTTCGCATATCACCGAAACACCCTCTGCCGCAACAAAACGAGTGGGTGTAGAACGCACGCTTGGG
>CAYTGC010000751.1:0-2435 GCA_964437195.1 uncultured Myxococcales bacterium | reverse complement strand
GCAAGGGTGTTTCTAAGTGCACGTCTCTGGGATACCATATCAGGCTCAGACATCCTCTGTGATTTTGAGGACTTGGGTGCGCGACGAGGCCAACGAAATGCTCATGCTCCGTTTTCGCGACGGCGATCCGCGCGCTTTCGAGCTTTTGGTGCAGCGACATCAGCGGCCGATTTTTCAGTTCGTCATGCGCTCGGTGGGAACCAAAGCAGTCGCCGAGGAGCTGACGCAAGAGACATTTTTGCGCGTCGTCAAGCAGAAGGACAGCTACGAGCAGCGCGCGCGCTTTACGACGTGGCTGTATACCCTGGCGCGCAACCTTTGCATCGATCACTCGAGACGGATGCAGCATCGCCGGGCCAAGAGCCTCGATGCCGTTGATGAAGAAGGGCACTCGCTGCTCGAACGCACCGCCGACAAGGGCTTGGGCGTCGATAGGCAGGCGATGTCCGACGAGCTGCAAGCACGCTTGCGCAAAGCAATTGACTCTCTTCCAGAGGACCAGCGCGAGGTGTTTTTGCTGCGCGAAGAAGCCGACCTTTCGTTCAAAGAAATCGCCGATGTCGTCGGGATTTCCGAAAACACAGTGAAGAGCCGGATGCGCTATGCCCTTACGAAGCTACGGTCGCTGCTGGAAGAATATGAAGACATGGCACGGGCACTCTCATGAGCGAGCAGTGTAAATACGATGAACAAGTGCTCGACTACCTGTACGGCGAGCTAGCCGATGCAGCGCGTGCCGAGTTTGCGAGCCATCTGGCGGGCTGCCAAAGCTGCAGCAAAGAAGTCGCGTCGCTGTCGGGCGTTCGCAAAAAAGTGTCGGATCTGCCGCGTCCCGAGCTGTCATCTGACGCGGCAGCCAAGATGACCGCGCAGCTCATGGAAGCGGCGATTGCGGCGACGAAGGCGCAGAAGACCTCTGTCGGTGGCGGAAAGATCATCCCGTTCCCTACCGGGCGTTTGCGCCGATTTATGACACATCCAGCGACGGCGCTCGTGACGGTCGCGGCGGCAGCCCTGTTTCTGGTGGTGTTCAAGACGAAGGAACCGACGGTCCCCGTTTCTGATTCGCCGGTTGCCGTCGGAAAGATCGAATCCCCGGCGAAGCTGGCAAACCAGGACAAAACCACGTCGGCGGCAACAACAGCCGGAACAACTGCGACAGCCCCGACCACCGAAATTCCCATCGTAGCCGCTCAAGAAGCAAAGCCGAGTGCGACTGCAACACCTACGCCAGCCGCTCCCTTGGGCGCAGCAACAGGTGGAGCGCAAGCCGGTGCCACAGTGTCCAAGCCAATGGACATACGCGGTGGAGTCGCTGCGGCCAGCGCTGGTGATGGAAAGTTTGCCGACAGCACGGCCAGAGCCCGCGAAACAGCGACGGTTGTGCCCGCACCACCCCCGAAAAAGCCGATGGCTTGGGGTCCGGCACCAGCGGAAACACCGCCGCAGGTGTATGCCAAGGCCGACCGCGTCCCAGAGGCCAAAGACGAAACGGACAATGGGCGCCGCTTTGCCCAGCCGCCGCCACCGCCGGTTGCCGCTGCAGAACCAGCGGCTCCGCAGGTCGTGGCCCAAGCCGCCCCGGTTCCAGCGACGAAATCAGCAGAGGAAGAGAGCGCCAACAGTGGCATCGTATCCCAGAGCAAAGCGCGCCAGCAAAAGCGCACCGTCGATGAGCTTGAGCGCGCCGAGCTGGCCCAAGCGCCAGGTGGCGATAGCGATGGCTATTCCCGACGACAAGTTGGGACCAGCAACACCGGCAAAGCGCCGATGAAGCCGAGCAGCGCGAGCAGAGACAACCTCGATGACGACCTATCGGGCGCGAGCACTGCAGGACCGGGCGCACTGGCAGACAAAGTGGCGGAAAAAAATAGCCAAGCGACGCCGATTGCCCTGGTGTACGAGCACATCCGGGCCGGTCGCTGCACCGAAGCCAAAGACGTTCTGCAAAAGCTCGAACGAGCGGCACCAGGCACCACGGGTCTCGGCGAGGCCACAAGCGCCTGGCAGCGCGACTGTGGGGCGAAGCAGCTTCAGCAAAACAACCTGCAGCAGAACTACCTACAGCAGAAAACGAACGAGCAGCAGCTTCAGCAGAACTATCAAAACCTGCAGCAGCGAAACCTACAGCTCCCACCGGCGCCAAGCCAGGCTGCGGCGCCGATGAAGATGGAACGGTCGTACGAGCCAATGGAAGCGCGTCGCAGCATGGCCAAAAAAGCCGCGCCGATGCCCGCCCCAGTCAACAAAGCCCCGGCGAAGGCCAAGCCCGCCAAGGCTGACGCGGCCGCCACGGCCTACTGACCAGCGTCGAGCGTGAGCTTCTCCCGCAGCTCCCGCTCCTCACGCGCCGACAGCCCCAGCGCCGCCAGATCAGGCTTTTCGCCACGCAGCATCGCCTTCAGCGCCAAGACCTCCATCCGCGAGAGCGACAC
>CAYTGC010000750.1:0-2438 GCA_964437195.1 uncultured Myxococcales bacterium | reverse complement strand
AAGCCACCGCCACCAAACAGTCCGCCGTGCATCGCATCGTCGATCTTGACGGCATGTTCTTTCGCTTTGTCCCCGGCGAGCTGCGCTTCCACGAGCTGCTTGTCACGTCCATCGAGCGTCGCCAGGACTTCTGGACCGACCTGCTTGGCCACTTCCGCGCGCTTGGCCGGATCGCTGATCCCTGCGAGGATCTTTCCGACCTGCTCCTTGTCACAGTTGCCGAAGAAGGTTCCGCTCTTGGCCTGACGCAGCGCCTGCACCGCCGCGTCCACTTCGTTCCCCGACAGCGATGCCTTCGCCTCTTTGAGTTGCTCTTTCCCAAGGTTCTTGCCGATGTCTGCATCCAGGTCGTGACCCGGAAAGTGATCGGCGTAAGACTTGCGGATCTCGGCGATCTCCTCCGCGCTCTTGCCCCGTAGCTGATCGAGCACCTTGGCCTGATCCCCCCCCGAGACCCACCAGCCATCCATCGACTTGAAAATACTGTTCGCGGCCTCCGCCATCGCTTTCTTGTCGATGGGCTTGGCAGTCGTCGCGGGGCTTGGTGCTGGTGCCGCCGCTCCACCTGGAGTGGCAGCCGGTGTCGTAGGTTGTCCAGGGGGCGAGGCGTGCGCGGGCGCTGCCGTAGGAGCGGACACCGGAGCGGGGGCTGAAGCCGGGTGTGACTTCTGCGCGGCATGGTCGCCGCCGACAAACACCGAATGAAACGAACTGCCGATCGACTCAAACATCGGTCCGCCCCCCCCCGGGCTCACACGTCGCGTAAGTTCCTGTTGAGTTATCGGCAGATAAGAAGAAGTGTTCGGTGCCGACCTAAGTGGCTTCGCTCACTCGGAAAAATGACGCATAGGTAGTAGCGGTGGCGCCGACGGCAACACCTTCCAAGGTTTGGGAAACCAAGCCCAGCGTGTGCCAAGCGAGACCAGTCCGTCCATGGCCACGCCGGCTTCTCGCGAAGGTGCGATGAATTCCCAGCACACCCAGATCTGTCCCGGCTGTAGCTGCGATGCAATGCTCAAATACCCACCCGGAAAATGCTGCGCTCGCTCGTTTCTCTCTGCGAAGTCCTCACTCCGCGCGACCGCTATTTGAAGTCGCACCTGATCCTCCCGCACGGGCCATGGCGGCAGGTTTTCCCAGAGCACGCTGTAGCCAGCCCGCGCGGCCTCAGCAACTGTCGGAAGGAAGACGCGAGCATAGTCGTCGGGCTCGGGGCGCAGCGCCCGCACCATGTCCATGCGCGTCGCCGCCAGCGCTGGATCCAGAAAGCGCGAGAGCAGAACCCGCGCTTCCTGGTGATACGTTTCGAGAGATTGGTCTCTCATCACTGTCATTCCCCCCATCAAGGATTCGAGGACGGAAGGGAGTCCACTAACGCATCCAGGTGCGCTGCGACGTTCTTGCGAGAGGGGGACCCCTTCCAGATGATCACAAAGCCACCCGCAGCACCCACGGCTGCGTAGACCACATCATCGCGACCGCGCGCTGCCCGATCTTCCCATTGCTTTCGCCAGCTCTCATCGAGCTTCATCGATAGCGGCAGTCCTGGCGGCAGATAAACACCCACATAACTCGTCGGAGTCTGCACCGGCACATTGCGCACCAACACCGTCTCTGTGCGACGAAACAGCAGCAGCGAAATGGGAGTCTCTGCTCGCAGCGAACCCGCGAACGCTGCATAGGCGGAAAAGCCCATCGGAGGCTCTTGGCTAGCGAACACCGTTGCAGGCGCAGCCTTCTTTGCAACGAAGCCACGCTCCGCCATGAGCTCATCAAACCCACCCATCACGTCGCGTGAGCGGCGCCAAAAGTAGATCGGCGTAGCGACGGTCACCGCAAGCGCGATCCACATGACTACCTGCATCTTTTGCATGCTCTAACAAGGTACATCAACGATGGAGATCGCAGGGAAGAAGCTACGGTAGACGTGATACGGTCAGAGACTCTGAGGAGCGAGCTTGATGACTACCCAGGTGCGCGCCCTCTCGATGCGAGATGCCTACTTCCTAATGTACTTGGCTGCGTGCATCGGACCGCCCCTTGTCGTACGCGGACTTCTTGGATTCGTATCGGCCAAGCCTGGTCAAGACGCGCTGGCGCATGCCCTGGAATTCGCGACCAAGACGCTCCCTCTGTATGACCAAAAAGCGCAGGGCACCTATCGCCTGCTCCTCGAAACCACGACGGAGTATGGGCTCGTGATCCCGGCCGAGCCAACGACCGCGACCGCCTATGAGTCTTTTCTACAGACCGTGCGTTCCGTCGTGTCGCGAGCCGCTTCGGCGCAGCAGGACCCGGCTGTGAGCGCCGCCTATCAAGCGGGCACGGCGAGCGGAGATCTGCACCTCTCACTGTATGTTGGGCGCACGCTCTTCTATCTGCGCCCTAGGAGCTCGTTGCCGTAAGCATCTGGGGCGCTGGAGTGCAGCTGAAGAGGG
>CAYTGC010000749.1:0-2442 GCA_964437195.1 uncultured Myxococcales bacterium | reverse complement strand
GTGGCCAGTCCGGCTGTCATCTGGGTCAGCACATCGACGGCAAACGTGGGATTCCCAAACTGCTCCTTCCAGGCTTTGAGCACTGTGCCACGCACAAGCTCCATCACCAGGAACACCACACCCTCTTTGGTGACATCAATGTCGACGATCGAGATGAGGTTTGGATGATCGAGTCGGCAGAGGATCTGGGCCTCGCGGGCAAAGCGCAGCAGAGAGGTCTTCTTTCTGGCTTCCGTTAGAATCTTGGCCGCAAAGCGCTTGTGATCGGTGGTTCGCTCGACCTCAAACACCGTACCCATGGCACCGCTGCCAATGGTCGCAAGAACTTGGTAATGATCGCCGAGTCGCTTGCCAGGAACGACCTCTGCTGGTTTGGGGTGCACGGTACCAAGACCTTGTGCAACCGTTTCCATCAGGCGTCGCGATCGCTGTTCGATCTGTCGACGCAGCTCATCGTTGAGGCCGCGGATCGCCAGATTGCTCTGTTCTAGCTGGCTGAGCTTTTGCTTGAGATCCCGTCGCATCGAATCGAGCGCAGAAGCCAGCGGAGAGAGCTCGTTGCCAGCAGGTACAGAGATCTCCGAGATGAGATCTCCTCGGGCCATTCGGCCCGCAGCCGTCAGCAAGTTCGACTGTTCTGCAAGGCGTAGCGCTTGCTGCGCGGCCTCCTTTTCTAGGTGTGCGGCGCGATCCGTCATGAGGGTGACGCGCACAAAGCGACGAGCGAGCACGACTGCGATCGCGAGCACAAGACCTGCCACTCCGTAGTGACTGTTGATGTTGTGCTGCAGATCGAGCAGGTTCATGGCCGCAAAGATGTCGATGACAGCCGCGGCTGCGCAGATGACAAAGCCAATGCTCAGGATTCGCGCGTCGGTGTCTCCGCGCCATGCCGCGAGCACCAGCGTGACGACTTGAACCGCCACGCCAAATAGCATGGATAGCTGCAAGGGAAGCAGAATCTGCCAGGGGTTTTCCTGACCGGTTCCGACCAAGACGGCGGCTGCGAAAAAAAACACAAGGTAGAACACCGCCAGAATCGGCATCGCGGAAAATGGCCCGCGACCGAGCGTCTTCCAGATAAAAGCACACATGCTGCTGGCAACAATGGGAAGCGCGAACAGCGTCGAGACTCCCCAAAACGCCGGAGCGTGGAATAGCAGCTCGTGCAGCGTTGTTCGGCTTAGGAAGTGCATTCCGGTCGCCAAGGTGAAACAGCCGTAGAACAGGAAGACTGTTTCCTGGTGGCGGAGCGCGAACAGCACCAGCGCGATGAGCCCAATCGCAATCAGGATGAGAGCAACGACAAACGAAGAGATTCCCTTGTGGACTTGCCCGGTGAGCAGCGACGCTCGAGCACCGAGAAGTACCGGACCAAAGATCCCAATGTAGCGATGCGGAGAGTAGATTCTTACCGTGAGCACCCGTCCGACATAGCTCGAACGCTCGGCGCTCCCTTTTGACAGCAGGGACAGCGGTGGAACCAGTGGAATATAGGCGCGTGGCTCACCGGAGAATCGTCGTGCTCGCTCGCCTTCCATCTCGCCAAACGCAGCAATGGGAATCCCATCCAGGAAGGCCTGATAGCTCTGATTCACCGACTGAAAGAACAAGGACGGGTCAGAGAGCGGCGGTCCCACGAGTCTGGTTCTCAGCCACAGAATCGAATGGCTGCCGCGCCCTGGCGGAATATACGGAGACCTGACTGGCTGCCAGTTTCCGTCGGAAAAATTCGGATCAGCGTAACGAAATGATCCATCGCTACTTCGGGGAGGGTCACCGTAGCGGAACTCCCAAGATCCGGGATACTCAACGACAGAGTACTGGGCACGATGATGGCTGCTGGTTAGATGTCCGGTGCTGTGCAGATCTCGGTTGCAGCCCAAGGTGGACAGGAGCAGCAGACAGATGGTCAGCAGCTGTATCACCACATCCGATTATACATAGACCGCCTTGTGCTGAGGATGTGAAAATTCCCGTCGTGTGAGGTTTGGCCACCACTTCGTGTACTGCGCGGGACAGCTTTGTGTACGCAGTCGTTCCGTGCGGCTGCGCCCTGGCTTTCCGTGTGCTTGTATCCGACGGTGATTCGATTCGAGCAGTTGGCACAGATGGTGCTTGCGTTCCGTGGCGAACGGGGCGGCGATCTGCTGTTGCAAGTCGCTCAGCCGAATGCAGAGCCCCGGTCTTCATTTTTAGGAGAGCCACCATGGACTATCGATTGCTGTTTCTGGGACTGCTTGCTGCATGTGGATCCGACCCTGTTCGTTATCTCGATGGAGGTGTCGCAAACACCGCAAACACCGCAGACATGGCAGCTGCAGCAGACACGACACCTCCGATGTTTGCTGGAGCCAGCAGTGCGACCAGCGCTCCCAACTCCATCACGGTGAACTGGTCGGCTGCCCAGGACAATGTGACCCCAGCCGCCCCAATTACCTA
>CAYTGC010000748.1:0-2450 GCA_964437195.1 uncultured Myxococcales bacterium | reverse complement strand
CAAGCTCGACAAGGGCGCGGCCAAGGTCCAGATGGCCGGGCAGGGGCCGCAGACCACACCGCTCAACCGGGCTGAGCCGACGCTTTTGTCTGGGACTCCGGCGATACCGGCCCCAGGTGCCGCGACGCTGGCGCAGCCTGTACAAGCGCCTGTCGTCAAAGTTCCAGAAAAACCGGCACGCCTGATCGTTGTATCGACCAACTTTGCTCGGCAGGAATTCCAGCTCGAAAAAGCGACCGCTGTGATCGGCCGTACCGACGACAACGATGTGGTGCTCAATCACCGCTCGATCTCGCGGCACCACGCCAAGATCGTCCGCGAAGGTGACAAGTTCCAGATCATGGACATGCAGAGCGCCAATGGCGTGCGTGTCAATGGCGAGGAATACGGCAAAGTCGAGCTGCGCAAAGGCGACAAGGTTGATCTCGGCCACGTTCGTCTAGTCTTCGTGCCGCCGGGGCAGGACATCCCGAAGGAGCAGATCGACGCAATGATCGTCGATCGCGACCAGCGGGGAACACCGGTGGTGCCGATCATCCTCACGCTGGTGCTCTTGGCTGCCGTTGGTGGCGGTGCGTACTGGTTCCTGACGCAACCTCCGAAGGTCGACGTCGATGCGGAGGCAGCCAAGACGCTGATTGATGTCGAGAGCGATCTGGCTGGCAAGCGCTGGCAGGACGTTCTCGACAAGACGGGCAAGATCGTAAGCAACAGCGCGATTGCGATTCGGACTCGCGATGCCGCTCAATCGAAGCGAGCGATCGCGGAGAAAGAGTCGAAGAACAAGCAGATCTACGATCGCTTCGCCGGAGCCGCAGGCAGCGGCAACTACGACGTCGCGCTGAAGACGTATCGCGAAATTCCCGAGGATTCGGTCTATCAGAAGAGCGCCAAAGAAGACTACGACAAGATCTTCCCGCTCTTCGTCGAAAGCCATCTGAAGAATGCGTCTGAAGCGCGCGCTGCGGGCAACTGCGGCGAGGCGAGGTCGCAAGTCCAGATGGTGCTCGATGTCGACCCGAAACAGGTGAAGGCGCTTGCGGCCAAGGATCAGCCGTGTGGCGGATCGGGCGGTAGTTCGTCGGCAAGCAACGACAGCAGCAGCACGCCGAAGGAACACCACCGCAAGGAGAAGGACAAGGGCAAGGTCGCCGAAAACGACAAACCGGAGAAACCGGAGAAGCCCGAGAAGCCTGAAAAGCCCGAGAAACCGGAAAAGGTCGAGGCGCCTCCAGCCGGTGGCGATCCCGAGCAAGTGCTGACCGACGCGCAGTCTGAGTTCGTGAACGGCAACTACGACAAGGCGATCAGCCTGGCTCGTTCGGTGGCCAAGGTCAGCACCAACCGCGCGTGGCGTATCATCGGTGCCGCGGCTTGCCGCAACAAAGACCTCAAGCTGGTTGGCGACGCGTATCGCAAGCTCGACAATGCGGCCCGGCAGTACCTCATCTACGTCTGCCAGCGCGAAGGCATCGTGCAAAACGGCAACGCGTTCAAGCTGTCCGAATAGTGGTTTGGCCCGATTCGCGGCCCAATCGCGCTCTCTCCCACACAAGCTAGACCTCACCACGGTGCGACTGCGCCCGTGACGGTTTTCGCCTTAAGCGCTAGGATGCTACTCATGCTGCGACGCTGTGGGGTCTGGCTCCTGTCCGTGCTGATGGTGTTCTGGTTTGCTTTCGATTGGGCTGCGGCTCGACCGGGAGGCGGACAAAGCTACCGCTCGTCGTCCTCTTCCTCACGAAGCTCATCGGGCAGTTCCCGAAGTTATTCGTCGGGTAGTAGCAGCAGCTCGAGCCGGTCGTATTCGAGCGGCAGCAGCAGCTCGTCGTCATACGGTTCACGCAATTACGGTTCGTCGTCCTCGTCCTCGTCCTCGTACGGGTCATCTTCTGGTTCGACGACGGTGGTCTACACCTCAAGCGGCTCTTCGTCGGGAACTGGCTGGGTCGTGGTGGTGGTGATCATCTTGGTGATCATCTTGCTGATCTGGCTCGCAGGTCGGAACAAGAAGCCCGAACGCGCCAAGCTTCACGTCGATGACTCACTCGCGAAAGCCGGTCTGGCGGAGCTGCGCAAGCACGATCCAGAGTTCGAGCCAATGTCGTTCCTTTCACGGACCAAGACGGTCGTTGGGAAGGTCAACGAAGCGTGGCTTACCGGCAACATGGGCCCGGCGCGGCGCGTGATTTCCGACGGTGTGTATGTCCGGTTTTCGACGCAGCTCGAGCTGCTGAAGTCCCAAGGCCTGCGCAACATGATGGCTGATTGGCGAGTGGTCTCGGCGGACATCATGGCGGCAGTGGCCGATCCAAACTGGGATACGGTGCACGTCAAGATCGTCGGTGAAGCGCGCGATCGCGATGTGTCGATCACGCTGTCTCAGGCTGATGCGCTTTCGCAGACCAAGAAAGCCGAGCTGTCGCAGTACCACGAGGTGTGGTCGTTTG
>CAYTGC010000747.1:0-2452 GCA_964437195.1 uncultured Myxococcales bacterium | reverse complement strand
TTGCCAGCGCGCGTCCGATGTTGCCATTTGGAGTGTTGATGACGATGCTCATTGCGTGCCTTCCTACGGTAAAGGGCCACACCCAGAGGGTAGTTTGGTGCGGACCTACTTTACACGACGGAAGTACAGAACGGCAAGCGGAGGAAGAAGCACGGTCACAGAGTGCGGCTGACCATTTGCAGGAATCGGTTCGGAGTGTTGTCCCCCCAGATTCCCAAGACCGCTACCGGAGTACTCTGTTGCATCGCTGTTGAGTATCTCTTGCCAATAGCCAGCAACCGGAACCCCGACTCGGTATCCCTCACGCGGTACGGGCGTAAAGTTACAGACAACCATGACCGTGTCTGGAGAGTCTGCCTCCGACTCTGTTTGGCGCAGGAACGACAGCACGCTGAGGCTGCCATCATCCACGGAAAGCCAGACGAATCCATCTTCCGAAAAGTCACGCGCGGAAAGTGCAGGCTGCTCGCGGTAGACCCGGTTTAGGTCGGCCACAAACTGCTGGATGCCTCGGTGTTCTGGGCGTTCCAGGAGGAACCAGTCCAGACTCCCTTCGTGATTCCATTCGCGCCACTGTCCGATCTCTGCTCCCATAAACAGGAGCTTCTTTCCGGGCAGTGCATACTGATAACCAAACAGAAGCCGCAGACTCGCGCGCTTTTGCCATTCATCGGCAGAAGGTCCGCCCATCTTGGTCAGCAGCGAGCCCTTCAGGTGAACGACTTCATCGTGCGACAAAGACAGCACGAAGTTTTCGCTCTGCGCGTACATTCCGCGGAACGTCAGCAGGTTGTGATGATGCTGGCGATGCACGGGGTCGAGCGCAAAATACTGGAGTGTGTCGTGCATCCAGCCCATGTCCCACTTGAAACCAAATCCGAGTCCCCCTATCGACGTCGGACGCGAGACGAGCGGCCAGGAAGTGGACTCCTCTGCAATCGTCTCTACGTCGGGAAACTCGCGATACACGTCTTCTGAAAGCTGACGCAGAAACGTGATCGCATCGAGGTTTTCCTTCCCTCCGCGTGCGTTGGGAACCCACTCTCCTTCTTTGCGCGAATAGTCCAGATACAGCATCGACGCCACCGCATCGACGCGCAGACCATCGATGTGATAAACGTCCAGCCAGAACAGCGCGCTGGAGAGCAGAAAGGAACGGACTTCGTTTCTTCCGTAGTTGAACAGCAGACTGTGCCACTCGGGATGGAATCCCTGGCGTGGATCGGCATGTTCATACAGGTGCGTTCCGTCGAAAAATCCGAGCCCGTGGGAATCGGAAGGAAAGTGGGAAGGAACCCAGTCCAGAATCACTCCGATTCCTGCTTGGTGCAGCGAATCGACGAGGAACATGAAGTCCTGCGGTGAGCCGTAGCGGCTTGTGGGCGCAAAAAAACCGGTGCACTGATAGCCCCACGAACCATAGAACGGATGCTCCATAATCGGCAGCAGCTCGACGTGGGTAAAGCCAAGCTTGCGCACATACTCACAGAGCCGTGGTGCTACCTCACGATAGGAAAGGAACCGCCCCGCTTCATCTCGCTGCCACGATCCGAGGTGAAGCTCGTAGATCGACTGCGGGGCCGAAAGGGAGTTCCGAATCTTGCGATTCCGCAGCCATTCGGAATCCTCCCAGCGATAGTCGAGCCGCGTGATCACCGAGGCCTTGTCTGGCGGGATCTGCGCGGAAAACGCAAACGGATCGGCTTTGTCTACGGTGTATCCGTTGTTGCGACTCTGGACCTGATAGATGTAGCGCTGACCTTCGGCGGCTGCTGGCACGAAGCCGTAGTGGACGCCGGAAGAAGCCACACTCTCAAGTCGATTCCGGTCGGGATTCCAGCCGTTGAAATCGCCGATGACCGACACCCGAGACGCGTTGGGAGCCCAGACCGCAAAGTGACAACCAGGAACAGAAACGCCGTCGACAAGCTCACGGCCCAGGTGTGCACCGAGCTTGTCATACAGACGCAGGTGTCGCCCTTCATTCAGAAGGTAGAGATCCGTTGCGGAAAGGAAGGCCATCGCAGGAGAGACTAGTGCGAAGCGGCGGCGGGTCGTCGACGAGAACCAGCTTTGGCGCGTGACTTCGCGGTGGTTTTTTCCTCACTGGCTTTGTGCGCCACGGGCAGCGTATGCAGCGCCGCGGCATCGGTATCTTCTGTGCGACCATCCGAAACTGGCGTTGAGACGCTGCTCTTGGCCTCTCCGTTTTTGCCGTTCCGCGCCGACACGTTGCCGCGCCGTTTGTCACGCAGTCGCTTGAGACCACCAGCCATAATCTCGGCGATCAGCGTTCGGTAGTCCATGTTGATCGCTTTGCCAATCAGGACCAGATCCGACCAGTCCGGCGTCAGCCCTGGCAGCGGATTTAGCTCCAGAACATACACGTTGCCGTGTGCATCCATCCGCAGATCGACGCGACCCACATCGCGACAGTCGAGCGCCAAGAAGG
>CAYTGC010000746.1:0-2454 GCA_964437195.1 uncultured Myxococcales bacterium | reverse complement strand
TCACCCTGCAGCTGGAAGACTGCCACTCGGACAAAGACAAGCGCTCGGTGCTGCGTCGGATAAAGGATCGCGTTCACCAGAAATGGAACTGTGCGATCGCCGAGGTCGGTGACACCGATTCACTCGATACGGCGCAGCTTGGTATCGTCGTGGTGTCCAACCAGCGAGGCTACACGCAGTCGCAGGTGCAGAAGATCCTTCAGTTTATCGATGATCTCGCGTTTGCTCGACTGACCGACGATGAGCAAGACTATCTCGACTACGGCAATGGGTCGGTCGAGGATGCGCTGGGCGGAAACTATGAGCACTGGGAGCCGGGGGAACCGACTCCGCCCAAGACTGCGGCGAAGCTGAGTGTACCGAGGCCGCTCGAACCCGAGGAATATCCTTGGGACTCACCGATTCAAGACGGTGACAAGGACAGTTTGCCGCCGTCGTCGGGTCCGCGAGGAGGTCGGTAGCTCGTGTTTGCCAATCGGCTGCGGTTTCGCCAGCTTCTGTGGCTGCTGTCTCTCGTGCTTGTGTCGGGCTGCGTCACGGTCAACCCTCACAGTGCCGTGCGGCTGTCGCAGCAGGCCGTTCAGTCCACCAAAAGGCTGTCTGTCTCGCTGCAAGAGCTTCGGTCTGGCCTGCGTTCCTATGTCGACAGCCAGACGCTCAGCGTGCCGGTCCAAGGCGAAGCGCCACTTTCGCACGACACGCTCTGTCAGATTGAATCCGTTCAGCAGAGCCTGCGGCTTCGGCAAGGGCTGCTTTTGCGACTTTCCCGCGCCTATGAACACTACATTTTGCTCGCGCAGGAAGGTCCGGACCGCTGGTCGGGGGAGGTGTTTGACAATCTGCTTGTCGACCTCGACCCGAGCGAGTTTGTGATCGAGCCGCCGCTAGAGCCGGGCTGTCCGACACCACCGTCGAACGCTACCGTTCCCAAAGAGAGCCTGACGACTCCGCCACCTGCGCCGCGGAAGAAGCTTAGTCCGTCGCAACAGCTCCAGCGAGCAAGCGAGCGGCTGCGCGGTCTGCTTTTGCAGGTTCTTGAGCTATTGGAAAACGAGAAGCCGCTTCTGCTGTCGATGCAGAAACAGCAGCTTCGTGCCCGTGCAGGCCTGGCCAAAGCACTGTATCTGCGCTACGGCGTCCTTTCGGCAACGGAGCTGTTGTCGCCGACGCTGAGTGGTCTTGGCCTGTCGTTAAGTGAGCTGGAGACGCCGCAGCGGCTCTCTCGGTCCCTGTCCGAAATTGATCAAAAAACCCTGCGAACAGCCATCGCCGCGCTTCTCCAGAGGCGTGTGGACTATCAGTCGGCGCTGTTTGCTGCCCAGCTCGACGAGCAGCTTCTGATTCTGCGCGCTCTTCTGCTTCAGCATCAGCGACTGGAAGCCGGTCAGCCGCTCGACTTCCGCGTCCTGGCCCAGTGGCTGATTCCCACCCGCTAGCGCCCGCCAACCCGAGCCACGTCTGCACGGACCATCTAACCACTGCTTGACAGCGTGTGGTGGTGTGGGTTCCTCTGCGTGCGGATCTGTAGTCGTTGCTCATACATCTTGCTGCCCGAGGCTGTGGCCGCTTCTGCCGCCTTGCTTGGAGGTTCCCCGTGGTGCGATTCTTCCCCGCTTCGCTCGCCTGCGCAGTCGTGCTGTCTTCCTTTTCCACTGCGGCTTTTGCCCAGGGCTACGGCGACCACGTTCCGCCTCCACCGGTCGATTCCCAACCGCCGCCTGCGCCAGAACCTGCGGTCCAAGCTGCACCCACTGGCGATGGCTTGACGCCGCTGCAAGTCGCTCCGCCGGTTCAGCCGTCGCCACCGATTCCGTCTGTGACGATGCCGCTTGGGGCTGCCTCCATTTGGCGCTTCGACCTGGGTGGCTACATCCATGGCGCGTATCGCTGGATCCAGGAACCGCAGAACTACAACCTCGCGGGACGAAACAACGGCTTTCAGCTCGAACAAGCCCGGGTCAGCGCCAACGTGCAGTACAAGGCTGTGCTCGCGGGCCGCATCTCGATTGAAGGCGCCAGTGAAGACCGGCTCAGCCAGAGCTTTCCCGGAGGACAGCTCACCGCCCGTCTGCGCGACGCCTATATTACCTGGGCGCCATACCGATTTTTCCGCATCAGCTTCGGACAGATGGTGACACCGTGGGATCTGGACAGCATGCGGTCCGACGCTGAGCTTCCTTTTGTCTCGCGCGCCGTTCCGGTCGAAGGCGTGCAGCCAACCGAGGGGTTCACCACGCGGGGTCTCGGTGCCGATCGGGCGCTCGGAATCTCGATACACTCGGGACACATTCCGCTCGCAGGAAGTACGTCCTTCCGCTATTCGCTGTTTGCGGGCAATGGGAATGGTCAGAACCAGATTCTGGCCGACAACAACATTCCGGCGGTGCGCGGTCGTGCAGAGTTCTCCTATTGGGGAAAGCAGGGACTCCCAAACGATCAAGTCCGGCCCATGTA
>CAYTGC010000745.1:0-2458 GCA_964437195.1 uncultured Myxococcales bacterium | reverse complement strand
CAGAGAGGTGTTTGATGCCCTTCGATCGTTTGCGTTTCCAGCGTGTCTGCTTCTCTATCCTGTCGCTTGCAGGGGTGTGTGACTGCGATCCGGCGACAACGTCGGCACTCGATATGAACAAGCCGACCTGCGTAACGCTTGATGCGAGCCTGAGCTGGTACGGCAAAAATCGCGACACACTGGATCAGATGATGCGCACCAACGGTGTTTGCAGCGCGTCCTACGATGGCAAGCAGAAGCCGGTTGCGATCTTTGACTGGGACAATACAGTCGTAAAGAACGATGTCGGTGATGCGACCTTCTTCTACATGCTCGCGCACGACCTGATCTTGCAGCCGCCCATGAAGAACTGGCGCTTCACCAGCAGGTATTTGACAGCGGATGCCACAGCGGCTCTCGATGCAGCTTGCGGAGCGCTCGCTCAGGCCGGCAGCGCGCTTCCCACCTCGTCAAACATGGCCTGCGCCAAAGAGATTCTGACGATCTACACGGATGGAAAGACAGTCGGAGGCAAGACGGCGTTTGCTGGTTGGGACTACCGCAGAATGGAACCCTCATATGCTTGGGTAGCGCAGCTCCTCGGTGGTTACAGTGCAGCCCAGATCCAGGCAACGGCCACCGCCGCCAAGACAGAGAACCTTGCCAAGCCCATCGACAGCAAGCAGACCATCGGTGGAGTCCAGGTCACAAACTGGGTCCGCATCTACGACCAGATGAGGGATCTGATCCGCAAACTGCAACAGAACGGCATCGATGTCTGGGTGCTGTCGGCTTCACCTCAACCCATCGTGGAAGTCTGGGGCGCGGAAGTTGGTGTCTCCGCAGATCACGTCATCGGAATTCGCAGCGTCGAGCAAGGTGGAAAGTACACCTATGATCTCATGGGCTGCGGCGACGTTCCAAATGGCAGCAATGACGGCGCTGGAAATGTGACGGGGAATAGTCTCATCACGTATATCGACGGCAAACGCTGCTGGATGAACAGAGTCATCTACGGCGATGTTTCGGCCAGCGCCCTGACGCGTCAAGCGGATCTCAAAAAGCGACCCATCTTCGGTGCTGGAGACTCGGATACAGACATCACCTTCCTTCAGGACGCAACAGCGCTGAAGCTGGCCATCAACCGCAACAAAAAAGAACTCATGTGCAACGCGTACGGGAATGCTGGCGGGACATGGATCATCAATCCGATGTTCATTCAGCCGCGATCCCAGCAGACCACTCCGTATTCGTGCAGCACCACCGCATGCAAAGACGCAGCAGGCGTGTCCGTTCCCTGCCGCAATGAAACGGGATCCATCATTCCCGACCAGGCGGACTCTGTCTACTGAGCCCGGCCCCTCGCCTTCGCCCTTTTTGGGTTGAGAAGAACGGTAGAGGCGCAGCAGTACAGAGTACCCGCGGTACGATTGAAGAGAGACCGCTCAGCATTAGGGGGATGACTCACGGCTGGCAGCCAGGGTAAGCTCATCTATCCCCTACATAGGAGTCATGAATGTGTACGGTATCCGCAGCGACGACAAATCCGGACGGCAGCATCACCATCACCAGGCCAAATCTCATCATGCCTGGCGATATCGAGCAGGGGTGGCGCTGGTGCATGCAATGCCAGGGGCTGTACCTGGCCAGCGACACGCGCGGCATCTGCCCGGTGCGCCCGCAAAGCCGACCGGGAGGCATTCCGGCGATGGTCATCGGCCCGCACAAGGAGAGCGGCAGCGGACAGTACAAGCTCTTTCATGCCCATGCCGGCGGATGCGTGCAGACCGGCTGGACGCGCTGTGGCCGCTGCCATGGTTTGTACTTCGGCCAAGGCGGACGCACGGGATGCTGCCCGGCTGGCAGCGGCGGCCACAAGTCGACCGGGGCCCACTACCAGATCCACACCTGCAACGCACAGGGCGGCCAGGACGGCTGGCGATGGTGCAAAAAATGTGAGGGGATGTTCTTTTCTCTCAACGGCACCAGCGCCTGCCCGGCAGGTGGTGCCCATGATGCAAGCGCTAGCGGTGTCTACTTCATCTGATCGTACGTCGAGGCTCCCGTGGGGTCTTGCTTTCTTCAGACGACCGGCTGTAGGTCGCAGCATGAGCGCGGGCGCTGGAGTAGGACGCGCCTGACAGAAATTCGCTTAGTCCGTCACACGCGAGAAACGATGCGTGTACCTCTCGTCGATGCTCTTCGCACACCACAACAAGAGAGAGCCTGCGTATTGATGACGCTGCGGCCCGCGTCCTAAATTGCTGGAGCGACGCGCTTGGTCTGGATGTGTCGGTCTTCGAGAGCGAACTCGGGAGCTTCCTCGGCAGCCCGGATCCGATGAGCCAGGGCTCCGCGCACTGACGAACTCCAGCCTACCGAAAACAATCACTGCGCGGTGGCACAAGCTGGCCGCTGCCCTGCCTTCGCTGGACGCCGAACCACTTATCCAACCTGTACGACCGGCGAAAGCCGATCC
>CAYTGC010000744.1:0-2470 GCA_964437195.1 uncultured Myxococcales bacterium | reverse complement strand
ACCGCCAGGACATCACCGTACTGCTCGCCGGACTTGGCATGGGGCACGTCCTTGCGGCGCTCTTGGAAAGCCCGCGCGTCATCCGTGTCGATGTCGTTGAGCACAGCGCCGCAATCATCGAGTGGAATCGCTCTCATTTGATGACGATCCACAAAGAACCGCCGCTGTCCGACCCGCGCGTTCACGTCCACAACATGGGCCTTTCGCAGTATCTCCGGGCGCTGCGCTACAAGTCGCTGCCCGACGTAAAGCTCGAAGGCGAAGGCTATCTCTCGGTGATCCTTGATCTCGACGAAGGCCCAAGCCAGCTTCTGCGCCAGAAAAACGCCGATCTATACAGCGAAGATGGCCTGCAAGACCTAGAGGAAGCGCTGCGTCCGGGCGGCGTGCTCGCGCTGTGGTCTGCGCAGCGGGAAACCGACCTGATGGAGCGGCTCAAAGCTCGCTACCAGAACATCGCCGAGATTGTCGTTCCCGTAGATGTCCCAGGCAGCATCGGCCTCGACTACATCTACCGAGCCCGCCGTCGTCCGCCCGCCTCCCGCGTGCGCGCCCAAGCGTAACCCACAAAGCGCTAGGCATCGTAACTGGCGGGATATAGTGTCCCGACATGTCGCAGGGTGGACCTAGCAGTGCCGATGAACGCCGTGGACCCAGCGCGGCCTCGAGGAAAAACGAGACGGCGACAGCATCCGAGGGCTGGCCGCTCTGGCTGAGCGTGCCATTTGTGATCGGCCTTTCGCTTCCCGGACTTTTGCTCCTGAGCGCAAAAATGGCGAGTTTGCTGTCGTTCTTCATGAACGACGATGCCTTCTACTACATCCAGACGGCACGAATTTTCGCCCACTCTGGATTTTCAAGCTTCGACGGAATCCATCATACAAATGGCTACCAGCCGCTGTGGTTTCTGGTCTGCGTGCCGGTCTTCTGGCTGTTCCCACAGGGTGGAGAGACGCCGATACGTGTCTTGGTCGCCTTGCAGGTACTCGCAAGTGCGGGGGGACTCATGGTTCTCACCAACGCCCTTCGCCGAATCTGGGGGTCTGGCTTGGCACTGCTTGTTGCAGCGGGGGTTTTCGCGGTGGTCTATCGCCTCGTGACAAATGGCCTCGAAAGCGGGCTGCTCGTGCTTGCCTACTCGCTCGTAGTGGCCGACTACCTGGCCATCATGAAACGGTCGGTCGACAGCGTCACGCCCTTGCAGTGGGCAAGGCTCGGAACGCTGCTCGGTCTGCTGTTTCTTACGCGAACAGATCAGTTCTTCGTGCTTGTGACCGTGCCGACTGCGCTCGTGATTCGTGCACTAAAAGACAAAACGGGTCGCGCTCAGCTCTCGCCTGCGCTGCTCGGCTTGGGCGTCCCGATGGTTGTCATGGTGTCGGGCTACTTGATTTTGAACTTGGCGCAGACCGGCCACCTGATGCCGGTCAGCGGGGCGGTCAAGCTCTACTTTTCTGACACGCGGCGGGCAGCAGAGGTGCAGAGCAGCGGACTTGGCGACTTCACAGTAACTGTACGCAACCTGCTGTGGATGATTCGTGCGCCAAAGCTCTCGGTGCTTGTCTCTGCAGTGCTCATCTGGCCGCTCGTTATCATCCGATGGCTAGGACGCGAACGGCCATCCGGATTGCGTGCGCACCCGCTTGATGATCTGGTCCACTTTTGGCCGTTCTTCGCTGCGGCCACGGCGCTTTGGCTGTTCTATGGAATTCGTTTCTTCGGCGACATGACGTCGACCCCCTGGTACTACATCCCGCATGCCATCCTGCTGGGAATCACCGCCGGTGCCAGCCTACGCCTTGGCCTGCAGCGGATATGGCACAGAGCCATATCCCTTCGCAAGCCGTCCGCGGTTCACTGGCTGTTGCGACCCTCGGTGAATCCTGGCCAGCCTGCCGGATTGCGCGTCGGCGTCGCGCTGCTCGTGTTTCTGCTGACATCGGGTGCGCTGTCGCTGCGACAGTTCCGAACCATCAACCAAAAGCCCGAGGGCTTTAACTACCATTTGTATCAAGGTGCCCTCTGGGCGCGCGAACATACGGCCAAGCACACCAAAATCTGGTCGATGAGCGCAGGAATTCTGGGGTACTTTTCCGAGCGTACCGTTGTGAACACCGATGGTCTCGCCAACAGCTACGACTTCTTGGACAACGTGCTGCGGCCCCATCGCGTAGAAAAATACAATCAGCAGTGGGATCTAGGCATTGACTGCTTTACGCCGACCTTCCTGAGCGAGCTACCGCCCGGCTGTGTTGTGCCGCTTCCTGCGGAGACACTCCCGCCACCGTTTGCGGATCCGCCGTACACTCGGCAACTTGGCGTGCTGCGAACCCACTGCCCGTAGCCCAGCAAAATCCTGCTCCCCCCCAGCGCGAGCAGACCAATTCCGCCAGGAGGCAAGACCGGGTCAAAGGTCGTGCTAGGCTGGCGGCGTGAAGTGGGCAGCGACGCTTTTTCTCCTGACTTGGGG
>CAYTGC010000743.1:0-2474 GCA_964437195.1 uncultured Myxococcales bacterium | reverse complement strand
GGACGGTATTCGACGTCGCGCAGGTTGCGGAAGTCGAGCGTATGTAGGCTGCGGAGAAGCACGCGCTCACAAGCGCATGGGCATGATCACGCCGAGGTACTGGTTGCCCACCCCCTGCTTCTCGTCGAGAGGACGGAGCACTCCGGGGTCAAGGTCGCCGTTTAGCTCGAGCTGAACCTCGGGCGTGTCCATTTCCGCCAGAAGCTCAATCATGTACTTGGCGTTAAAGCCGATGGTGCACTCGGAGCCCTGGTAGTTTGCGTCGAGCTCTTCTCGGCCTTGGCCAAGATCCGGGTTGTCCGACTCGATGCGCATGCTGCCGCTGGTGATGCTCATGCGGACGCCCCAGGTTTTTTCCGACGCTACAAGGACGATTCGCTTGAGGGCATCGAGAAGCTGACCACTGCGCACCGCAATCCGCTTCTGGTGGTCCTTGGGAATCACTTGCTCATACGGCGGGAAGGTCGCTTCGGTGAGCCGTACCGACAGCACAGTCGCCCCGGTTCGGACGAAGAAGTACTGGTTCTGCGCCGCGATTTCGACGTTGCCACCGCTGCCTTCGAGAGCCCGACGAATTTCCATCAGTCCCCGACGAGGAATCACCACACCCGGCATCATCTTGGGCGCACCGGGCATCGGCCTCTCGCACTTCGACAGGCGGTGACCATCGGTCGAAACCATGCGCGCAAACGCATGCTCTCCTTCGCCTTCACACTCGAGGAGAACGCCGTTTAGGTGGCTGCGCGTCTCGTCGGCAGAAATCGAAAAGAAGGTCTTGGCGATGAGGTCACGGAGCACCGCTCCATCGACCTTGTGGAACTTGACATCGCGGTGAGGCGGCAGCTTCGGAAAGTCTCGATCGGGCAGACCGACGACTTTGTAGTTCGCTTTGCCGCTCTGCAGCTCGGCGTAGTTGTTGTCCGCTCGCTTCAGGCTCAGCTTGTCTGACGGCAGCGACTTGACGATGTCGTGGAGGTGCTTCGCTGAAGCGGTCAGGCCGCCTTCGCTCTGCACTTCACACGGCAGCTCGGTGGTAACGGTCAGGTTCAGGTCGGTCGCGGCCACCAAGATGCGCTCATGACCATCCGAGCGCAAAAGTACGTTGGCTAAGATGGGCATGGTCGACTTGCGGTCTGCGATGCCCTGCGCGTAGTACAGCGCTTGGAGGAACGCTGCCTTCTCGATTCTGAACTCCATCTGATTCTCCAACCTGGTTTTTGTTGCCTTGGGGGTGCGTTTCTACCTGATCTGGATCAATAGAAATAGATCCAATTCGTATCCGTATTCGGGCCTGTGAATATCTGGAAAACTCACCTAAGTCCTTGGAAATCAAGCACTTCGCCTGTGGATGAAGATGTGGGACACTGTGGAAAAAGTACCGAGTCTTCCACAGCTGGTGGTTACACCCACCCTATCCACTGACCAATTCAGAGGGTTACCCACAGAGTTATCCACAGCCCCACGATCCAGGCGATGTCATACCGCAGGTTGGGGCAGGGCGGCAAGGGTGCGCGGGGTTTTTGCAGACGGGGTCTAGCTGTGCGACAAGCGAAGAGGGCAACATCAGTGCCCATGAGTGGGTCGAGGATGAAAAATACGCAACGAAGTCGCTTTGCAAAAATGGCGACAGGCTTTTTGCTTTGTGCTGCCGGGACGATGGCGCAGGGAACAGCCGGAATCGCGACGGTAGCGACGATGGGCGGTTGTCTGAAGTTGCTCGCGGAAAAGCCGATGGAGCCGGGCAGCTACGGCGCTTCGGAAAAAGAGCTGCTTCGGCTGTGGCAAGACGTACTAGAGGCCGCCAAGCGCGATGACCGCGACAAGCTCACTGAGATGATGTCGTCGATGCGGATGTCACAAGAAGAGCTGGCGATGCTCATTGGTGATGACAAGGCGCGTCGCTATTGGCCTCGGTACGAGCTCTTGGCGAGGCCGCTTGGGGCACCGGGTGCTGCGGAGCTTGTGGGCAGCATCTATGAGCACCATTACGACGATGTCGAAGTAACGCGCGTCGACAACCTGCCGTCGGACAAGCAGAGCGAGAGTGAGCAAGGAATCGCGAAGGCGCTCCTCCAACCGACGCAGTTTTATCGCGTTCGCGTCGTGAAAAAGGGAACGCCGTATGCCATTCGCTACGACTTCTTCGTCTATCTTCACGGCTACTGGAAGACGGGTCGCGAGCTGGGCAAGTTCGTAAACCCGCCGAAGATTGCCCCGATTGCCCCACCGCCAGCACCGGGTCAAGCTGTCGCGCCAGCAGCTCCAACCGAGTTACGCCCCGACGCCGGGATCGGAGCGGCCCCGAAGGAAACGCCAGCTCCCGCGGCCCCGGCCATGAAGGTTGAAGTCAAAACCAAGGCTCCGGGTTGACGAGTACACAGCCCGTGCGTAAGCTGCCTTTGCCCTTTGTTGCTCCCATTTCGGGGGCGTAACGGTTTCGACGGGGGTGATCTGAGTAGACGGTTGCGTGTCGA
>CAYTGC010000742.1:0-2475 GCA_964437195.1 uncultured Myxococcales bacterium | reverse complement strand
CCGCGCTTTGGATTAAGCTAGCCGCATGCTGCTTGCGGTGGACATCGGCAACACCAACATTGTCTTTGGCGTATTCGACGGCGCCACGCTCCTTACCCACTTTCGCATCGAGACGCGCAAGGCCCGCACCGAGGACGAGTACGCGGCGCTGCTTCACTCGATGTTTGCCCTGCAGGGGCTGCCGTTTCGCGCCGGTCCGCAGCGCGAGGTGCCATCCGACGAGTCGCGGCAATCGGAAACCCAACCCGCAGGTGCCGACAAGCTGGCGCCGGTTTCAGCCCAGTCGAGCGAGCGAGGCATCACCGCTGGCATCTTGGCGACGGTGGTTCCGCCCGTTCTCAACGCCTTCCAGCGACTGTTCCGGCGCTATCTCAACATCGAACCCGTCGTCGTGGGACCGGGCTCGCGCACTGGAATGCCGATCTTGTACGAAAACCCCCGAGAAGTCGGCGCCGATCGGATCATCAACGCCGTCGCTGCGTACGAACGGCACCGTTCAGGCTGCTTGGTTGTCGACTTCGGCACTGCGACGACATTTGACGTCGTAACCCCCAAAGGCGAGTACCTCGGTGGGGCCATCGCTCCGGGGATTGGCATCAGTGCCGACGCACTCTTTCACGCCGCAGCCAAGCTTCCTCGCGTCGAGCTGCTGCGTCCGCGCTCGGTTATCGGCAAGAACACCGTCTCGAGCATGCAGTCGGGTCTGGTCTATGGCTACGTCGGGCTGGTCGATGGAATCGTCGAAAGAATGCGAGCCGAGGTCGATTTCCCCCTCAAAGTCATCGCGACGGGTGGCCTCGCGCCGCTCATCGCCAAAGACAGCCGCACCATCGAAGAATGCGATGAGATGCTCACCCTGACGGGGCTACGGCTTATCTTTGAACGAGAACAGCGACGGAGCAGCCGCGCATGAGTGAAGATCAAGCGGCCAAGTCCGATCCGCCCGATTCAGGTTTCACCCGTGTCGTTTCCTGGATCTTGATCGGCCTGTTTGTCGTCATCGTCGCAAACGAGCTGCGCGGTTTTTTCCTTCGACCGCCGCCCGTCGCACAAAGCGGCAAACTGGCAGAGGACTTTTCCGTCGCGCGGATCGACGATTCAGCCGCCCCAGGCGAGCGCTTTCAGCTGTCAGCCCAAAAAGGGCATCCGGTGCTGATTGACTTCTGGGCGACGTGGTGTGGACCGTGCAAAGAGTCGCTGCCGCTCATCGACCAAGTGCACCAGCGACTGAGCACCCGCGGTCTGCGGACGATCGCGATTGAAATCGAAGGTGCCGAAGCCAAAGCAAAGCAGTTTGCCGCCGCGCTCCAGCTCAAGATGCCGCTCGGCAGCGATGCAGGCACTGTCGCCGAGCGCTACGGCATCACCCAGATTCCCATGACTGTGCTGATTGATGGGCAAGGCCAGATCCGCCGCGTCTTCCGCGGCGTCCACAGCGCCGAAGAGCTCACCCAAGCGATCGAAGCCGTCGGACTACACTAGACAACAACGTAGTCCCCCGTCACACCCCGCCCCCCCTGTAAGCCAACAAAACCGCCACAGAGGACAGCACACGGCTGCCACAGCCAACACTGGCCACAACGCTGTTGCTTGTCGCAGTCGGAGTCACTCAGCAGAAAGACGAAGGGGCGAAAGAACGATGGGATGTCCTACCAGAGGAAACATCCCTAGCGGATGGCGAAGAAAAGGACCGGACCCGCAGACTATGGAGGGCCAGTGAGCTCGGCACAGTATGAAACGGTGCAGGTCGAGGTCTGCTTGCAGCCCGGCCCGCCCGACGTACTGCCGTGGTTTTGGCGAGTCTGGGTCAAGCAGTACTGCACATTGTTGCGGCCAAGCACGGATACGGTGATCGAGTTGCTCACATCGAACGTGCAGTCCGTATTGGCCTGGCTGTATGCACCAACCATCGTGCCTTTGTTGCAGGACAGCTGGCCACAGCCGAGCTTCTGGTTCGGCGTAAGACCAGTCGTCCAAATGCACTGACCGCCACCATTGCCGCTCTCATTTGTGAACTCACGGACAGCCGTGCCGAGCGCCGACTGGGTTGCAACCGGGTCAACATTGCTGCAAGTCGTCGAAAACTGGGTGACAGAGCCGGCTTTTGTCGAATAGGCCGGGCTATTCTGCAGTTGATGAGGATTGATACCCGGGCCACAGACGCCAGCATCGGCCCCCGTCAGCACGTCATCGAGCCCACCACAGCCCAGAGCGAACAGCACGGGGGCAATCAAGAGACCAAGCTTCTTCATCGAGTCACTCCTTTCGTTAACTTAGGATGGAAAAACGAGCGCGAGCCCAAGCAGGCGCTCGGAGAACTTACAGGCCTGCCGCTGCGTTGCCCGGGTTGGCCTTGGCTGGATTGGCCTGCGTGCCGGCCGGGGCAGCGGTGTTGACCGCCGGCGCTGGAGGCGCAACCTTGCCCGCTGGCTTCGCCGTGGGCTTGCCTGCGGGCTTGGCGGCTTTGGGATCAAC
>CAYTGC010000741.1:0-2482 GCA_964437195.1 uncultured Myxococcales bacterium | reverse complement strand
GCAAAAGAAGCTCGCCTCGGCCTCCAGCGCGGGCCTGTACTCGGAAGAAAAAGACGTCGGCGGACTGCATGTGGTCGCCCGCCGGGTCGAGGTCGCCGATGGCAAAGCCCTGCGTGAGCTGGCCGAGTCCCTGGTCGGTGATGGCAAAGCCCACGTCGTCGCGCTGGGAAGTGCGGACGGCGACAAAGTGGCGCTGGTCGTCGCCGTGGCCAAGGCCCACACCGCCAAGGTGCAAGCCGGCAAGCTGGTGTCGGCACTCGCATCGCAAGTCGGTGGACGCGGTGGCGGCAAGCCGGAAGTCGCGCAAGCGGGCGGCACCGACCCAAGCAAGCTCGACGATGCCCTTCGTTCCCTGTTCGGTCTCATCGGCTCGACGTCCTAATCCCCGTACAATCAGTCTATGTGTGGCGTCGCCTGCATTGTCGCTCCGCTGCCCCGCCTTCCGCGCGAGGCGCTGTGCGCCGAGATGGTCGAAGCGCTGGCGCACCGCGGACCCGACGGCCAAGGGCTGTGGAGCGGGCCACTTTCAGACCGCGCCCCGGATGGACCCGGCATCACGATCGGACACAGGCGGCTGGCGATCGTGGACCCGACCCCAGGCGGAGCCCAGCCGATGCGGCGCGGCCCGCTCACCTTGTCGTGGAACGGCGAGGTCTACAACCACCGCGCGCTGCGGACCCGCTGGCTGGCCGAAGGCGAGGTGCTGCAAAGCCAGTCCGACAGTGAAGTGCTGCTGACGACGCTTGCGCGGCTACAGCCGCTCGGTGCGCTCGACGCCGTGGAAGGGCCGCTGGGGCTCATCTTGTGGGACGCCCAGACGCGGACGTTGCACCTGGGCCGCGACCGATTTGGCAAAAAACAGCTCTATGTCTACCGGCACGGCGAGTACCTTTTGGCCGCGTCCGAGCCCAAGGCGATTGTCCGCGTCTGCCACAAGCTGGGGCTGCCGCTGCACGTCGACCGGCTGACGCTGGCACGCTACCTGGCCGACGCGGAACAAGAAGCGCACGACGAGACCTTCTTTGCCCAGATTCGCCGCGTTGGACCGGCCCAGCTTTGGTCCTTTGCCCTGCCCGCACACGCTGCCCCAGTGCCGCCGCCCACCGTGGCGACCTACTACACGCCGCGCCCATGTCCCAGCCCACCTACCGATGCCGTCGAGTTCCAGCGCGAGTTTCGCAAGCGGCTCACCGCGGCGCTGACCCTGCGGCTCGACTGCGAAGGCCCGGTCGGGGCGCTTCTGTCCGGCGGGATGGACTCGTCTTCGCTGGTCTGTCTGGCGTCGGCGCTTGCACACCCGCTTGCGACGTTTTCGGTGGTCCACGATCCGAGCGATCCCTGCGACGAGCGTGCGTTCATCGATGCAGTGCTCGGACAGACAGGCAGCCCGAACTTCCGCGTCGTTCCCGAGCAGCAGATGAGCCCCGAGGCGTTTGCCCGCTTTGTCTACGAGCAGGACGAGCCGACCGGCGGTGCGAGCGTGTTTGCCCAGGCCTGCGTATTCCGCCTGGTCCGCGGTCACGGACTGAAAGTCGTCATCTCGGGGCAAGGGGCCGACGAAGCGCTCACCGGGTATGGCGGGACGCTGCCTTGGCTTTTGGCCAGCCACCTGCGAAAAGGTCGGCTTGCCGACTTTGCCCACGAGCTGTGGACGCAAAAGCCCACCCCTCGCCAAGCGGTCACAGCGATCCTTCGCAGTGGCTGGCTGTCGCTGCGCGACGGGCTGCCAGATTCGGTTGGAAAGGCCCTGCTGGCCCGCAAGTGGCAGAGTGCGTTTGCGAAGGCGCCCTTCTTTCGCTTGCAGAGTCTTGGGGTGCCGGACCTGGTGGCCGGCGGGCCGCACGCTGCCGACTTGGACCAGCGCTCGCTGCTCCACGGCTATCTGTATCGGCTGCTGACCGGGTCGTCCTTGCTCGCCATCCTGCGCACCGAAGACCGCAGCAGCATGGCGCAGGGCGTCGAGTCGCGGGCTCCGTTTTTGGATCATCACTTGGTGGAGCTGTGTCTCGCGTGCCCGCCCAAGTGGCTTGCGCACGATGGACGCACCAAAGCGCTGCTCCGAGAAAGCCTGGCCGATGTTCTGCCCAAGGCCGTCGCAGACCGCCGCGACAAAATCGGCTTTGGCGCACCGCAACCCCGCTACCTGCAAGGCCCGCTGCGCCCGCTGGTGATGGATCTGCTGTCGCAGTCGCTGCTAGACGACCTGGGACTTGTGGACCTGGCGGCCCTAAAAGACGCCGTTGCACAAGAACGACTAGACCAAGCCACTAGCCATGCGCTGTGGAAGCTGATCTCTGTGGAGCAGTGGCTGAAAACTTTCGCTCCCAGCATCTGACGGCGTGACCACGCGCGTTGCTTCTGTGCAGATTGTGCGGGGAAGCACTGCCGCATGCGTTTTTGCTGCGCAGATTCTGCGTGGCAGAGCGGCCGCACACGTTTTGCTGAACTTCTTGGCTGGCAGCCGCGCTTCCGCACACGTTTT